>NZ_CP044543.1:3320019-3639192 GCF_008932115.1 Bradyrhizobium betae
GATCTAAGCAGGCGGAGCGCCTTGGTTGCGAAAGAGCCCTGGCGCTATGCGGCCGCAGGAATCAGCATCGCGCTGCGGGTGACGCCGCGCGGCGGCCGGGACGCCATCGACGGGATCGAGCAGCTGGCCGACGGCCGCAGCGTACTCAAGGTGCGGGTGCGCGCGATCGCCGATGGCGGCGAAGCCAACAAGGCCGTTCTGGTCCTGCTGGCGAAATCGCTTGGTGTCCCCAAGGCCGCTGTCAAATTGCTATCCGGGGCGACCTCGCGGCTGAAGCAGATCGCGGTCGACGGAGATCCGGTGCGGCTCGGCGAAGCCCTGCGCCAGCTCGCATCAGCCCAATCAAGCGACTGAGGGAACTGACATGACCGCCAAAATCATCGATGGAAAAGTCATTGCGGCGGAACTCCGTGGCCGCGTCGCCGACGAGGTGGCCCGCGTCAAGCGCGAGCACGATCTGGTGCCGGGTCTCGCAGTGGTCCTGGTCGGCAATGATCCCGCCAGCGAGGTCTATGTCCGCTCCAAGCACACCCAGACCCAGGCCGCCGGCATGGCCTCGTTCGAGCACAAGCTGCCGGCCGACGTGTCTCAAGCGGACCTGCTGGCCGTCGTCTCAAAACTCAACCGCGATCCGGCGGTGCACGGCATCCTGGTGCAGCTGCCGCTGCCGAAGGGGCTGAACACCGAGGCCGTCATCAACGCCATCGACCCCGCCAAGGACGTTGACGGCCTGCATCCGAACAATGCCGGCCGGCTCGCCGGCGGCTTTGAGGCGCTGTCACCCTGCACGCCGCTCGGCTCGATCATCCTGACCAAGAGCGTGCACGCTTCGCTCGAAGGCATGAACGCCATCGTCATCGGCCGCTCCAATCTGGTCGGCCGTCCCTTGGTGCAGCTGTTGCTGAACGAGAACGCCACGGTGACCATCGCGCATTCGCGCTCGCGCGATCTGCCCGGGCTCGTGAAGCGCGCCGACCTCGTCTATGCCGCGGTCGGCAAGCCGGAGATGGTGCGCGGCGACTGGCTGAAGCCGGGCGCGACCGTGATCGATATCGGCATCAACCGTATTCCGAAGGAGGATGGCAAGACGCGCCTCGTCGGCGACGTCGCCTATCAGGAAGCGCTCGCCGTCGCCGGCGCGATCACGCCGGTGCCGGGTGGCGTCGGCCAGATGACCGTGGCGTGCCTGCTGGTGAATACGCTGCGCGCGGCCTGCGCGATCGCGGGCCTGCCGAAGCCGGCAGTGTAGCAGTTGAAGTTCTCGTGCCCCGGACGCAGCGCAGCGTGACATAAGCGCGTTTAACGCGCGTCTTCGACGCGCTATGGCGCTGCTGAGCCGGGGCCCATGCTTGCGGCCTTCTGGGTCCCGGCTCAGCGTCGCGTCATTGCATGCCGCGCCGCGTCCGGGACATGGTGCCTCAGCCCTTCTTCTTCTTCTCGCGCTCGATGCCTTCGAGGATCAGCTTCTGTGCGTCTTCCGGGCCGCCCCAGCGCAGGATCTTCACCCACTTGCCCTTCTCGAGATCCTTGTAGTGCTCGAAGAAGTGCTGGATCTGCTGCAGCGTGATGTCGGGCAGGTCGGAGTACGACTTCACCTTGTCGTAGCGCTGCGTCAGCTTCGACGACGGCACCGCCAGGATCTTCTCGTCGCCGCCGGCTTCGTCTTCCATGAAGAGCACGCCGACCGGGCGCACGCTCATGACGGCGCCCGGGATGATGGCGCGGGTGTTGATGATCAGCACGTCGCAGGGGTCGCCGTCATCGGACAGCGTGTGCGGGATGAAGCCGTAGTTACCGGGGTAACGCATCGGCGTGTAGAGGAAGCGGTCGACCACCAGCGTGCCGGCTTCCTTGTCCATCTCGTATTTGATCGGTTCGCCGCCCACGGGGACTTCGATGATGACGTTGACGTCGTGGGGGACGTTTTTCCCGATCGAGACCGCATCGATACGCATTCAAGGCTCCGTTGTTGCCGAGGTTAAATCGCGCCCGGCAGCGATTTTGGCGCTGTCATACGCGGGCTTGGCCCGCCAATCCATCGCGTTTTTGTGAAATAATGAATCCAGCGATCACCGGCCCGAAGGTCAACGGTATCGACGGATGGGGAACGCTGCCGGCCAGTGTTTCAGCAGCTCAATTGGTCCAGGCGAAGGCAACCTTGTCGAGCGACTTCGGCCCGAACCGCTCGGAGGAGCGCGCCACCATGCGGCCGCCCAGCGCCCGATAGAACTCGGTGGCGGGATCGTTGTCCGAGAGCGCCCACACCACCATGCTCTTGAGCCCGCTCTGCATCAGGTCGCGGCGAGCCGCGGTGAACAGGCGACGGCCGAAGCCGAGACCCTGAAATTCGGGACGCAAGTACAGCTCGTAGATCTCTCCGTCGAAATGCAGGCTGCGGGCGCGGTTGCGGCCGTAATTGGCGTAGCCTGCGATCTTGTCGCCGAACACGAGCACGCTGACGCGGCTGCCCTTGCGGATGGCGCTGTCCCACCATTGCGGGCCGCGACGGTTGATCAGCTTCTCCAGCTCACCGCCGGGAATGATGCCCTGATAGGCGGAACGCCAGGCTTCGTCATGGGTGGACGCCACCGCAGTTGCATCTGCAGCTTTGGCCGGCCGGACCTCGATCAGGGTTGTGCTCATGGGCGTGATCAAACCAAGTCGCCGCGCCGGCGGCAAGACCTATCGTTAATTATCGGTTAACGTGTGGACTTTCTGCATCAGTCTTTTAACCATGTTGTACCGAAAAAAGACAGCGCGCCATTTCGAATGGTACTTGCCTGCCATGCGTCGGTGCGAAACTGCCTTTCGGCAACGCATGAACGGCGATGGCAACGCAGAAAGTCCGCCCGGAATGATTCGTTCCGACTAGTCTGGCTGTCGTTGTCCGTGTTCGCCTCCGGCCATTCATGCGGCTCTTCAACATCCTCGCGCTCTTGCCTCTGCTGTCCCTGCTGACCGCGTCGCCTCTGTGCGCCCAGGTCACGCTTGGGTCGTCGGGCGCGGAGGGCGAACCGTTTCGCCGGCAAGAGTGGCGCGTGCCGTCACCGGATACCGACATCGCCGCGCATGCGCTGCTGTTCCGCCCGCCTGGCGCGGGTCCGTTTCGGCTCGCCGTCATCGCGCATGCCTCGACGCAGAACGTGTTGCGTCGCGCGCAAATGCCGCAGCCGGAATACCGCGCGCTCGCAGCGTTTCTGGTCGCGCGCGGCTTTGCCGTGCTGGTGCCGGAGCGGCTCGGCCATGGCGCGACCGGCGGCCGCTATGTCGAGGACCAGGGCGGCTGCGACGAAGCGGACTATGCGCGTTCTGCCCGCGCCACGGCCGACGAGATTTCGCGCGCACTGGAGTTCTTGCGCAACCAGGATTTCATTCGCAAGGATGCCGCGGTGGTGATCGGCCATTCCGCCGGCGGCTGGGGCGCGCTGGCGCTTGCCGGCGCTGATCCGAATGTGATCTCCGCGATCGTCGCGTTTGCGCCGGGGCGCGGCGGCCATGCCAATGACGAGGCAAACCGGATCTGTGCGCCACAGACGCTGCTTGCTGCTGCGGCCGAGTTCGGCAAGCCGGCGCGCATTCCCGTCACATGGCTGGTTGCGGCCAATGACAGCTATTTCGCGCCGGCGTTTTCGCGAAGACTGGCGGATGCGTTTCGCGGCGGCGGCAAGGTCGATTTTCGCACCCTACCTGCGATAGGCAGCGAGGGCCATTGGATGATCGAGCTCGAGACGGGTGTGAAAGCCGCGCGCGGCGAGCTCGACCGCGCCCTCGACCAAACCAAGTCAGCTAGGTCGTACAAACCATGATGCCGAAATGGCCCGACGATGACGTGATCCTGTTCGACGGCGTCTGCATCTTCTGCTCGCGCTGGGTGCGGTTCGTCGCTGCGCGCGATAAGGCCAAGCGGTTTCGCTTCACGCCGATCCAGTCGGACTACGGCGCGAAGCTCGCGCGCAACTTCGGTATTGATCCCGATGACCCCGACACCAATGCCGTGGTCCATGGCGGCGAGGTGTACATGACGTCCGACGCTGCACTGACAGTCTTATCGCAGCTCCCCGGTTGGGGCTGGGTGAGTGCGCTGTTCGCCGTGCCGAAGCCGCTGCGGGACCCCGTGTACAGCCTCATCGCGCGCAACCGCTACCGCGTCTTTGGAAAGTACGATGCGTGCTTCGTGCCCGATGCCGACTTGCGGGCGCGGGTGATCGAGTGACTCGTCATTGCTTCGCTGCGCGCTGCGCTCGCAATGACAGAGTTCGTGGTTATGGTTTGCGTAGAGCCGTGAGCACTTCTCCCGCTGCCCGCTCGCCGCTGTCTCGCGCCCCATGCGCCGTCGTGAAGAAATTTGGCGACGTGGCTTCGCCGGCAAAGAACAGCCGTCCATCCACCGGCGCGGCCAGCACGGCGCGGTCGCCGGCGTGTCCAGGCAGGGCGTGCGAGTAGGAGCCTCTCGCAAACGGATCATGCGCCCAGCGCGACTCGTAGAGCGGCTTCAGCTTGCGGCGGATGTCGTTGCCGAGAAAGCCTGCAATTTCGTCGATGCTGTGCGCGGCGATGGCGCCTGCGCCGGCATCTTCCAGCTCGCGGGCAAAACTGCCGCCGAAAAAGCCTTCGATGCAGGGCTGGCCGAACGGACGGATGTGATAGGTGCCCATCTCGGTGCGCATGGTGGCGCCGCGCAGATTGCCTTCCTTCGGGAAGGCTTCGGCGTCGTCGAGTGCCAGCGTCACCTTGTCGTCGACACCGAGTGGCAGGCCGGCCGCCGCATCGACCTTGGCGGGGAGCGGCGGCGAGAAATGGATGGCTTCGTCCGCGATCAGATTCGTCGGCACCGTGACGATCACCTTGTCGATGGCCAGATTGCCCTGCGATGTCGTGAGGCGGATGCGCTGGCCGGAATGATCGATCAGCGTGACGTTGCAGTTCAGCGCCACCGGGCAGGGCGCGCCATAAGCGGCGATCAGGGCGCCGTAGCCGCGCCGGACACGCCAGTTGAGGTCGCTGTCCTCATAAGCGTCCCAGTCCAGCGTCGACATGTCCTTCAGTTCGCAGCCGTTGATATAGGTCGAGACTGCGTCGATCATCGGGTTCCAGCGGTTGCCGGGCTCCAAACTCCGGCTCGCGGGCTCGTCCTTGCCCTTTTGCGCGGCTTGCCAGAGACGCTGATAGAACGCGTCCATCGCGCGCATGAAATCGTCGCGCTTCTCTTTCGGAAATGCGTTGCCGAAAGCGCGCTCGCGCCAGGGCGGCAGGTCCTTGTTGACCTCGAAATCGAGTTTTCGCGCGATATCGACGAAGGAGTTTTTGTCGGCGGAGTGCAGCCAGCCGCAGCCGACGTCGAACGTGACTTCAGGTGAGGCCTGCACGGTCCAGGCCCGGCCGCCGAGACGACCGCGCGCTTCCAGCACGATCACGGAGAGGCCGGTGCCTTGCAGCGCATGCGCGGCGCCGAGGCCGGCGGCACCCGCGCCGATGATGGCGACGTCGACGGATGAGGGGAGAGAACCCATGGGCGGGCTCTAGCACGTTCGTGGGGTGTGCTGAAGCCGGCCAGATATGCAGCTCTCGTGTCCCGGACGCGGTGCGGCGTGTAACGCCGCTCCGCAGAGCCGGGACCCAAGGTGATGTGCAGGTGGTGAGAATACTGGGCCCCGGCTCAGCAGCGCATCACTGGCGTGCTGCGCTGCGTCCGGGGCGCGAGACAGTGGCTTTACGCCACCGCTTCCTTGGACTTTTCCGCGCGCTTGCGCTCGTTCGGGTCGAGGTGCTTCTTGCGCAGGCGGATCGACTTCGGGGTGATCTCCACCAGCTCGTCGTCCTCGATATAGGCGAGCGCCTTTTCCAAGGTCATCCGGATCGGCGGGGTCAGGCGCACAGCCTCGTCCTTCGAGGTCGTGCGGATGTTGGTGAGCTGCTTGCCCTTGAGCACGTTGATCTCGAGATCGTTGTCGCGGGTATGTTCGCCGACGATCATGCCCTTGTAGACCTTCCAGCCGGGCTCGATCATCATCGGGCCGCGGTCTTCCAGCTTGAACATGGCATAGGCGACTGCGTCGCCCTGGTCGTTGGAGATCAGCACGCCGTTGCGGCGGCCCTGGATCGGGCCCTTGTAGGGCAGGTAGTTGTGGAACAGACGATTCATGATCGCCGTGCCCTTGGTATCGGTCATCAGCTCGCCCTGGTAGCCGATCAGGCCGCGGGTCGGCGCGTAGAACACCAGACGCAGGCGGTTGCCGCCGGACGGCCTCATCTCGATCAGCTCGGATTTGCGCTCGCTCATCTTCTGCACGACGACGCCGGAATGCTCCTCGTCGACGTCGATCACGACTTCCTCGATCGGCTCCAGCGTGGCGCCGGTCGCTTCGTCCTTCTGGAACACGACGCGCGGGCGCGACACGGAGAGCTCAAAGCCCTCGCGGCGCATGGTCTCGATCAGGATCGCGAGCTGCAATTCGCCGCGACCCGATACTTCCATCGCGTCCTTGTCCTGGGACTCGACCACGCGCAGCGCGACGTTGCCCTCGGCCTCGCGCAACAGGCGATCGCGGATCAGGCGGCTGGTGACCTTGTCGCCTTCGGTGCCGGCGAGCGGCGAGTTGTTGACGATGAACGACATCGATACGGTCGGCGGATCGATCGGCTGCGCCTGCAGCGGGATCTCGACGGACGGATCGCAGAACGTGTCGGCCACGGTGCCCTTGGGCAGTCCGGCGATGGCGACAATGTCGCCAGCTTCGGCAATATCGACCGGCTGGCGCTCGAGGCCGCGGAACGCCAGGATCTTGCTGATCCGGCCGGTTTCCACCAGCTTGCCGTCACGTGACAGCACTTTCACGGCCTGGTTCGGCTTAACCGTGCCGGATGTGATGCGGCCGGTGATGATGCGGCCGAGATAGGGGTTGGCCTCGAGAATGGTGCCGAGCAGCCGGAACGGACCTTCCTCGACCACCGGCGGCGCCACATGCTTGAGCACGAGATCGAACAGCGGCTTCATGCCCACGTCATGGGATGCGTCCGGCGAGTCAGCCATCCAGCCGTTCTTGCCCGAGCCGTAGAGAATCGGGAAGTCGAGCTGCTCGTCGGTGGCGTCCAGCGCCGCGAACAGGTCGAACACCTCGTTGACGACTTCGGAGATGCGGGCGTCAGGACGATCGACCTTGTTGATGGCGACGATCGGCTTCAGGCCGAGCTTGAGCGCCTTGCCGACCACGAATTTGGTCTGCGGCATCGGGCCTTCAGCGGCGTCGACCAGCACGATCACGCCGTCGACCATCGACAGGATACGCTCGACCTCACCGCCGAAGTCGGCGTGGCCGGGGGTGTCGACGATGTTGATCTGGGTGTCTTCCCAATGCACCGAGGTGCATTTGGCCAGAATGGTGATGCCGCGCTCGCGTTCCAGATCGTTGGAATCCATCGCGCGCTCGACCTGGCGCTGGTTGTCGCGATAGGTGCCGGACTGCTGCAGCAGCTTGTCGACCAGAGTGGTCTTGCCGTGGTCGACGTGGGCGATGATGGCGATGTTGCGAAGGTTCATGGGTGAGCTTCTTTGCGGTCGGACAATGGGTTAAGCGCGATCTCGCCGGTCAAGCCGGGACCTTATTTCGAAACAACGCTGGAAGACTGGAAACGGGGGCTTTCCGCCCAAAAAGGAAGCCCGGCCATATCGACCGGGCACCCTATGCGTTGCGGCGCAATATAGGCAAAAACCGCCAAAAAACAATGTGTTCTTTGGGCCTTGGTTGACTGAATTTTGTCCGGGAATCCCCGGGACTTAGCTCAAATCCCGCACCAAACCGGCCCTTTAGCCGGGAACGGGGCCCGATCAGCCCTGTGCTGAGCTGGGGCTGGTCTCTTCGGTCGGGTAGACCCCACGCAGCACCTCCTCGAAATGCAGCTTCACGGCGTCGTTGCAGAGGCAGGCGCGCTGGCGCAGGCCATCGTGGTTGCGGACCAGGATCGAGCCGCGCCGCGTGTCCAGCACACCCTCGGCCTTGAACGATTGCAGCACGCGGCTCGCATAGCTGCGGCCGACGCCGAGCAAAGTCGCGAGCTGCTCATGCGTCAGCGGCACGCTGCTCTCGTCACCGGTGCGCTCCATCGCCGCCAGGATCCACTTCGCCGTGCGCTGCTCGATCGAGTGGATGGCGTTGCAGGCGGTGGACTGGAAGATCTGCGCCAGCATGCAGTCCGCGTAGCGGGCGAAGATGTTGCGCAGCGAGGCCGAGCGAAGCTTTGCCGCTTCCAGCTTGGCGACGTTGACGCGCGCAAACGGGCCGCCGAACTTCACGCAGATGCGGGTGTAGGCCGGCAGAAATCCCTCGCTGACGATTCCGCCCACCGCCCCTTCGCGGCCGACCAGAATGGTCTCGACGTCGCGGCCGTCTTCATTGGGAACGAGGAAGGTCGCGAGCGCCGGTCCGCAGGGAAAGTGCACGACCTGGACATCGTCGCCGGGACTGTAGAGCAGCTCGTTGGCCGCGGCGTCGTCCACGATGACGTGGGGCGCGAGCAGCGCGTAGTCCGCCGGGTTCAAACGTCGCAGCAGATTGTTGGCCGGCCGGCTGTCGACCTCGGTTGTCTTGCTGGTGCGCACGTCCATCGTAAATCCCCTGCTCTCCTCTCGACACTAACGAGGTCCGTTCGTCCGCTGTGTGTACAAGTGGACAGACGGCCCAACTGTTGTGTGGTGAGTTTCGTTCCGGGAACCCTCCGATGCGCTGGGCGCAGGCGTCAGGATGAGGCTGTCCTGATCGGAAAATGATGCAGACCTCGATAGCCAGGATCATGATACCTGCTTCCCCGGACGGCTTGGCCGATGTCCCCGCCGATGTCCTCATCGTCGAGGACGATCCGATCATTGCGATCGATTTCGAGGATCGCCTGCTCGGATTTGGCGTGGCGAGCGTGCGCACCGTGGGATCGGTGGCGCAGGCGCTGGCCGCGATCGCGGCGCGTGCGCCTGATTTCGCGCTGCTCGACGTCGAGCTTGGCCGCGAGAAGAGCTTCGCCGTCGCCGAGCGGCTGACGGCCGCGCAAATTCCCTTCGTCTTCGTGACCGGCTACGGCGCCGAGACCAGCATCCCGGCCGCGTTCAAGGCGCGGCCGCGGCTGCAGAAGCCTTGCTCGTCCGACGCCCTGGAGACCGCGCTCCGCACGCGCGGAGCGTGATCGGCCGTTGCTAGCGGCTGAGCTCCCTCGAGCGTCAGGCAGGCTTCGGATCGAGTGTGGTCGACCACAGCGCGACGTCGGCGCGGTCGCGCAGCGTCACCGTCATCTGGCCGGAGGCGCCGTCGATCTTGACGTGGCCGAAGAACTGCATGCCGGCGGATGGCGGCAGGTTCTGGTTGTCCCTGCCCGGCGCCTTGATGAAGCGCACCTCCGGCCCAAAGGTGTTGTCGAGCGCGTTCGGGCCGAAGGTGCCCGCATGCAGCGGGCCCGAGACGAACTCCCAGAACGGCTCGAAGTCCTGGAACTGCGCCTTGTTGGGATCGTAATAGTGCGCGGCGGCGTAGTGCACGTCCGCGGTCAGCCATACTGTATTGCTGATCGGCGCCATCTTGATGAAGCGCAGGAGGTCGGCGATCTCGAACTCGCGGCCGCGCACCGGGCCGTCGCCTTGTGCGAACGCTTCAGATCCGCCCCTCGGCGTGTCTGAGACGACGAGGCTGAGCGGCATGTCGGACGCGATCACCTTCCAGGTCGCGCGCGAGTTCAGAAGGCCGCGCTTGAGCCAGGCGATCTGGTCCGGGCCGAGGAAGTAGCTCGCGGGGCCGTAAGCGGTGTCGAGATTGGGGCCGTTCGGGCCGCGATAGCTGCGTTCGTCGAGCATGAACACATCGAGATGCGGGCCGTAGGATATCTGGCGGTAGACGCGGCCCGGCTCGTTGATGCTCTCGCGCATCGGATACATTTCGTGGAAGGCTCGGGCGCCGCGCGCCGCGAGCAGCGCGATGTCGCGCTCCTTGTAGGTCGCCGGCAGCTCCTTCGACGGCGACCAGTTGTTGGTCACCTCGTGGTCGTCCCACTGCACGAAGATCGGCACTTCGGCATTGAAGGCGCGCAGATTCTCGTCGGTGAGATTGTATTTGTGCGCGGCGCGGTACTCGTCCAGCGTCTCGGCGACCTTGGCCTTCTCCGGGATCGTGACGTTCTTCCAGATCTTGCCGTCGGCGAGCTTCACCTCGGATGCAATCGGGCCGTCGGCGTAGATCGTGTCGCCGGAGTGCAGGAAAAAATCCGGACGATGCTTGCGCATCGCGGAGAAGGTGAACATGCCGCCGTCATCCGGGTTGATGCCCCAGCCCTGTCCGGCGACGTCGCCGCCCCAGACGAAGCTGACATCGCGGCGGTCGGCGGGCGCAGTGCGGAAGCGGCCGACCACCGGCTCGCCCTCGACCGCGGTGTGCGAGAGGTCGCGGAAGCGGATTCGGTAGAAGATGTCCTGTCCGGCCGGCAGGCTGTCGATCAGCATCTTTGCGGTGAAGTCGCTCTCGGGCAGCGCGGCGATCGGCGGCAGCGCGCGGACGTCCTTGAACGACTCCGTGGTTGCCACGTCGACCAGCATCTGCGCGGGCCGGTCAGCGCGCGCCCAGACCACGCCGCCGTCGACGGTGACATCGCCCGACTGCACGCCGTGCGTCACCGCCGGCCGGTCCGCCGCACGCGACAGATAGGGCATCGCGATCGCGCCAAGCGCGCCGGCGCTGGTGGCGAGGAAGCGGCGGCGGGAGAATTTGATCTTCATGGTGGGTTGATCCGAAAACGAGGCCGCAGCAAGGCTCGTCATTCCGGGGCCCGCCGTCAGGCGCGAGCCCGGAATCCATTGGCCCTCATCTATGCTGCTCGATGGATTCCGGACTCGTGCTTCGCGCGCTCCGGAATGACAGCGGGAGCTATATTAAGACAATGTGACGCGGCGATTACGCGTTGCCGGCTGCTCTGAATTGCGGGCCTGTGCGTTGCGGGTTTTGCGGCATGGTGAACAGCACCGCCTTGCGGTCGGCAACGGCCGCGTGGAACTGATCGAGCACGATGTTGAAGGCTGTAAGCGCACCCTCTTCAATCGCGCCGTTATCGTAGCAGCGCAGCGTGTCGCGCAGGATCTCGTCGGCTTCGGTTTGCATCAGATCGAGCTCTTCGGTCGTCTCGCTCTTGCGCGCCGCCGCGATCATGTCGAACAGGCGTTCGCGCAGATGACTGTTGTTGTCGCGCTCGTCCTTCTTGAGATAGCCCGCGAACCAGGCGCCAATCGAGCCCATGGCCGAGAGCCCCATCAGGCCCCACCAGATGTAATCGCTGTATTTGTCGAGGAAGGTCTTCTCCTCGCCGTCGACGAAGGCGGCGGCGCCGGGATGCACGGGGATCACCGCATCCTTGTCGGTGTCGGGCGTCTCGATTTTCGCCGCCAGCGGGAATTCCGTCACCAGTTGATGCCGCACGGCAAAGAGCTGGCGCGTGAATGCGGCGATGGTGGTTTCGGACACGCCCTTGCGCGCCACGATGTGGTGCGAGAAGCTGATGGTCTTGACCTCGTCCTCGGGACGGTCGGGCGAGCCGCCATAGGTGCCGGCGGGAATCTCCGAGGCCTCGTAGACCGGATGGTTCTGCGCGATCGCGTCGGCGGAATCGATGGCGAGGAAGATCGGCGTGCCACCGTCTTTGGCGGAGGCCGCGATCGCATCCGACGTGATCTTGCTGTTGACGGGGCCGGCCGCGAGATAGGCGTCGGCCTTCTGGGCCTTGATCGCCTCGGCGGCCTCACTGGCCGGGAACTGGATGATCTCGACCTTGGCGGGATCGACGGCGTATTGCTGCAGGATCACCTTGAGCAGATTGACGTTGGCCTGCGTCTTGCCCACCACGCCGACGCGATGGCCGGCGAGCTGCGCGATCTTGGTGATCTTCGCGCCCTTCTTCTTGCCCTTGCCGGGTACCGACCACAGCACCACGACGTTCTTGCGCAGGGTCGCGACCGCCTGCGCATTCTTCGGCACGTCGACGTCGCCTCGCACGATGGCGAGATCGACCTTGCCTTCCGCGAGCGCCTCGGCACTGGCGTTGGCACTGTCGGTCTGGATCGGCCGCAGCCGCACGAAACTCTTGTTCTGCGTGAATGCCTGCGTCAGCGCCTGCACGACCTTGAGATCATCGCTGTTGGCCGGACCGACCGCGATCTTCAACGCAACAGGTCGCATCGCGAAATAATAACCGCCAGTGAGCGCACCGATGATGGCAAGCACCAATGCGAGAGAGACGAGCGCCGTCCGTCGCGCCGCGGATCGCGGCGACGTCGTGACGGGCGTTTCGGCCAGGTCCAATCCCCCGGTCATCGATCTCCCAAACAGGCGCTTGAGGCTCAGTTTCATCCTGGCCGGCGATTTACGCCCGCAATTGTAGCAAATTTCTTGTCCGGCGGGGTTACATCTCCGTCATGGTTAGCGGATGGACGAAATCCCGGTCGAACCCGGGCCCTACGCACGGTGTTAGGGTAAAGTTCCCCTGAAAACGGAGGCCATCATGGCAGAGCGGCTGACGACGGACGCACGCAAGCAGGCACTGGGCGCCATCCCGGGCTGGACTGACATTCAGGGCCGGGACGCCATCGGGAAAACCTTTGTCTTCAAGGATTTCAACGAGGCTTTCGGCTTCATGACCCGCGCGGCGCTGGTCGCCGAGAAGATGGACCATCACCCCGAATGGCGTAACGTCTACAAGACAGTGGAAGTGATGCTGTCGACCCATGACGCCGGCGGCGTCACCAAGCTCGATATCGAGCTCGCCCAGGCCATGAATGCCTTCGCCAAGCTGACACCAGGCTGACATCTTGCGGAGAGCGGCCGCATCCCCATGTTGTGATCAGCGCTCGCTGCGGCCATCGGCCGCGCCGGGCTGAACGGAGAGTTTTGGACCATGGCAGCCGAGCACAGCGTCGGTTTCGAGCCGGCCGATCGGCTCGCGGAAGATCGCGAGAGCGTGCGCCGCCGTTTCTGGCGCAAGCTGAAGCGCGTCGCCGCGCAACTGCCCTTCGCTGAAGATCTGCTCGCCGCCTATTACTGTGCGTTCGACCGGCAGACGCCGCGCCACGTCCAGGCGTCGCTGCTGGGCGCGATCGCCTATTTCATCCTGCCGTTCGATTTCGTCCCCGACGTGATGCCGATCCTCGGTTTCACCGATGACGCCGCCGTGCTCGCCACCGCGCTCCGCATGGTCGCCAGCCACATCACGTCGGAGCACCGCGAAGCCGCCCGCGCCGCGCTGAAGCGCGGGGTGGATGAGGGGGACTCGGGGGCAGAAGCGGCGTAGCCGCCGCTATCACTCCGCATTCCGCTGTCATTCCCCGCGAAGGCGGGGAATCCAGTACGCCGCGGCTTCTCGATTCAATCACCGCCGTCACGGAGTACTGGATCGCCCGCCCCTGTGCGCAATTGCGCACTGGGCGGGCGATGACACTGAGTGTGTGGCTGCTGCTTGCCCCAAGCTCCTCGCAATGCCGCCAGCTACTTCTTCTCCGCCTGCGCCCGCGCCTTCTCCGCGTCCCACGCCTGGAATTGCCTGAACAGCGCCTCCTTGTCCGTATCGGTCACCTTCGCGGCCGTGGGGCTCTGCTTCAAGAACGCCTCGAAGCGCTGGCGTGTCACCGGTTCGACGCCGTGCTTGTCGAGCCATTGCTGCGCCACCGGCAATCTGTTCCAGCCGGACAGCGGCGCCGAGAGCGAAACCTCCTTCCACTTGGGATGGAACGGCGGGTTCTGGAGCGCGGGGAATTTCGTGAAGAACGCGTCCACGAACAGCGCAAGCTTGCGATAGCGCTCGGTGTTCGGCGCCCAATTGTAGGCCGCCAGCACCGCGGGCACCGCGATCGTGTCGACGCTCTCGCCTTCCCTGATCAGGTTGGGATAATCCTTGGCCGTCAGCGTTGCAGGCAGGTAGTCGTTTTGGAGCGGCTTGGCATAGTCGACCTTCGCGAGATGGAAGCGGCCGTCATTGCCGAAGGTTGTGACCGATTTGTACGGCTTGCCGCCGACCACGATGACGGCGTCGATCTCGCCGGCCTTCAGCTTCTCCATCGCGATGCGCTGCTCGACATAGACGAACTTCGCCTTGATCCCGAGACGCTCGAACACGGTGAGCGCGGTGACGAAGGTGCCGCCGTTCGGCAGGTCCACGCTGACCGTCTTGCCCTCGAGGTCTTTCAGCGTCGCCACCGATTTCGGCGCGATCACCTGCATCTCTTCGTTGTAGAGCTTGGTCACGTAGGTGAACTGCCGCTTGATGTCCTTGGCAAAGCCCTTGCGCTCGAGATAGTCGAGCGTGTCGGCCCGGACGATGCCGAGATCGACGCCCTGCAGGAACAGGATGTCGGCAACGCTCTGCACCGAGCCGCGGCCGACGATCGGCAGCACTCGGATTCTGTTGCCGTCGTCGAGCACGGAGGCGAGGTCGGCGCCGAACTGCACATAGGTGCCGCCGATCGTGCCCGTGATCAGCGTGACGGTGTTGGAATTCAATGCCTGTTTGGTCGACGTCGATCCGAACTGGAAGATCGCCTTCAAACTGTCGGAGACCTTGGCCGGATCGTATTCGGTCTGCTCGGCACGCGCCGCGCAGGCGCAGATGGTCATGATGGCGGCAAGCGCCATGCTCAAAGCGTTACGCATGATGTGTCCCCTGGAGATGTCTAGTTCGAAAGCCGGGCAAGGCGCTGCTGCGCCTCCGCCGATCCGAGCGTTGCGGCCCGCTGGTACCAGTCGCGAGCGACCGACGCGTCGGCGATGATGCTCCGCGCGTCGCTGGTCCCGAGCACCGTAGGATCATAGGTCTGCGCCAGCAGCAGCGCGGCCGCTGCGTCGCTCGCGTTGGCCGCGCGTTCGAGCAGCAGGCGCGCCGCGACGATGTCGCCGACGCCGATCATGCTCCTGGCGCGCGTCATCAGCCCCGTCAGCGTGTCGGCGTCGAGCGTCCTGACAGGCGCGGGCGGTGCCGGCTGCGCTGCGACAGGCAGCGGCGCTGGTGTTGGCGCCTGGGCCTGTAGCGCAATCTGATAGGCGGTCGCGATCGCTTCGCGGCTAGGCGCCGACGGACCAGGAAGGCTCTGTGTGTCGGCGCTCGCCAGCATCGTGTTGGTGACGCGGACCGGATCCTTGATCGGGGCCTGCGTATTGGCCTGAACTGCGCCTGTCGAACGGTCGGCATAAGCGGCAACCAGGCCACGCAGGTCGGATTGAAACAGCGCGGCCAGGATCGCCGCGGCGGAGATCGCGAGCACAGCGGCAAGTAGGCGAGGGACGAGCCTGGTCCTGGAGCGTAACGCCAGTGGCTCATATTCCCGTGGGTCCGGCTCCCCCAGCGGATCGGACAGGAACAGTGGCATTGGATCGTCGGAAAGATCGGCCCGCGCGGCCTGCGCACGGATAGAGGACGCGGTGGGCGGACGTGATGCGAAATGATCGGAGTCGAACGCCCGCGACTCCCTGGACGGACGGTATGCCGTCGTCTCCATGGTGATGCTCCCCATTACTGACGCAACGCAGGGGCAGTCCCGGCTTCAGTCTTCTTGTTGTTGTCCAGAAGCGCCCCGCAAACTGGAACCGGTAAATCGCCGTCCGATTCAGCCCAAAAGACGACGGCGGTTTGCGCGAATCTGGAGATATTTGGGTTTGATTACGGCGAGGCGGCGGAATGCACCGCATTTTTGGCGGCGACGGTTGAGGGGGATTTTATCGGGCGGCAACGGTTCGGTGCGAACGAGCAAGTTGACCACGCTGCCCATTCCACAATCGGTGTCATGCCCGCGGAGGCGGGCATCCAGTACGCCGCGCCCCATCGATTGAACCACGCCGCCTCGGAGTACTGGATCGCCCGGTCAAGCCGGGCGATGACCGTTGAGTGTGTGGCGACGACGTCGCTACGTCATCCGCCGACGCATCACCTCACGGATGCAGGATCACCTTGCCCATGGCCTGGCGTCCCGCCAGCACCTTCAGTGCATCCGCCGTCTGAGCCAGCGGGAAGGTGCGGTCGACATGCGAGGAGATCTTGCCTTCCGCGGTCCACTTCACGAGCTTCTCGAGATTGGCGCGGTTCTTCTCCGGATTCTGCCGGGTCCATGCGCCCCAGAACACGCCGCGGATGTCGCAGCCCTTCAAGAGCGCGAGGTTGAGCGGCATCTTCGGAATGTCGCCGGCGGCAAAGCCGATCACGAGGAAGCGGCCCTCCCAGGCGATCGAGCGTAGCGCCTGTTCGGCATAGGCGCCACCAACCGGATCGAAGATGATGTCGACGCCCTTGCCGCCGGTGAGCTTGCGCAGGCCTTCCTTCAGATCTTCCTTGCCGTAGTTCAGCGTCAGCTCGGCGCCATGGGCTTTTGCGAATTCGAGTTTTTCGTCCGACGAGGCGCAGGCAATGACCTTCAGGCCCATCAGCTTGCCGAGCTCGCAGGCGGCAAGGCCGGTGCCGCCGGCGGCCCCGAGCACCGCGAGCGTCTCGCCGGGCTTGGGGCTGGCGCGATCTTCCAGCGCATGCAGCGCGGTGCCGTAGATGATGATGATGCCGGCCGCGCGGTCATAGTCGAGATTGTCGGGGATTTTCACGATCGACGCCGCCGGCAGTGCGATCTTCTCGCGCGCGCCGTTGTGGCCGCAGGAGGCGACGACGCGGTCGCCGACCTTCACGTCAGTGACGCCGGGGCCGATGCTCTCGATCACGCCGGCGACTTCGGCGGCCGGCGAGAACGGGAACGGCGGCTTGATCTGGTACTTGCCCTGGATCATCAGGATGTCGAAGAAGTTCAGCGCCGCCGCCTTGATCGCGATCACGGCTTCGCCGGGGCCCGCCACCGGATCCGGGATGTCAGCCAGAACGAGGTCGTCGGGCTGGCAATATTGCGAGCAGAGGATGGCTTTCATGGCGGCACCTTCTTGAGAAGTACTGGGCGTTTCGAGTGGAATTATAGTTGACCCGTTTCTGCCGGATTTAGACCCGGGCGACAATCCGGATTCTTTGCTCAAAGCGACGCGCAGGCCTATCCTCGCGTCATTGCGAGCGTAGCGAAGACTATTTCCGCGAGACGGACTCAGGATCGTTTCGCAGCGTTCGCAATGACGAAGCAAGAACAAGAAGAAGGATTCAAACGATGTTTGAAACGGGTCTGCTCAGGGACAAGCGCATTCTCGTCACCGGCGGCGGCTCGGGTCTCGGCGCGGCCATGGGAGCGCGCTTCCTCGCGCTTGGCGCCGAGCTCGTGATCTGCGGCCGCAAGCTCGATCGGCTCGAGGCCACGGCGAGCGAGATGCGCGCGCAGACAGGCGGCAAGGTCACCACCATCGCATGCGACATTCGTGACGGTGCGGCCGTCGACAACATGATGGACGCGGTCTGGCGCGAGGCGCCGCTCGATATCCTCGTCAACAATGCTGCCGCGACCTTCATCGCGCAGAGCGAACATCTCTCCTTCCGCGCCGCCGACGCGATCCTCGCGCCGACGCTGCACGGCGCGATGTACTGCACGCTCGCCGCCGGCAAGCGCTGGATCGACGGCAAGCATAACGGCGTCGTGCTCTCGATCCTCTCGACCTCGACCATCACCGGCCGCGCCTTCACCGTACCCTCGGCGATGGCGAAGTCGGCGGTGCTGGCGATGACGAAGAGCCTCGCGGTCGAGTGGGGTCCGAAGGGCATCCGCACCGTCGCGATCGCGCCGGGTCCGTTCCCGACCGCCGGCGCATCTGGCCAGCTTCGCCCGGAGGGCCGCGACGAAGGCTGGACCGCGCGTAACCCGATGGGCCGCACCGGCGAGCACGGCGAACTCGCCGACCTCGCCAGCTTCCTGGTCTCGGACCGCGCCGGCTACATCAATGGCGAGATGGTGGTGATCGACGGTGGCGCGCATTTGCGCAGTTCCGGCGCCGAGGATCTGTTGCGCTGGACCGACGTGCAATGGGCCGAGCAGCGCGCCGCGCGATCCAAAGGTTGACGAACAGGCTGACCCGCTAACTGCCTTCCCAAATTGGGCTTTCCCGACTATCCCTGCTGCGGGGACAAAGCGCGGCCGAGCCATCTTCCAGTCACAATATTGAGGGAACCACTCCAGCATGTGGCGGGTGCTGATTTTAGCTTTGATGACTGGCGTGACAGCCGTCGGAATCATCGATTCCGTGCGAGCACAGACGGCGCAGCCGGCGCCCAAAGCCGCACCGAAGGCGCCCGCGCCGGCGGCCAATACGGCAGCGAAGACCACAGCAAAACCCGAGAGCAAGCCGGCGGCTCCACCCGCGGCGGTTGCGGGCGGCGCCGAGCCGACCCTGATCGGCCAGTTCGGCACCTGGGGCGCCTATTCCGCGACGCCCAACGGCAAGAAGGTCTGCTTTGCGCTGGCCAAACCGTCGTCATCGAAGACCAACCCGCCGAATCGGCCGCGCGACCCCGCCTATGCCTTCGTGTCGACCCGGCCGTCGGAGAAGGTGAACAACGAAGTCTCGGTCATGATCGGCTACGCGCTGAAGCCGGGCTCGGAATCGTCGGTCGAGGTCGGTGGCGCTGCCTTCGCGATGTACACGCAGGGCGACGGGCTCTGGATCAAGAACGCGGCCGAGGAGGACCGGATGGTCGAAGCCATGCGCAAATCCGCCGATCTCGTGGTCAAGGGCGTCTCGGCCAAGGGCACGGAGACGACCGACACGTTTTCGCTGAAGGGTCTTGCCCAGGCGCTGGACCGGATCTCGCAGGACTGCAGGCGCTAGGGCTGCAGACGTTAAGCCTGCGGGCGGTATCACGGTCGCAATCGGCGGTTCCGGTTGCTATATAGGGCCGGTTCCACAATTTCGGTCGTCATGGCCGGGCTAAAGCGTGAAGCGCGTCTTCGCACCAGATGTCCCGGCCATCCACGTGCTAACCACGGGCGAAAAAGAACGTGGATGCCCGGGACAAGCCCGGGCATGACGAACAGCAGCAATCTCAGGCAACCCATGCAACCGACGACCGAGCCGCACAACGCAATCCTGGTGGAGAAAACTCCACTCGAAACCTATGTGCCGCCGGCCAAGCCGTCGCTGATCGGCCTGTCGCGCACCGAGCTTGCCGACCGCCTCGGCGAGATCGGCGTTGCACCTGCGCAGCGCAAGATGCGGGTGCAGCAGCTGTGGCACTGGATGTATTTCCGTGGCGCCCAGAATTTCGACGAGATGACGTCGGTCTCGAAGGGCATTCGCGCCGAGCTCGCGCAGCATTTCACGGTCGACCGTCCCGAAGTCGTGGCCGAGCAGATCTCCAACGACGGCACCCGCAAATGGCTGCTGCGGCTGCCGAGCGGCGACAATGTCCAGAAGGCGCATGAAGTCGAGTGCGTCTACATCCCCGAAACCGATCGCGGCACGCTGTGTGTGTCCTCGCAGGTCGGCTGCACGCTGAATTGCTCGTTCTGCCACACCGGCACGCAGCGCCTGGTGCGCAACCTGACGGCGGGCGAGATTGTCGGTCAGATCATGGTCGCGCGGGATCGTCTCAACGACTGGGCCGATCGCGAGGACGGCACGCGCCGCGTCACCAACATCGTGATGATGGGCATGGGCGAGCCGCTCTACAATTTCGACGCGGTGCGCGATGCGCTGCTGATCGTCGGCGACAATGAAGGCATCGGCATCTCCCGCCGCCGCATCACGTTGTCGACCTCGGGCGTGGTGCCGAACATCGTGCGCGCCGGCGAGGAGATCGGCGTCATGCTGGCGATCTCGTTGCATGCAGTGCGCGACGAATTGCGCAACGAGCTGGTGCCGCTCAATCGCAAATATCCCATCAAGGAACTGCTGCAGGCCTGCCGCGACTATCCCGGCGCCTCGAACGCCCGCCGCATCACCTTCGAATATGTGATGCTCAAGGGCGTCAACGATTCGCTCGACGATGCCAAGCTGCTGGTGAAGATGCTCAAGGGCATTCACGCCAAGATCAATCTGATTCCGTTCAATCCCTGGCCCGGCACGGCCTATGAATGCTCGGACTGGGACCAGATCGAAAAATTCTCCGAATACATCTTCAACGCCGGCTACTCCTCGCCGGTGCGCACCCCGCGCGGCCGCGACATCCTCGCCGCCTGCGGCCAGCTCAAATCGGAGACCGAAAAGCTCAGCGTCCGCGAACGCGACGCGCTGCGCGCCATGGCGATGACGGATTGACGATGCGCTCTCGCCTCCTCGTCATAGCGAGCGCAGCGAAGCAATCCAGACTATTTCCACGGCGGCAGTCTGGATTGCTTCGTCGCTACGCTCCTCGCAATGACGGCTGAATTGGCTTTCCCCGCATGTCCCTGATCGGCCGCCTCATCGTCATCTTCATCGGCTTTCTCGCCGCCTGTTTCGTCGGCGGCATGATCGTCGTCGTCGCGCTGCTGTTCCCGGAATTCGCCGATCTCGGTGCAGGCCCGGTCGATCAAGGCACGATCGACATCCTGCTCGGCTTTGGCTTCATCTTCGTCTCCGGCTTTGCGTTGGTGCCGGCGATGGTGGTCGTGGCGATCACCGAAGCGCTCTATATCCGCAGCGCGCTCGCTTATGCCGTAGGTGGCGGCGTCGTCGGGCTCGCCTGCTATCTCGGCCTCGTCCCCTTCCACTCCGATACGTTTCAGTTTGAAGGCATCGTGCGGCGTCACCTGGAGATCATGACCGGTGCCGGCATCGTCGCCGGTGTCGTCTACTGGCTGATCGCAGGCCGCAATGCCGGCGCCTGGCGCAATCCGCCGCCTGCGCGCCAGCCGCCTCCGCCGCTGCCGTCGAATTCAAGGCCGGATGCGCGGTGATTTCTTACCCTCCCCTGGAGGGGGAGGGTCGCTTCACATTGAGCGAAGCGAAATGTGAAGCGGGGTGGGGTGACGGTCTGTCCGCGTCGAACACTGCCCGAGAGGAGAAATCACCCCACCTCGCTCGCGCTCCGCGCGATCGATCTCCCCCTCCAGGGGAGGATGGGCACTTCTCCCGGGGTTTTCATCCCCTCTCCGCTCCGCTAAACCGCGTGCCATGAACCGGACTGGACTCTTCATCGCTCTGGCGCTGTGGCTTGTGATCGGCGTCGTTTTCGGCCTCTATCCCGAGCTCGATCTCAAGCTCGCCGCGCTGTTCTTCGACCCTGATACGAAGACGTTTCCGCTCAAGCTGAACGGCTGGGCGGCGTTCGCGCGTGACGCTGCGATGTGGGTCGCCTGGGCGTTCGTGCTGCCGCCGCTGATCGCGCTCGTGGTCAAGATGGTCAGGCCCGACCGGCCGTTGATGGTGTCGGGGCGCGCGATCGTGTTCCTGCTGGTGACGATCATTCTGTCGGCCGGCATCCTCACCAACCTCACCTTCAAGACCTATTGGGGCCGGCCGCGGCCGGTGGTGGTGATGCAGTTCGCCGGCGACCAGCAATTCGTGCCGTGGTGGGACCCGCGCGGCGACTGTGCACGCAACTGCTCGTTCTTCTCGGGCGAGGGCGCGACCGCGTTCTGGACGCTGGCGCCGGCCGCGCTGGCGCCGCCGGCATGGCGGCCGCTGGCCTACACCGCAGCCGTGGTGTTCGGCGCCGTCACCAGCGGGCTCCGCATGGCCTTCGGCGGGCACTTCTTCACCGACGTGTCGATCGCCGGCCTCGTCACCTTCGTCGTGATCTGGTTTGCCTACGCGCTGATCTACCGCTGGCCGCGAACCCGGTTCTCGGACGCGGCGGTCGATGCCGCCCTGACCCGGCTGAACATGCCGGCCTACCGGCTCCGCCGGCGCCTGTTCAGCCGCAAGACGGACCCAGAGTCCTCGGTTTGAGCCATTAAATGCGTGCCGAGCCCCGCGAAATTTGATATTCGCGCGGTCAAGTTCGCTCCTTGCATCAGCCTTCGAGACCCGATTGGAAGCCCCATGACCACGATCCTGAAAAGCCTGCCCAAGAGTGAGAAAGTCGGCATCGCTTTTTCCGGCGGTCTCGATACCAGCGCGGCGCTGCTCTGGATGAAGCAGAAGGGCGCGCGCTGCTACGCCTATACCGCCAATCTCGGCCAGCCTGATGAGGCCGACTACAACGAGATCCCGCGCAAGGCGATGGAGTTCGGTGCCGAGAAAGCGCGCCTCGTCGATTGCCGCATGCAGCTCGTCCACGAAGGCATCGCCGCGATCCAGTCCGGCGCCTTCCACATCTCGACCGGCGGCATCACCTATTTCAACACCACGCCGCTCGGGCGCGCGGTCACCGGCACGATGCTGGTCGCGGCGATGAAGGAAGACGGCGTCAACATCTGGGGTGACGGTTCGACCTTCAAGGGCAACGACATCGAGCGCTTCTACCGCTACGGCCTGCTCACCAATCCGGGCCTGAAGATCTACAAGCCCTGGCTCGACCAGCAGTTCATCGACGAGCTCGGCGGCCGCGCCGAGATGTCGGCCTTCATGACCGCTCAGGGCTTCGCCTACAAGATGAGCGCCGAGAAGGCGTATTCGACCGACAGCAACCTGCTCGGCGCCACGCACGAGGCGAAGGATCTCGAAAGCCTCGACAGCGGCATCAAGATCGTCAACCCGATCATGGGCGTGCCGTTCTGGCGCGACGACTGCAACGTCAAGGCCGAGAAGGTCGTGGTGCGTTTCGAGGAAGGCCAGCCCGTCGCGCTGAACGGCCAGACGTTCGCCGATCCCGTTGCGCTGTTCCTCGAAGCCAACGCCATCGGCGGCCGTCACGGCCTCGGCATGAGCGACCAGATCGAGAACCGCATCATCGAGGCCAAGAGCCGCGGCATCTATGAAGCGCCGGGCATGGCGCTGCTGCATATCGCCTATGAGCGCCTCGTCACCGGCATCCACAACGAGGACACCATCGAGCAGTACCGCATCAGCGGCATGCGCCTCGGCCGCCTGCTCTACCAGGGCCGCTGGTTCGATTCGCAGGCCCTGATGCTGCGCGAGACCGCGCAGCGCTGGGTCGCGCGCGCCGTCACCGGCGAGGTCACGCTCGAGCTGCGCCGCGGCAACGACTACTCGATCCTCAACACCGAGAGCCCGAACCTGACCTATGCGCCGGAGCGGCTCAGCATGGAAAAGGTCGAGGACGCCCCGTTCACGCCGGCCGACCGCATCGGTCAGCTCACCATGCGCAACCTCGACATCGCCGACACGCGCACCAAGCTGAAGCTCTACACCGACACCGGCCTGTTGTCGGGCAGCGAAGGCTCGCAGATCTTCCGGCTCGAGAACGACAAGGGCTGACGCTCTCGCTGTCGTAGGGTGGGCAAAGCGAAAGCGTGCCCACCATCTTTCCGCGACCGGGATAGTGGTGGGCACGGCGCTTACGCGCCTTTGCCCACCCTACGATTGCTCGTAGCCTGGATTGAGCTACGCGCTTAATGACGGTGTCATGCGCGATCGCTACGTTTCCTGTTTCTGTCGGAAATGGGCTCACGGAGCATCGCATGATCAAAGGATCGGCACTCGCCTCTCTCATCGTCCTGTGTTGGACGTCGTCATTGTCGGCGCAGACGATCTATCCGATCGATCGCGCCGAGATCCTGGCCGGCGCGCAATTCGACTTCAAGGTTGAATTTCCCGGGACGGTCGATCCTGCCAGGCTGAAGGTAACGGTGAACGGCGCGGACTATGCCGGCGTGTTCGGCCGCGCCGGGACCTTCGTCGAGCGCGAGGATGGCAAGGACCAGTCGGCGCTGGTCCTGCGCGACGTCACGCTGACCAAGCCGGGCAGTGTCTCGGTCGACGTGAGCGACGGCACGCATCAGCGCAGCATCGCATGGACGGTTTACGAGACCGGGCCGCGCAAGGCGAAGAACGTCATCCTGTTCATCGGCGACGGCATGTCGCCGGCGCATCGGGTCGCGGCGCGAATCCTGTCCAAGGGCATTGCGGAGGGCAAGAGCCGCGGCAAGCTCGCGATCGACGACATGCCCCACATGGCGCTGGTGGCGACCGCGGGCTCGGACTCGATCATCACCGATTCCGCGAACTCGGCCAGTGCCTATGCGACCGGCCACAAGAGCGCCGTCAATGCTCTTGGCGTTTATGCGGACCGCACCGCAAGCCCGTTCGACGATCCCCGCGTCGAGACCATCACCAGCCTCGCCAGGCGGCGGCACGGCATGGCGATCGGCGTCGTCACCAACACCGAGATCGAAGACGCGACGCCGGCCGCGATGGTCGCGCACACGCGCCGGCGCGCCGCCTATGACGAGATCGTCGAACAGTACTTCGCCGCGAAGCCGGATGTGCTGATGGGCGGCGGCAGCGCGAATTTCCTGCCGAAGTCGGCGGCGGGCTCCAAACGCAAGGATGAGGCCGACTACATCGCGAAGTTTCGCGACGCAGGCTATCAGGTCGCGACGACCGCAAGCGAACTCGGTGCTCTCTCAGCGAAGCCGGAGACGGGCAAGCTGCTCGGGCTGTTCGCCACCGGAAACATGGATGGCGTGCTCGACCGCAAATTCCTCAGGGGCGGCGGCGTGAAGAAATTTCCGGAGCAGCCCGACCTGACCGAGCAGGTGCAGGCGGCGCTGAACATCCTCTCGAAAAACGAGACCGGTTTCTTCCTGATGGTCGAATCCGGACTGATCGACAAATATGCGCATCTGCTCGACATGGAGCGGGCGGTCTACGACACCATCATGCTCGACAATGCGGTGCGCCAGACGCGCGACTGGGCGCGTGCGCGCGGCGACGACACCCTCATCCTGGTGCTGGCGGACCACAATCACCCCAACAGCTTGGTGGGAACGGTCAACGACGACATGGGCACGACGCCCAACGTGCCGCTGCGCGAGCGCGTCGGCGTCTACGAGCAGGCCGGATTCCCGAATTATCCGGCTCCGGACGCGGAAGGTTATCCGTCACGCGTCGATGTCAGCCGCCGGCTCGCCATCTTCTCGGCCAGCCTGCCGGATCACTACGAGACCTTCCGCCCGAAGCTCGACAATCCCAATGAGCCGACCGTCAAATCCGCCGACGATGGGACCTTCAAGGCCAACGACAAATACAAGGATGTTCCGGGAGCGGTGCTGCGTCCCGGCAATCTGTCGGCGATGATCGGTGCCAGCGTGCATTCGGGCGAGGACGTCATCCTGACCGCGACCGGGCCGGGCAGCGAGCGCGTGCACGGCTCGATGGACAATACCGAGGTCTTTCGCGTCATGGTCGAAGCGCTCGGCCTCGCCGCCGGGCAGTAGCGCGCGCGGCTCAAACGAAAATGGCCGGGATCGCTCCCGGCCATTTTGTAGTTGTGTGCTTCGGCTCAGCGCGGCGGCGCGGTGCCGGGCGGGGGCGGCGGCAGGGAGGCCTGTCCACCGTTGAGCAGCGGCGTGATGTTGCGGATGGTGACACGCCGGTTGATCAGGCTCGGTCCTTGCGTCTGCTCCTTCAGATACTGCTCGCCGTAACCCTGCGAGGTCAGGTTCTCCGAGGGCACGCCGAACTGCTGGGTCAGCAATTCGGCCGCGGACTGCGCACGACGGTCCGACAAGGACAGATTGTCGACGTCGTTGCCGACCGCGTCGGTGTGACCTTCGATCAGGAACACCACGCGCGGGTTGGCCTGGATCGCACGGTTGAGGCCGTCTGCGATCGACTGCAGCTTCGCCGCCTGGTCCGGCGGGATGCTCCACGATCCCGTCTCGAAGTTGATCGTGTTGAGATCGATGCTCGGCATCTGCATGCGAACATTGGGGCTGTAGCGGATCTCGTCGAGCGTGTAGCGGCGATTGATCCGCTGCACCGGCGGCGCCACCATCGTCTCGTAGATCACGTCCGGCGATGCTTCCTGGGCATCGACGATGTAGCGATCGTAGGGAATGTTGACGACCGGAGGCGGCGCATCGACATAGAAGCCGCCGACCGACTGCGGATCGCGGTAGCTGTTGTCGATGATGATGAGCTCGCGTCCGCCGGGATCCCTGCGGATTCGCCGCAGCAACCGGCCGTCCGGACCGACCACGGTGATGATCTCGCTGCCGTCGGGACGGACCACGATGGTGCGGGTGTCGCCGCCGATAGTGTCGGTGCGGATGTCGCGGGCGCCGTAGCGGAAGCGATAGAGATCGTTGCCGCGGACGTAGGCCTGCCCGCCCGGATCGCGGATGATGATGCGGTCCGGCTCGGTGTAGACGGTGCGGCCGCCTTCGACGGTCTCGCGGCGCTGGTTGCGGTAGTCGGCGATGGTCGCGCCGATCACGGCACCGGCCACCACACCCGCGCCGATCGCGAGTGGTGTCAGGTCACGCTGCGGTGGACGCGGCGGCGGCGGTAGCGGTGCTGCGACCGTCGGTGCGGCGCGGAAGGCCGGTGCGACTGTCGGCGGCGCGTATTGCGCCCTGTCGGGCGGCGGTGCGGCGGCCGCCGTGCCGGGCACGACGGTCGGCGCTGCGGCACCAGCGGGAGGCGCCGGCGGCCGGGGCGGAAGGCCCGCAGCAGGTCCGGTCGCGGGTGCACCGGCGGCCGGTCCGCCGGGCGGCGGCGCACCAGGACCACCTTGGCGTCCCGGAGGCGGGGTCGGAGCACCACCAGCGGGCGGCGTGGGCGTGGGTGCCGGTGTTGCGCCCGGCGCAGGCGTCGGCGATCCCGCAGGAGCAGGCGATTGGCCAGGACGTCCGGGAAGCGGTCCTCCAGCACCAGCCGGAGGCGTGCCGGTCGGCAGGGGTGTGGCACCTGGAACGGTCGTCGGAGCACCGGCCGGCGGCGGACCGGCGCGGCCCGGCGATGGCGTCGCTCCCGGAGCCGGTGTCGGCGTCGGAGCGGGCGCGGCACTCGGACCCGAAGTCGGCGCAGGCGGCGTTCGTCCCGGCGGCGGTGAAGCCGGGGGCGGAGGCGGCGGGGTCGGTGTTGCGCGTGTGGTCGGAGGCGGCGGTGGCGGAGCTGCCGGCGTGGGCGCCGGAGCAACGCGAGCCGGCGGCGCCGATGCAGGTGGCGGGGGCGGAGGTGGCGTCGGCGCATGCTGCTGCGGAGCCGCCGCCGGAGGCGGTGCCTTCGGTGCAGCGGCAGGCGGAGGCGGCGGGGGTGCCTGATGCGTCGCGGGCGGCGGGGGTGGCGGCGTCGGACGTGACGGTGCAGGGGGCGGCGGAGGTGGCGCGGCCGGGCGCGGAGGCGGCGCAACTGCGGGTGGCGGCGCGGTCGGACGCGGGGGAGGCGGCGGCGGTGCTGCAGCGGGCGGTGGCGGCGGAGCGGGGGGCTTGGCCGCGGGCGGCGGCGGTGCCGCAGGTCCCTTCGGCGGCTGCTTCGGTTTTCCGTCAGGGCCGACTTCGCCTGCCGGCCCGGCCTGCGCGATCACGATGGGCGCTGCGGTGCTTTGTGCATATGATGCGGAGCTTGCGAATGGCATCGCGGTGAGAGCCGTCGTGGCAAGCAGCACGAAGCGAAGATGAGTCATGAGAATGAATCCCCGGAAGGTTCTTGAACGAAGTCGGGTGAATAGTCGTTCGACGATGAACGGATACGCGTTAGGCCGGATTGTGGCGGTGGGACGCGACGCTGCTCGATTTATTTCTTCATGCGAAGTCACTCAAAACATCACCGTTCATTACGCATTCAGATGAATCTTGCAATCGCTTCACGAGCGCGCCTGCGACAATCCGGCGTCCGTCGCCGGATTCGGTGTCAGCGGCCCGTTCGGCCCGCGCGACGGAATCTCCTCTGGTGCACGTCCTGGCAGTTCGTCGGGCCGCGGTGATTCGCCGGGCTCGCGCACCGGCGACGGGATCTCAGGCTGCGGATTTCCGGGCGGAATTCCAGGTGGCGGTTCGGCGGGCGTGCCGGGCGTCGACGGCGGAATCTCGGGCGGTTCGATCGGCATCAGCATCATCGAGATCAGTTGTTCGGAGAACGACAACGATGATGCCGCGCCGATGTTCCTCGTCGCGGCGTTCCGGACGCGCGCTATTCCGGTGCGTGGCACACGGCCTCGATGTTGTGGCCATCGGGGTCGCGCACGAAGGCGCCGTAATAATTCGGATGATAGTGCGGGCGGATGCCGGGCGCGCCATTGTCGCGGCCGCCGGCCGCCATGGCCGCCTTGTAGAAGGCGTCGACCGTGGCACGGTCTTTGGCTGCGATCGCAACGTGCACGGGCTTGTTCATCGCGCCTTCGCCGCCGATCCAGAAAGCGGGCTTGCCGTCGGTGCCGAATCCGGCCGCGGCGTCGTGGCCGGTCTGCTCCGCCGTCACTTCCATGATCAGGCTGTAGCCGAGTGGTGTGAGGGCCTTGATGTAGAACGCTTTCGCGCGCTCATAGTCGGAGACGGAGAAGCCCATGTGATCGATCATCGCAAAGCTCCGTGGTTGGTCTCGTCAGCGTGACAGGAACGTATTGCTCCGCGTCTTGCGCGCGATCGTAAAGCCGCGCGTGACCATGTCGCCAATACAATCCTGTTGCCACTCCTTTTGTGACAGATGCTCGATCACCACCGCGCGCGGCCACAACGCTTGCGGGGCATCGCGGAAGAAGCCGATCAAGACGCGGTCCTCGAATCCCTCGACGTCGATCTTGAGCGAATCGACCTGGGTCACGCCGGCCTCGTCGAGGATGCGCGTCAGCCGCAGCGACGGGACCTTGATCGCCTTGCTGCTGGCGGTGCCGGTGACGACATGCGTGGCGCCGAGATTGCCGCCGCCGCTTTCGATCATCAGCTCGCCGTCGCTGTCGCCGGCCGCGGCCTGCACCAGGCGCACTTGCGTCGCCTTTGATGCGGCGTGATTGAACGCCAGCCGTCCAAATGTCAGCGGATGTGGTTCGATCGCGACCACCTTGCCTGATGGCCCGACTTGCCGTGCCATCACCAGAGCGAATGTGCCGACATTGGCGCCGACGTCGACGAATGTGCCGCCTAATGGGGTGTGCTGGCGCAGGAAGTCGAGCTCGTCGAGATTGTAGTCGGGGTTGAACAGCGCGCCGCGTTCGGTCGCGCTGCCCTGGTGATAGAAGCGGAAAGAGGCGCCCTGATACTGCACGTCGACCGGACCGCCGCGTAGCAGATTGACCAGCCGCGACATCCACGGACGGAACGCGCCGCGCTTCAACCCCGACTGTGTCGCGAGGCGAATGATCGCAGACTGCGCCGCGTTCGGCGCAAACGCGCCGAACGGCGCGGACGATGGGTCATTGTCGGGCGTCAAGCAGGCGGTCCTCGTTGCAAGCGGCGCATGCATAGCCGGTTTTGCCGGGGACTCCAACGCTCCATCACCGGTGTCGTCCCCGCGAACGCGGGGACCCATAACCCCAGGGAGAGGTCGTGACGCGAGACGCCCACTCCGAGTCCTCGCCAAACTTCTCCCTGTGGGTATGGGTCCCGGATCTGCGCTTCGCTTGTCCGGGACGACAGTGTGTCTTACGCCGCCTTCTTCGGCGGCGCCTTCCGCTGCCTCAGGAATCGCCCGAGCAGCTTGCGCTTGCCCTTGCGCGGGATCAGCTCGATGTCGCTGACCAGCTTGGCGCCGCCCTTGCGCCGCTCCAGCACGATCTTGCGGCTGTGGAAGGCTTCCAGCTCGACGCGGTGCGCGACGCTGACGATGGTCGCTTTCGGCAGCTCGTCGGTGACCATCTGCATCATCTTGTCCTGGCTCTTCTCGTCGAGCGCGGAGGTCGCTTCATCCAGCACGACGATATCAGGGTTGTGCAACAGCAGCCGCGCGAAGGCGAGGCGCTGCTTTTCGCCGCCGGACAGCGTCTGGTCCCACGGTCCCTCTTCCTCGATCTTCTCCTTGAGATGATCCAGCCCGACCTTGTGCAGGGCCTCGCCGATCTCCTCGACGGTCCAGTCGTCCTCGGCGCCGGGATAGGCGACGGCGCGGCGCAAGGACCCGGACGGCACGTAAGGCCGCTGCGGCAGCATGAACAGCCTTCGGTCCGGATGGAAATTGACGTTGCCGCCGCCCCATGGCCAGAGACCGGCGATGGCGCGCACCAGCGTGCTCTTGCCGGTGCCGGATTCGCCGGCGACCAGCAGCCGTTCACCCGGCTCGATCGCGACCTCGGTCTCGCCGACCACCGCGGTGCCGTCGTCGAGCGTGACCGAGAGGTCCTTCAGTTCCAGCATCGTCTCGTTGCTGGTCTCGCCGCGCTTGATGCGGCCGAGGCCGTCGCCTTGCTCGGCGCGCTCGAGACCGTCGAGCGACATCATCAGCGAGGCGATGCGGCGCGCGCAGGCGTTCCAGTCGGCAAGCCGCGGATAATTGTCGACCAGCCAGCCGAACGCGCTCTGCACGATGGTGAAGGCGGAGGCCGCCTGCATCACCTGGCCGAGCGTCATGCTGCCGTCGAGGAATTTTGGCGCGCAGAGCAATAGCGGCACCACCGGCGCAACCAGGCTCGATCCCTGCGACACCAGCGTGGTGCGCATGTGTTGCCCGGCGAGCCGCGCCCATTGCCGCAATACGTTGGTAAAATTCCGGTCGATGCCGTCACGCTCTTCCTCCTCGCCGCCGAGCAGCGCGATGCTCTCGCCGTTCTCGCGTACGCGCGTCAGCGTGTAGCGGAAATCCGCCTCGGCCTGGTTCTTGTCCTCGGAGACCTGCACGAATTGGCGGCCGATCACCAGGATCGAGCCGGAGGCGATCGCGGCATAGAGGATCGCGGCAATCACGAGGAAGCCGGGAATGGTGACGGTGGATCCGCCGAGCGTGACGGTGAGCGCGCCGCCGATGGTCCAGAGCACCACGATGAAGGTCACGGCCGACAGCATTGCCGAGGTGACGCCGGCGAGGAAGTCGACCGGCGAGTCGGTCGCGATGCGCAGATCCTCGGCGATGCGGTATTCGGGGTTCTTGTGATCGCCGCCGACGAGGTTGAGCTGGTAGTAGCGCCCGTTCGTGAGCCAGCGCGTCAGCACGCTGTTGGTCAGCCACGCGCGCCAGCGCCGCTGAATGCCCATCCGCGCGAACACTTGCGCGACGCCGAGCACGATGCTGCCGATCGCGAGCGGGAAGAACACCGCGGTGAGATGAAACACGCTTGCCGCATCGCGCTTCTCGATGGCGTCGAAGATCGCGCGATTCCAGACATTGATGCCGTACTGGAAGGCGACGGTGAGGACGATCAGCACGACGAGGCCGATCGAGAACGGCCAGGCCAGCCGATCGCCACTGCGGCCCCAGAAGCCGCGTGCGCTGATCCAGAAGCGCGTCAGCAGATAGTTCTTGCGCGCCTGCTCGGCCTCCTCGGGCGACAGCTCCGGGTCAGGCTCGACCAGCTCGGGCGGCGGCGGCGTGATCTCGTCGCCATCCTCACCCTTGATTTCGACGATGGGCGGCTTCTTGCCCTGTTCGCGCTTTCCGGCCAGCTTTTGCATGGCCGGATAACGCAAGGGAAATCAAACGGTTCCCTTGCGGTTCCAGCATTGATTCGACTGGCTTAAATCTGCCGCTCGACCATCTTGAGCTTGAGCTCGGCGATGGCTTCCGCCGGGTTCAGGCCCTTCGGGCAGGCCTTGGCGCAGTTCATGATGGTGTGGCAGCGATAGAGGCGGAACGGGTCCTCGAGATTGTCGAGGCGCTCGCCGGTCGCTTCGTCGCGCGAATCCTTGACCCAGCGGTTGGCCTGGAGCAGCGCGGCGGGGCCGAGATAGCGGTCGCTGTTCCACCAGTAGCTCGGGCATGAGGTCGAGCAGCAGGCGCAGAGGATGCACTCGTAGAGGCCGTCGAGCTTCTCGCGGTCCTCGTGGCTCTGGCGCCATTCCTTCTGCGGCGTCGGCGAGGTCGTCTTCAGCCACGGCTCGATCGAAGCATATTGTGCGTAGAAATTGGTGAGGTCGGGGACGAGGTCCTTCACGACGGGTTGGTGTGGCAGCGGATTGACCTTGACCGCGCCGTCCTTGACGTCGTGCATCGAGCGGGTGCAGGCCAGCGTGTTCTGGCCGTCGATGTTCATGGCGCAGGAGCCGCAGACGCCTTCGCGGCAGGAGCGGCGGAACGTCAGCGACGGATCGATGTGGTTCTTGATCCAGATCAGGCCGTCCAGCACCATCGGTCCGCAATCATGGGTATCGACGTAATAGGTGTCGACGCTCGGATTCTTGCCGTCGTCCGGATTCCAGCGATAGACCTTGAACTCACGGGTCTCGGTCGCGCCCGCGGGCTTCGGCCAGGTCTTGCCGCCTGATATCTTGGAGTTCTTCGGAAGTGCGAATTCAACCATTGCTCTAACCTTTCGTCATTCCGGGATGGTCCGAAGGACCAGACCCGGAATCTCGAGATTCCGGGTTCGATGCTGCGCATCGCCCCGGAATGACGGCTACTATTCGCTCAGTACACGCGCGCTTTCGGCGGAATGTACTGCACGTCGTTGGTCATGGTGTAGTCGTGAACCGGGCGGTACTCGATCTTGACCTTGCCGGCGTCATCCAGCCAGGCCAGCGTGTGCTTCATCCAGTTCTTGTCGTCGCGATCGGAGAAGTCCTCGCGCGCATGCGCGCCGCGGCTCTCGGTGCGGTTGGCGGCGGAGTTCATCGTCACCACCGCCTGCGCGATCAGATTGTCGAACTCCAGCGTCTCGACGAGATCTGAATTCCACACCAGCGAGCGGTCTGAAACGCCGATGTCGGTGATGCCGCTGTGGACCTTCTCGATCAGGTTCTGGCCTTCGCTCAGGATGTCGCCGGTGCGGAACACCGCGCAATTGTTCTGCATCACGTGCTGCATGCCTTCGCGCAGCTTCGCGGTCGGCGTGCCGCCGGAAGCGTAGCGGTAATGGTCGAGACGGCCGAGCGCGAGGTCGGACGAGTTCGCCGGCAGCTCGGGCTGCTTGGCATTGGGCGTGAGCTTTTCGGCGAGGCGCAGCGCCGCGGCGCGGCCGAACACCACGAGGTCGATCAGCGAGTTGGAGCCGAGGCGGTTGGCGCCGTGCACGGAGACGCAGGCGGCTTCGCCGATCGCCATCAGGCCGGGGATGACCGCGTTGTCTTCGCCATTCTTCTTGGTGAGGACTTCGCCGTGATAGTTCGTCGGGATGCCGCCCATGTTGTAGTGCACCGTCGGCACGATCGGGATCGGCTCGCGCGTCACGTCGACATTGGCGAAGATCTTCGCGGATTCGGAGATGCCCGGCAGGCGCTCGGCGAGCACCGCGGGATCGAGATGGTCGAGATGAAGGAAGATGTGGTCCTTCTTCTTGCCGACGCCGCGGCCTTCGCGGATCTCGATGGTCATCGCGCGCGAGACGACGTCGCGCGAGGCGAGATCCTTCGCGGAGGGCGCATAACGCTCCATGAAGCGCTCGCCCTCGGAGTTGACGAGATAGCCGCCTTCGCCGCGCGCGCCTTCGGTGACCAGACAGCCCGAGCCATAGATGCCGGTCGGGTGGAACTGCACGAACTCCATGTCCTGCAGCGGCAGGCCGGCGCGCAGCACCATGCCACCGCCGTCACCGGTGCAGGTATGCGCCGAGGTGCAGGAGGCGTAGGCGCGGCCATAGCCGCCGGTGGCGAGAATGACAGTCTGGGCGCGGAAGCGGTGCAGCGTGCCGTCGTCGAGCTTGAGCGCGATGACGCCGCGGCAGGTGCCCTGGTCGTCCATGATCAGGTCGATGGCGAAGAACTCGATGAAGAACTCGGCCGCGTGGCGCAGCGACTGGCCGTACATCGTGTGCAGCATGGCGTGGCCGGTGCGGTCGGCGGCGGCGCAGGTGCGCTGCGCCTGGCCCTTGCCGAAGTCCATGGTCATGCCGCCGAACGGACGCTGGTAGATCTTGCCGTCCTCGGTGCGCGAGAACGGCACGCCCCAATGCTCGAGCTCGTAGACTGCGTCGGGCGCGTTGCGCACCATGTATTCGATCGCGTCCTGGTCGCCGAGCCAGTCCGACCCCTTCACGGTGTCGTACATGTGCCAGCGCCAATCGTCCTTGTGCATGTTGCCGAGCGAGGCGGAAATGCCGCCCTGCGCCGCGACAGTGTGCGAGCGGGTCGGAAACACCTTGGTGATGCAGGCGGTTTTCAGGCCGGCCTCGCTGCAGCCGACGGTGGCGCGCAGGCCCGCGCCGCCGGCGCCGACCACGACGACGTCATAGGTGTGGTCTTCGATCGGGTAGGCTTTTCCGTTGGTGGCGGGACCGCCGTTGCCCTTGCCATTTGTCTCAGCGGCCATGGGTTACACTCCGGAAGAAAGCTTCACGATCGCGTAGGTCGAGGCGAGCGCGACGGCGACCGAGAAGAAATTGTTGAGCATGATCGAGACGAGCTTCAGCTTCTCGTTGTGAACGTAGTCCTCGATCACGACCTGCATGCCGATCTTCATGTGCCAGGTGCTGGCAACGATGAAGAGCAGCATGATGATGGCGATCGGCAGCGAGCCGATGGTCTGCGCCGCGAAGGCCTGGTTGCGGCCGAACAGCATCATGATGACCACGATCACCGGGATCATCAGCAGCGTCATCGCGACCGCCGTGAGGCGCTGGCGCCAGAAGTCGGATGTGCCGGAATGGGCGGCGCCGAGATTGCGGACGCGGCCAAGCGGTGTGCGCATGCTGCGCTTCGGCGTATCGGCTGCGCTCATTTTCCACCTCCGACCGCATAGGCGATGATCCAGACCAGCACCGTCAGCGCGATGCCGCCGATCGCTGCGCCCCAGGTCAGGGCCTCGCGCTCGTTGGCCTTGAAGCCGTAGCCGAGGTCCCACACGAAGTGCCGGAGGCCGCTCAGCATATGGTGCATCAGCGCCCAAGTGTAGCCGAACACGATCAGGCGCCCGATGATGCTGCCGGTGAAGGCCTGGACATGGGCATAGGCGGCGGGGCCGGAGGCCGCCGCAACCAGCCACCAGACCAGCAGCAGGGTTCCGACATAAAGGGCGACACCGGTGGCGCGATGGACGATGGACAGCGCCATCGTCAGCGTCCAGCGGTAGACTTGCATGTGGGGTGAAAGCGGTCGTTCGATCCGTGCGGTCATGGGCTTTTGATGTTTATTGCGGCCCAGCGTGGGGCACATGGGGATCGCGGAAGGTCGGCTCTATTTACGGAGTCGATTTCGCCTGCGCAATCACCAATTTGCCAAAAATCGAACCGGGGTTCAGCACTAGAGCCCTGATGAACCAAGCCCAATCAGAGGCTTGGTATACCAGCACGTCGGTCCGCCGATCATATAACGAATTTGTATTCATATGTTCCAATCGCGCCCAGGTGCATTGAAATTACTATTGGAACGCCTCTAAACGGACCATACCGTCCAAGCCGATCGAGGGGGCAGCCCCGCCCCCTCCCCAACCTGTCGAATGGGCACTGGGGCCGCCTCCTGTCGATCCCGTCCGCCCGTCAGCGGATATGCGCATCCTGCAATCCACCCCAGCCGGGAGATGGAGCGTGTCGACCTCGGGAATCAGATCGCCTAAAGCTCCGAACGCAGCCCCCGGCATCGACGAATCGGAGAGGTTGCGACCAGTCGCCGGGGCAGGTCAGGGGTGATCGCAGGTCTTGATATCAGGGAGATCGTCGAGCTCGCGCTGTTGCTGATCGCAACCGGCGCGCTCTCCGGATTCCTGGCCGGCGTGTTCGGTATCGGCGGCGGCGCGATCCTGGTGCCGGTGTTCTACGAATGCTTCCGGATCGCTGGCGTGCCGCTTGAGGTGCGCATGCCGCTCTGCGTCGGCACCTCGCTTGCCGTGATCATCCCGACCTCGATCCGCTCGTTCCAGGCGCACTACAAGCGCGGCGCCGTCGACCTGGGCATCCTGCGCGTCTGGTGGCTGCCGATCCTGATCGGCGTCGTCGTCGGCAGCGTGGTCGCGCGTTACGCGCCGGAGCGGCTGTTCAAGATCGTGTTCGTCTGCGTCGCCTGGTCCGCCGCCGTGCGCCTGATCTTCGCTCGTGATACCTGGAAGCTCGGCGACGATCTGCCGAAGGGGCCGCTGATGCGAATCTACGGCTTCTGCGTCGGCATTCTCTCGACGCTGATGGGCATCGGCGGCGGCCTGTTCTCGAATCTGCTGATGACATTCTACGGCCGGCCGATCCATCAGGCGGTCGCGACCTCGTCGGCGCTGGCCGTGCTGATCTCGATCCCCGGCGCGCTCGGCTACATCTATGCCGGCTGGCCCGCGGCTGTGAACTATCCGGCGGTCGCGGCGCTGCAAGTGCCGTTCGCGCTTGGCTATGTCTCGCTGATCGGCGCCGTGCTGGTGATGCCGATGAGTCTCGTGACGGCGCCGCTCGGCGTGAAGGCCGCGCATGCGATGTCGAAGCGGATGCTGGAGGTCGCGTTCGGGTGTTATCTGTTTATCGTCGGCAGCCGATTTGTGATGAGTTTGATTGCCGGACAGTGATTGACGTCAGCCAAAACGCTCACCGCGCACTCCGCTGTCGTCGCCCGACTTGATCGGGCGACCCAGTATTCCAGAGACAGCAGTGATAGACCCGAGAGGCCGCAGCGTACTGGATGCCCCGGTCGAGCCGGGGCATGACAGTGCGTTGTGTGGATGCTCCTTGTCGCGACAACCGGCGAACGCCCTCACTTCTTCGCGTAAATATCCTTGTACGTATCCCGCAGCACGTTCTTCTGTACCTTGCCCATCGTATTGCGCGGCAGCTCGTCGACGACGAACACCCGCTTCGGCATCTTGAACTTTGCCAGCCTTCCGTCGAGCGCCTTCAGCACCGCGCCTTCGGTGACATCCGCGCCCTTGTTGCAGACCAGCACCGCCGTGACGCCCTCGCCGAAATCGGCATGCGGCACGCCGATCACGGCGGATTCGATCACGCCCGGCATGGCGTCGATCTCGCTCTCGATTTCCTTGGGGTAGACGTTGAAGCCGCCGGAGATCACGAGGTCCTTGCCGCGGCCGAGAATGTGGACGTAGCCCTTGTCGTCGATCTTGCCGAGGTCGCCGGTGATGAAGAAGCCGTCGGGCCGAAATTCCGACTTGGTCTTCTCCGGCATGCGCCAGTAGCCCTTGAAGACGTTCGGGCCCTTCACCTCGATCATGCCGATCTCCTCGCGCGGCAATTCCTTGCCGGTCTCGGGCTCGGTGACGCGCACGGAGACGCCGGGCAGCGGAAAGCCGACCGCGCCGGGCACGCGCTCGCCGTCGTAAGGATTCGACGTGTTCATGTTGGTCTCGGTCATGCCGTAGCGCTCGAGCACCGCATGTCCCGTGCGCGCCGACCATTCGCGATGGGTTTCGGCGAGCAGCGGCGCCGAGCCGGAGATGAACAGCCGCATATGCTTCGTCGTCTCCTTCGACAGCGCGGGATTTTGCAGCAGCCGCGTGTAGAAGGTCGGCACGCCCATCAGCACGGTGGCGCGTGCCATCAGCTTGATGATGAGGTCAGGGTCGAGCTTCGGCAGGAAGATCATCGATGCGCGCGCGAACAGCGTCACGTTGGTGGCCACGAACAAGCCGTGGGTATGGTAGATCGGCAGCGCGTGGATCAGCACGTCCTTGTCGGTGAAGCGCCAGTAGCCGACAAGCGAGAGCGAGTTCGACGCCAGATTGTCGTGCGTCAGCATCGCGCCCTTGGAGCGCCCCGTCGTGCCTGATGTGTAGAGAATCGCGGCGAGATCGTCGTTCGCGCGCGCCACGGTGGCGAATTCGGGGCTGGCCTTGTCGGCGGCGTCCGTCAGCGAGCCCTTGCCGTCGGGCCCGAGCGTTTCGATCTTCGCCTTCACCTTGGCGGCGATCGGGGCGAGGCCTTCAGCCTTGGATGGATCGCAGACCACCAGAGATGGCTCGGCATCGCCGATGAAGTAATCGAGCTCGTTGAGCGTATAGGCAGTGTTGAGCGGCAGATAGACCGCGCCGGCCCTGACAGTGCCGAGATACAGCACGATGTTGGCGACGGATTTCTCCACCTGCACCGCGACGCGGTCGCCGGGCTTGACGCCGCGCGCGACCAGCACATTCGCCATCTGGCCTGCCCGCGCGATCAGCTCGCCGTAGCTGATATGGCCGCCGTCCTGCGTCTCGATCGCGAGGCGCGCAGGGTTGTCGAGGCCGTCGAACAGGCGCGAAAACAAATTGGCGTTGGCAGCTTGGTTCATGCAAGATTTCCTCGACCGCAGGGCCTGTCCTACAAGGCTTGTTAGACAAGGCCGGTCAAAACCGAGGGCTGGATTAGCAAAAACCGCCCCGATGAAGCAACGGAGACAGTTTGCATGACCAAGAACGGGAAACGCGTGGCCTGGGTTACGGGCGGCGGCAGCGGGATCGGGGAGGCCGGCGCCGAGGCGCTGGCTGCCGACGGCTGGACGGTGGTGGTGTCGGGCCGCCGCAAGGATGCCCTGGATACCGTGGTTGCGAAGATCAACGGGGCGGGCGGGGTGGCCGAGGCTATCGCGCTGGACGTCTCCAACGCGGACCAAGCCCAGAAGGCGGCCGATCAGATCGTCGCCAGGCACGGCCGGATCGACCTGCTCGTGAACAACGCCGGCATCAACGTCCCCAAGCGCAGCTGGAAGGACATGGAGCTGGACGGCTGGGACAAGCTCGTCCAGGTCAATCTCAACGGCGTGCTCTATTGCATGCGCGCGGTGCTGCCGACGATGCGCAAGCAGCAGGACGGCTCGATCATCAACGTCTCGTCCTGGGCCGGCCGCCACGTCTCGAAGATGCCGGGGCCGGCCTACACCACCACCAAACATGCGGTGCTCGCACTGACCCATTCCTTCAACATGGACGAATGCGTCAACGGCCTGCGCGCCTGCTGCCTGATGCCGGGCGAGGTGGCGACGCCGATCCTGAAGCTGCGCCCGGTGGTGCCGAGCGAGGCGGAGCAGGCCAAGATGCTGCAATCCGAAGATCTCGGCCGCACCATCGCCTTCATCGCGTCGATGCCGCCGCGCGTCTGCATCAACGAGCTGCTGATCAGCCCGACGCATAATCGCGGATTCATTCAAACGCCGAACAACAGGGATTGAAGCGCACGCGTGCGTCAATCTCCCTCGTCGTCCCGGGGCACGACGAAGTCGCGAGCCCGGGACCCATAACCACAGGGAGAAGTTGTGGCGCGAGTTGGCAACTCCGGGTCTTCGACACACCACTCCCTGTGGTTATGGGTCCCGGATCGGCGCTTCGCTTGTCCGGGACGACAGCTGAGTGTGTCGTACGTTCTCGCGCCGCACGGACGCGCCCGCTCATAGTTTCACGCATCACGATAAATTATTTCCCGAAACCACTTCGCGAACCCTCCCGTAGTTCGGACCAACGACGCGTGACTGCCTCATGTCAAACTGTCGCAGGCGCCGTTGTTGCCCAACGCAAACGCCGGCCATCGCCGGTCACAATCCAATCGGGAGTCTCTCCATGTCGAAGCGCATTGCCTATCTCACCGCCGCTGCCTTCAGCGCCCTGGCCATCACCGCGACCGTCGTCGCGCCTGCCCGAGCCGAGGAAAAGACCGTCATGGTCGGCGGCGCCGCGATGTTCCCGTCGAAGAACATCGTCCAGAACGCGGTCAATTCGAAGGATCACACCACGCTGGTGGCGGCAGTGAAGGCCGCTGGCCTCGTGCCGACGCTGGAAAGCAAGGGCCCGTTCACGGTGTTCGCGCCGACCAACGCCGCCTTCGGCAAGCTGCCGGCCGGCACCGTCGACAATCTGGTCAAGCCCGAGAACAAGGCGACGCTGACCAAGATCCTCACCTACCATGTCGTGCCCGGCAAGCTCGAGGCCTCCGACCTCACCGACGGCAAGAAGCTGAAGACCGCCGAAGGCGAGGAGCTGACCGTCAAGAAGCAGGACGGCAAGGTCTGGATCGTCGACGCCAAGGGCGGCACCTCGATGGTGACGATCTCCAACGTCAACCAGTCGAACGGCGTGATCCATGTGGTCGACACCGTGCTGATGCCGGCGTCGTAACACCGCACAACCCGGTTTCATCCCCCACACCGGATGCGACGAAACAGCGAGCCGGGGGTGCCCGGCTCGCTTTATTGTGACCACGATAGCCTGCGGGCATCGATTCGATGTCCGGCCGGGCGTAACGAAAGCGGAAGCATCGGCGTATAATTGCTGTCACACGACGTTCAGGACGGAACCGCCATGTCGAGCCTCACAGTCACCGACGAACAGGTCAGCGCCACCCCGGCCAAAGTGATCCAGCCGGCCTGGGTCCGGGTCATGCACTGGACCAACGCCGTCGCCATGGTCCTGATGATCCTGTCGGGCTGGCAGATCTACAACGCCTCGCCGCTGTTCGGCTTCAGTTTTCCGCGCGAGTACACGCTGGGTGGCTGGCTTGGCGGCGGCCTGCTCTGGCACTTTGCGGCGATGTGGCTGCTGATGATCAACGGCCTCGCCTATCTCGTCACTGGTTTCGCCACCGGCCGCTTTCGCAAGAAGCTGCTGCCGATCACCCCTTCGGGCGTGCTCCATGACGTCAGGGCGGCCCTGACCTTCAAGCTCGGCCATGACGACCTCAGCGTCTACAATTACGTGCAGCGGACGCTCTATGCCGGCATCATCCTGGTCGGCGTGCTGATCGTCCTGTCGGGCCTGGGGATGTGGAAGCCGGTCCAGCTGCATTGGCTCGTCACGCTGTTCGGCGATTATCCGACCGCGCGCTACGTGCATTTCTTCTGCATGGCCGCGATCTGCGCCTTCCTCGTCGTTCACGTGCTGCTTGCGCTGCTGGTGCCGAAGAGCCTGCGCGCGATGATCATTGGACGTTAAGGGAGCAAGTCATGGCCAAGCGTTCATTCCTGATCCCGGGCGTCGACAAGCGGCTGCTGATCAAGGACTCCATCAAGACGATGCCTGATGTCACCCGCCGCCGCTTCATCGCCGGCGGCGCCAGCCTTGGCGCGCTGACGTTGCTCACCGGCTGCGACGTGGTCGATTCCTCGTCAGCCGACGCCCTGTTGGCGAAGATTTCGAAATTCAACGACGCCGTGCAGGATTTCATCTTCAATCCCGACGCGCTGGCGCCGACTTTCGCCGAGAGCGCGATCACAAAACCGTTTCCGTTCAACGCCTATTACGATCTCGACGACGCGCCGGAGGTCAATGGCGACGACTGGAAGCTCGAAGTGCGCGGCCTCGTCGACAACAAGAAGTCGTGGACGCTGCCGGAGTTGTACAAGCTGCCGCAGGTGACGCAGATTACCCGTCACATCTGCGTCGAGGGCTGGAGCGCGATCGGCAGCTGGACCGGCACGCCCTTGCGCGACTTCCTCAAGCTGATCGGCGCCGACACCCGCGCCAAGTACGTCTGGTTCCAGTGCGCCGACAAGGACGGCTACAATTCGCCGCTCGACATGCGCACCGCGCTGCATCCGCAGACTCAGATGACGTTCAAATACGCGGGCGAGATTCTGCCGCGCGCCTACGGCTTCCCGATGAAGATCCGCGTGCCGACCAAGCTCGGCTTCAAGAACCCGAAATACGTGGTGTCGATGGAAGTCACCAACGATTACAAGGGCGGCTATTGGGAAGATCAGGGCTACAATTCGTTCAGCGGAAGCTGATCGTCGTTCCAGCGAAACTGTCGTAGGGTGGGCAAAGCGAAGCGTGCCCACCAAACTGCATCCGCGTTGGTACACAATGGTGGGCACGGCGCTTTGCGCCTTTGCCCACCCTACGGCACCGATGACCTAGGCCGGTCCCACCTTCCGCTGGCACAATGCCGCAACCGCGCCCAGTGCCAGCAGCGCCGCCGAGACGTTCAGCGCGTAGCTCAGGCTCCCCAGCGCATCCGTGATGGCGCCGACCGCGATCGGCCCCAGCGTCTGGCCGATGCCGAACGAGATCGTCATCGCCGCGATCGCCGTCGGCCACACCTCGGGCGGATAGTTGAAGCGGACGAAGGCGGTGGTCGAGTTGACCACGGCGAAGAAGCCGACGCCGAACACGACCGCGGAGACCGCCAGCCATGCCGTTGAATGCCCCAGCATCGGCAGGCCGGCGCCGATCGCGTTGGTGCCGAGGATGATGGCGGTCGCGAGCCCGCCGCGGTCGAGCGCGAGCACGCCGCGCCAGACCCAGGGCGTGACGAAGGCGCTGACGCCGATCAGGCCCCAGAACGCAGCCTGTGCCGTCGCATCGCCGCCGCCGTCGCGGACATAGGCGATCATGAAGGTCATGTAGGCGATGTAGCCCGCGCCGAACAGGAAGTAGCCGGCCAGATAGATCAGCACCGGGAGAATCGCAAAGGAGGCGTGGCTCGCTTCGGCGAAGCGCGCCCTGCCCTCGATGCGGATCAGGAACAGCGGCACCGTCATCACCAGTGACAGCAACGTCAGCGCCCACCACACGATCCACCACGAGCCCGGCCCGCACCATTGCAGCGTGAACGGTGCGATCAGCCCGGAGGAGAGAATGCCGACGCCCGGACCGGCATAGAACAGGCTGAGCAGGAAATTGGAGCGCTCGGGATAGGACTGCGCGATGGTCGCGGCCAGGGCGCCGCCGGCAACGAAGGCGACCGCGGCGCCGATGCCGAGCACCAGCCGTGCCAGGCTGAGCGCGACAAAATTCCCGGTCAGCGCGCACGTGGCGAGAGCAGCCAGACAAACCAGGGTTCCGCCGCGGATGGCGGCCGACCAGCCGAACCGCCGGATCAGGCGGGACGCCACCAGCGCGCCCGCGAGATAGCCGACGGCGTTGATGGTGTTCATGAAACCGGCCGCGGAGTAGGACCAGCCGAGGTCCTCCCGCATGTCGGGCAGCACCAACGCATAGGCAAAGCGGCCGATGCCAAGCCCGACCGTCGCCGCCAGCGACAGGGTCAGGATCAGCCGCGCGGGGCGCGCGTCGGGCGGGGTGCGGTCAGGCGCGTGCAAGGGGGTACTCCGGCACGCGCAGTGTGGCAGGCCTCGCCCGCCTTGCACAGCCGCGAGGCGGCAATGGTGTCTTGCCAAGCGCGCAACGCCGCTCTAGCACTCCGGCCGGCCGTCATTCCGGGGCGCGCCTCTTGGCGCGAGCTATGGTGCGCAATTGCGCACCTGAGAATCCATTTCCCCGCTTGCGCTGCGGCCCGATGGATTCCGGGCTCGCTCGCTTTGCTCGCGCCCCGGAATGACGAGAGAGGATTGAGAAGGAAATCGACCATGGCGACCCACAAACTGCTGCTGCTCCCCGGCGACGGTATCGGCCCCGAGGTGATGGGCGAGGTGAAGCGGCTGATCGACTGGTTCAATACGGCCGGGATCGCCAAATTCGAGACCGATACCGGCCTCGTCGGCGGCTCCGCCTATGACGCGCACAAGGTCTCGATCTCCGAGGGCGACATGGCCAAGGCGCTTGCCGCCGACGCCATCATCTTCGGCGCGGTCGGCGGTCCCAAATGGGATGCCGTGCCCTACGAGGTTCGCCCCGAAGCCGGCCTCCTGCGTCTGCGCAAGGATCTTGCCCTGTTCGCCAACCTCCGTCCCGCCGTGTGCTATCCGGCGCTGGCGGATGCCTCGAGCCTGAAGCGCGAGGCGGTCGAGGGTCTCGACATCATGATCGTGCGCGAGCTCACCGGCGGCGTCTATTTCGGCGAGCCCAAGACCATCACCGATCTCGGCAACGGCCAGAAGCGCGCCATCGATACCCAGGTCTACGACACCTATGAGATCGAGCGCATCGGCCGCGTCGCCTTCGAGCTTGCCAGGAAGCGCAAGAACAAGGTGACGTCGATGGAGAAGCGCAACGTCATGAAGTCGGGCGTGCTCTGGAACGAGGTCATGACGGCGGTTCACAAGCGCGAATACCCCGATGTCACGCTCGAGCATCAGCTCGCCGATTCCGGCGGCATGATGCTGGTGAAGGCGCCGAAGCAGTTCGACGTCATCGTGACCGACAATCTGTTCGGCGACATGCTCTCCGACATCGCGGCGATGCTGACCGGATCGCTCGGCATGCTGCCCTCGGCCTCGCTCGGCGAGGTCGACGTCAAGAGCAAGAAGCGCAAGGCGCTGTACGAGCCGGTGCACGGTTCGGCGCCCGATATCGCCGGCAAGGGCCTCGCCAATCCGATCGCGATGATCTCGTCGTTCGGCATGGCGCTGCGCTATTCTTTCGACATGGGCGCGCTCGCCGACAAGGTCGACGCCGCGATCGCGGCGGTGCTCGCCAGCGGTCTTCGCACCGCCGACATCAAGTCGGAAGGCACCATTTCCGCCTCGACCACGCAGATGGGCGAAGCGATCCTGAAGGAATTGCAGAAGCTGCACGCGTAACGGCAACGCAGCGCTTGTAGGGTGGGTTAGCCTTGCGAATGCGCGAAGCGCAGTTCGCTGGGCGTAACCCACCACTTCTGTCTCCGCGGAAACCAACGAGGTGGGTTACGCCGCGCCGACTGCGCTTTGCGCAGCCACGCAGCTAACCCGCCCTACGGCATCTCTCACAAACAAAAATGGCCGGGCTTGAGCCCGGCCATTTGATTCGGTCGATACGTCCGCTTCAGTACAGCGGGAAATTCTGCGGATAGCCGCCGACGTCGGACGGCGGGCTCAACGGCTGGCGATCGAGCGGGCGGTTGAGGTTTTCGCGGGCGAAGGACGGATAACCGACGGCCGGCGGGAAGGCGTAGTCGGAGAACTTGCGGTCGCCCGGATTGACCTCGGTGCCGCCATCGAGCCAGGAGCGCTTGCTCACATAGAGGCGGGTGCGGCCCTGCTGATAGACCGCGTTGGGGCCGGTCGGGCCGTAATAGTGGCGGCCGCTGTCATAGCGCTGCTTCTTGGTGTCGGCCGAGGCAGGCGTCGCGAAGCCCAAAGAAGCGGTCATGGCAATCGCGGCGCCCGCCGCAAGCCAGGTCGCCAATTTGTTCGCGGCAGAGAAATTCGAGCTCATCACGTCCCCTTCAGGCGGCACGCCGCCAGTCGATATCGTCCCATACTAGCCCGGCCGGGGTCTCCGCAACTAGGTCAATTGGGTCACACCAGCGCGGAATAATCGTGCGCGCCGGCAAAAGTTGCATCAATACCAGCCACTTGAGCTTGATGCAGGAGCTTGACGAAAGTCAAAGCGCGCCGCGCAATTGCGCGTTCGCGGCGCCCAGCAGCCAGTCCGACGAGCTCACGGGGTCGCAGCCCCCGCGCCTGAGTTCGGCATGGGCGAACAATTCCGCCAGTTTCGGCTCATTGCCGGAGGTCAGCAGCGTCAGCCGGTTCAGCGTGCAGGCGACTGCCGCGCGCCGCGCGGGCAGGGTGTCGCCCTGACAGGTGAACCCGGAGATCTGGAGCGGCGGCTCCTCGCTGCGCTTGAGGTAGCCGAGGCAGGCGTGGGTCCCGTCCGCTGTATCGGTTGGCCGGAACAGGGCGACGGGGCCAAATTTGGTGTCGATCAGGCCGGCCTGCTCGAGCGGGGTGGCCGCACCCAGTCCCATCTGGATGACCAGATCCGCCGTCGCCGGACGGGCCACGTCGAATTCGCCGCCCTCGCGGTAGATCTCGAGCTCGGCAACGGGCCTGTTGGCCTCGCCGGCCCAGCGCATCACATCCCGGCGGCCGCCTTCGGGATGCCGAAGGATGATGTAAGAGGCTGTTTTTTCTGATGAATCGAGCCGGCTGAGGGCGAAGGCCGGGTGCGAGCGGGAGGCCTCACTCCACCCCGGCTTGTCCGCGGGTTCATCGTCGCCCAGGCTGGGCAACTGGCCGAACGCCGCAAGCGCGAGGATGGCAAACAAGGCGAGCGTCCCCACATAGGCGAACAGGCGCGCCAGCGTGCCGACGACCTCGTCGGCGAAGGCTGCGAGCGCCAGATGGATGGCGGTCCTGGTGGGGCGAACGGCCATACTGGCCTCAGGCGACTGCATCCACGGCCTTCGGGCAGGGTCCAACGTTGTCTTGAGGCCGGTTCTCGCATAGAAGCGCTGCTCTTCCTGTTTAAGCGTCAGCTTCAGGAACGGGCTTTTTCATCGGAGAGTGAACGATGGGTTACAAAGTCGCAGTCGTCGGCGCGACCGGCAATGTCGGACGGGAAATGCTCAACATTCTGGATGAGCGCAAATTTCCCGCGGACGAGGTCGTGGCCCTGGCGTCACGCCGCAGCGTCGGCGTCGAGGTCTCCTACGGCGACCGCACCCTGAAGTGCAAGGCGCTCGAGCATTACGACTTCTCCGACGTCGACATCTGCCTGATGTCGGCGGGCGGCTCGGTGTCGAAGGAATGGTCGCCGAAGATCGGCGCCGCCGGCACGGTCGTGATCGACAACTCGTCCGCCTGGCGCATGGATCCGGACGTGCCGTTGATCGTGCCTGAGGTGAACGCGGACGCGGCGGCGGGCTTCAAGACGAAGAACATCATCGCCAATCCGAACTGCTCGACCGCGCAGCTCGTGGTCGCGCTGAAGCCGCTGCACGACAAGGCGACGATCAAGCGCGTCGTGGTTTCGACCTATCAATCGGTGTCGGGCGCCGGCAAGGATGCGATGGACGAATTGTTCTCGCAGACCAAGGCCGTCTACACCAACCAGGAGCTGGTCAACAATAAATTCCCCAAGCGCATCGCCTTCAACGTCATTCCCCAGATCGACGTCTTCATGGAGGACGGCTACACCAAGGAAGAGTGGAAGATGATGGCGGAGACCAAGAAGATTCTTGATCCCAAGATCAAGCTCTCCGCGACCTGCGTGCGCGTGCCGGTGTTCGTCGGCCACTCCGAGGCCGTCAACATCGAGTTCGAGAATCCGATCAGTGCGGATGAAGCGCGCGACATCCTGCGCAAGGCGCCCGGCTGCCTCGTCATCGACAAGCAGGAGCCCGGCGGCTACGCCACGCCGTATGAAGCCGCCGGCGAGGACGCCACTTACATCAGCCGCATCCGCGAGGACGCGACGGTGGAGAACGGTCTCGTGCTGTGGTGCGTGTCCGACAATCTGCGCAAGGGCGCCGCGCTGAACGCGATCCAGATCGCTGAAGTGCTGATCAATCGCAAGCTGATCAGCGCGAAGAAGAAGGCGGCCTGAGAAAAGAATGTAGGGTGGGTTAGCCGAAGGCGTAACCCACCACTTCCGTCGCTGCGGAATGAGAAGAGGTGGGTTACGCCCAGCGAACTGCGCTTCGCGCATTCGCAAGGCTAACCCACCCTACGAAGTTACGCCGCGCCCCGCACGCTCTTGAATTCCTTGCTCGTCTTGTCCAGCACGAACAGCGATCCCTCCGCGACGCCGAAATAGGCGCCGTGGGTCTGCATCTGGCCTGACTCCACCGCCTTCTGCACGAACGGGAAGGTCATCAGGTTCTCCAGGCTGCGGAACACCGCGGCCTTCTCGATGCGCTCGACGAACTGCGCCATGGTCTCGCGGTCGCGCTGCTCGACCACCTCGCCCGGCTTGATGAACATCTGCATCCATTTGCCGATGAAGTCGCCCGGCGTGAGCGGCTCGATCTTGTCGACGAAGGCGCGGATGCCGCCGCACTGCGCGTGCCCGAGCACCACGATGTGCTTCACCTTCAGCACCGTCACGGCATATTCCAGCGCGGCCGAGACGCCATGCGCGTTGCCGTCGGGCTGATACACCGGCACCAGATTGGCGATGTTGCGAACGACGAACAATTCGCCCGGGCCGACGTCGAAGATCACTTCGGGCGATACGCGGCTGTCGCAGCAGCCGATCACCATCACTTCCGGGAACTGCCCCTTCACCGACAGTTCGCGATAGCGGGTCTGCTCGGTCGGCAGCCGCTGGGTGGCGAAGGCCTGGTAGCCTTCCAGCAAATACTCAGGGAATGTGATCATGGCCTATGCCTAACCATAGACCGCAGGGACGAACAAGCCTTTCGAACAGGCATGCCAGATGCTATCGGCTTGGCTTGTCGTTTGAGCATGATCCTTTCGGAAAACCGCCGCACACTTTTCCGGGCTCATGCTTCAGAATGCACCCGAGGAAACCGGAAGGAACGCTTGCATGACCCGCCCGCGCCGCAGCCATCTGTTCATGCCCGGCTCCAATCCGCGCGCGCTGGAAAAAGCGCGAAATCTGGCCGCCGACGGCCTGATCCTGGATCTGGAGGATTCCGTCGCCCCCGACGCCAAGGCGGCGGCACGCGACGGGATCGCGGCCGCGATCGCGGCCAAGGGGTTCGGCAAGCGCGAGGTCCTGATCCGGACCAACGGTCTCGATACGCAATGGTGGGCCGAGGACGTCGCGATGGCTGCCAAGGCCTCGCCGGACGGCATCCTGGTTCCAAAAGTTTCAAGCATCGAAGATCTCCAGACCATCGGCCGCGATCTCGCTGAGCTCGGCGCCGCGCCGACCGTGAAGGTCTGGGCCATGATCGAGACCGCGCGCGCGGTGTTGCATGCCGAGGAGCTGGCCGCGGCCGGCCGCGATCCGAAAACGCGCTTGTCAGGCTTCGTGTTCGGCCCGAACGATATCTCGCGCGAGACCCGGATCAAGATGCTGCCCGGCCGCGCCGCGATGGTCCCGATGATCACCCACTGCATCCTGGCGACGCGCGCTGCCGGCCTCGAGATTCTCGACGGCCCCTACAGCGACATCAACAATCCCGACGGTTTTGCCACCGAATGCGCGCAGGGCCGTGACCTCGGTTTCGATGGCAAGACGCTGATCCACCCCTCGCAGATCGACGCCTGCAACGCGATCTTCACGCCGCCCGAAGAGGACATCGCGCGTGCGCGAAAAATCATCGCGGCGTTCGAGCTGCCGGAAAACGTCTCGCGTGGTGCGATCCGGCTCGACGGCGCGATGGTGGAGCGCCTGCATGCTGACATGGCGAGGCGCACGATCGAAATCGCGGACGCGATCGCTGCGATGGGGAAGGTGTAACGGGCTTCGTTCAGATTGTTTGCCCGCCGGACACCTCGATACGTTGCGCCGTGACCCAGCGGTTGTCAGCACCAAGAAGGCTCGCAACCATCGGCCCGATGTCATCGGGAAGGCCGACGCGGCCGAGCGCGGTCATCTGCGCAAACTGCTTGTTCAGATCGGGCATGTCCCGGACGGCGCCGCCGAGAAAGTCGGTCTCGATCGCGCCCGGCGCGACGACGTTGGCCGTGATACCACGGCCGCCGAACTCCCTGGCCATATAGACCGTCAGAACCTCGATGGCGCCCTTCGCAGCGGCATAGGCGGAGAAACCCGGGAACGACACACGCGTCAGACCGCTGGAGAAGTTGATGATCCGCCCTGAGTCGGCCAAGAGCGGCAACAGGGCCTGCGTCAGAAAGAACGGCCCCTTGACGTGCGTGTCGAAGAGGTCGTCGAATTGCTGCTCCGTCGTCTCTGCGATGCCTGCCATCTCGCCTTGACCGGCATTGTTGACGAGATGATCGAACGTCGCCGCGCCCCAATGCTCCGCCAGGGCGGATCGAACCTTTGCGACGAAATCGGGAAAGGTCGAGATGGAGGTGACGTCAAGCTCGAGCGCGACGGCCTTGCGACCAAGCGCCTCGATCTCGGCGATGACTTCGCGGGTGGCGGCTGCCCCGCTGCGATAGGTCAAGATGACGTCGCCGCCGTGACGTGCGATGGCGAGCGCTGTATTGCGGCCAAGGCCCCGGCTGGCGCCGGTGACGAGAGAAATGGTGGGCATCGGAATTCCCGTGGAGAGTTGCGGTAAGCTCTATTTGCCCGCGATCGGTCGTCCGATGTTGCCGGATCCTCGGATAGTCTTGCCCAACACTCTGGAATACGGCTGCGGCAGACTTGCCCAAAACTCCTGCTTTTCTGCCTGATCGACCGGTGCCGATTGCTCGCGCGCCGGGCTCGGCTTAAAATTGGCGGGTGACCGAACCGCTGCTCCAGATCGCCAGTCGTTATTCCGCGGCTCACGCCGACGACAAGGGCATCGCCTCCACTCCCTTCGCCGGAATCTCGATCGTTCGCGAGACCGCGCCGAGCGCACTCCTATACGCGATCTCCAAGCCTCTGGTCGCACTGGTCCTGCAGGGCGCCAAACGTGTCGCAACCGGCCGGACGTCCCTCGACTTCGGTGCAGGTGATTCGTTGCTGATCGCGAGCGACGTACCGACGGTAAGCCAGATCACGCGCGCGACGACGTCCGCTCCGTATCTGTCGCTCGTCATCGAGCTCGACCCCACCGTCATCGAGGGTCTGGTCGTCGAGATGGGGTCGGTCCCATTCGTTCCGTCTCGGCCGCTGCGAGTCGAGCCGACGGAGCAGGAGGTCGCGGACGCGGCCCTTCGGCTGCTGCGTCTGATCGATCGTCCCTCAGCCTTGCCGATCTTGCAGGGCCAATTGGTGCGAGAGCTGCATTATTGGCTGCTGGCCGGCCGGCACGGCGGCGCGATCAGAGCACTCGGCATCGCCGACAGCCATGCGCAACGTATCGGTCGCGCCGTTGCGATCATTCGTGCCGACTATGCCAAACCATTGCGCATCGACCGGCTGGCCAAAGCTGCGGGAATGAGTCAGTCGGCGTTTCACCTGCACTTCCGGAGCGTCACGTCGCTGACCCCGCTCAAGTTCCAGAAACAGCTTCGCCTGATCGAGGCCCGTCGCGCGATGCTGGCCGACGGTGCGCAGATCGCGACCCCGGCTCATCAAGTCGGCTACGAAAGCGTCACGCAGTTCACGCGGGAATATTCTCGGCTGTTCGGCATGCCGCCGGGGCGCGACATGCGCGAAGCGAAGAGGCGTGTCGAAACTGCAGCGTGAAGGGGTATTGGCGCAATAGCCGCGGTCATTCTCCGCAGTGGCGCCACGCAGAGATCGCGGTGGCGCTTCATTCCCTCGTCTCGGCCGCCTCGGCCTGTGTGATGTCATGCACATTCATCCGCGGCGATGTCGAGCATGATCCCATTCACGCGCTGCACGGTGCAGCTCAAGAAAACGGGATAACAACCATGACCTCTCGCGTCGCGCTTTTTGCCCTCGCTGCCATCCTCGGCTTCGGCTCGCTGGTCGGCTCCACCTCCAGCTCGCACGCCTACACCACGGATCTTCGCTGGGCCAGCAATACAGGCTATGTCAATTGCGTGCAGGGCGTGAACCAGCGCGGGCAGGCGATGCGCCCCCAAATGCGCGGCGCGTACGTGGCGGAAAACACCGGCCGCTGCAACAAGATGTTTTACGGTCGCTAAGCTCAGTCTCGTTCCCTGGTTTAGCGCATCGATCGCCCGCTGCGTGCGGGCGATTCGTTTTGCAGATAACTCAGTGCGGCGCGCCGCCTGCGCGATCGAGCGATTCCAGCGTCGACGCGTTGGCGCAATAGCCGTGGTAATTCTCCGCGGCGGTGCCGTCGGCGAGGTCGCGATCGCACTGCGCCTTGTGCGCGCAGAGCGAACAGACCCGTTCCATGTCGCGCAGCAACAGCGGCTGTACGCGGCCGAGATGCTCTTCGCTGATGCCGAGTTGTTCCAGCATTTTCGGCAGCTCGTCGGCGGCGTGCCGACCGTGTCGGACCAGTTCTTCGAGATCGTCAGGCGCGATCCTGAGATCGCCTGCGATCCGATCGAACTCGGAGCGGTCGAGTTGCCGCATCTCGTTCAGCTCACGGCGATGCTTCAGCCACGCGGCAAAGGACTCGATGAGGTCCTGGACGATGGGATAAGGCCTGCTTGCTGTGCTCATGATGAGCTCCATTCGATCAGCGGAACTGGAGCCAGATTAGGCACAATGATGCAGGAGCGCGTTGCGCTGGATCAAAGCCGTGTTCATGCTTGCGGTGACGGCAGAGGCCCCGGAAGTTCGTGGCGAGGCTCATGAACGCCAGTGCGCCACCAAAACCTCGGCGATGGCGGGCGCGCGTTCCACGATCTGCCAGTGACCTGCATCCGCCTCGATGCGGAGCTTGCAGGCATGGCGTTGGGCAAAGCGTTCGGCGACGGCGACGGACACATAGGGGTCGTTGGCACCCCAGACCACGAGGCCGCGATCGGGCAGGTCGCGGAGCCGGTCGATCCAGTCACCCTCGAAGCGAAGACCATCCGCGGAGCGATAGAGCGCAAGGATCGCGCGGCGCATCTGCGGGCTCCAGGCCGACGCCTCCTGCCGTGCCAGCTCGGCCGGCAGGCCGCCGCGGCGGAAGCTGCGCTCCATCGCTGTGGTCGAGGATATGGCCATGACGAGCTCGCCCAAGCCGGGCGTATTCCAGAGGCGGGCGACGACGTGGCCGCGGTAGACAGGATCGATCGCCGCGCCACAGATCGCCCATGACCGGATCAGGTCGGGACGCAGCGATGCGGCGCGAAGCGCCAGCAGCGCGCCCCAATCGTGACCGACCAGGTCGACCGGGCCGTCGCTCTCGTATCGGCTTTCCAGCAGCCGTATGAGCCATTGCGCATAGGCGTCCTTGGTGCAGTCGAACCCGTGAGGAGCGGGGCCGCAGAAGCCCGGCAGGCAGGGGGCGGTTACCGGTTCGCCCAACCTGTCGATCAGCGGCCGCCAGATCGCGGGTGTGTTTGGTACGCCGTGCAGGAGAATCCGATTGCTCATCGAGGCTTCATACTCCGCCAGTCGTGTCTCATGCGAACCGCTCCGCCGCCCAATGATACAGGCTGCCGGGAATCGGCTTCTCGCCACCTCGCCCTTTCGGCGAGATGTGCAGGCCGATAATGTCAGGGTTGGTGACGAGGCCGAGATAGCTCGAGGGGTCGAAGAACAGTTTTGGCGCGGCATGCACGGCGTAGAACGATTGCTTCGGCAGCGCGCATCCCAGCTCGCCGGTGCGGCGCGCGAGCGCCGTCAGCGCGGCCGGCCCGAAGATCGCAACGCGAATATCCGCAAGGCGATTCGAGCCGCCGCGCAGGCGGCGCATCATGAAGGTGATGCGATGGCGTACCGACAGCCAGTTCGGCGTCAGTTCCTCCTGCTCCACCAGTTCCTCGAAGGCGGCAACGATGCCGTGCGCGGGCGGCAGGTAGATCACGGAATTGCCGAGTTGCCGGGAGCGCTCCCAGGCAAAGTAAGGCTTTGCCGGATCGATCTCGACGGGCTTCAGCAGCAGCACATCCGCATCGAGCCAGAGGCCGAGGCCCTTCGCCATCAGCTTCATGCGGAAGAAATCGCTGAACTGAAGCGTGGTCCAGTCGCGCCAGCTCCCGTCCGGCTGCGGCGGCCGCAAGCGTTCTGAGAAGACGTGCGGCAGGATCGCCTCGGCATCCGCATTCTCGATGCCTGCGGGCAGGCCGGGAATGGTGTCGAAGCTGTACACCGTGACCTTGTGGCCGGCCGCCAGCTGCGAGCGCAGACAGGTCTGGCGCAGCGCATCCATCGGGCCGTGCCAGAAGGTGACGATCTCGGGCAGCATGGGCAAGCTATACGGGATATTTTGGGCAAAGAAAAAGCCCCGGCGCTGGCAGCACCGGGGCTTGAACGAAAACCTGCGATCAGGCCCAGGCGCGTTCGTGCTTGAGCTTCTCTTCGTACGTATCGATGGACGACTTCTTCTCCATCGTCAGGCCGATGTCGTCGAGGCCGTTGATCAGGCAGTGCTTGCGGAACGGGTCGATCTCGAACTTGACCTTGCCGCCGTCGGGGCCGCGGATCTCCTGGTTCGGCAGGTCGATCGTCAGCGTCGCGTTGGCGCCGCGCTCGGCGTCGTCGAACAGCTTGTCGAGGTCTTCTTGGGCAACGCGGATCGGCAGAATGCCGTTCTTGAAGCAGTTATTGTAGAAGATGTCGCCGAACGAGGTCGAGATCACGCAGCGGATGCCGAAATCGAGCAGCGCCCAGGGCGCATGCTCGCGGCTCGAGCCGCAGCCGAAATTGTCGCCGGCCACCAGCACCTTCGCATTGCGATAGGCGGGCTGATTGAGCACGAAATCCGGATTCTCGCTGCCGTCGTCCTTGTAACGCTGCTCCGAGAAGAGCCCCTTGCCAAGGCCGGTGCGCTTGATGGTCTTGAGGTACTGCTTCGGAATGATCATGTCGGTGTCGACATTGATGATCTTCAGCGGCGCCGCGACGCCTTCCAGCGTGGTGAACTTGTCCATGGTTGCGCTTTCCCGGGGTGGTTCTGGGGAACTGGTATCTATCGCGATCGGGGGCCGAATCCTAGGCCGAATTCGGCAGATCTCGTCTGCTCTCAGCCCAAAAGGAAGTAGGCCCCCTCTCCCGCTTGCGGGGGAGGGAGCGCACCACCTTTGTCGGCGCCTACTCTGCCTGAGCCTCAATCGCCGCCATATCGTCGTCCGAGAGGCCGAAATGGTGGCCGATCTCGTGGATCAGGACGTGGCGAACGATGTGGCCGAGGCTCTCGTCGTGCTCGGCCCAGTAATCCAGGATCGGCCGGCGGTAGAGCCAGACCATGTTGGGCAGCCGCGCCACGTCGCCGAAACTCTGCTGGGGCAGGCCGACGCCCTGGAACAGGCCGAGCAGGTCGAACTCGCTCTCGCACTCCATCTCGTCCATGACCTCCTCTGTCGGGAAGTCGTCGACACGGAGGATCACGCCCTCGCAGAGGGCGCGAAACTCCGCCGGCAGGCGATCGAAGATGTCATGCGCGGTCGCTTCCATCTCGGCCAGCGAGGGCGCTTTCAATTCCGTCCACATATACGCCTCTTAGCGCGGGTTCCCCGGCGATGCATCCGGCTTTATAAGATCGGGGCGTTGACGCCGCGCGCGAAAACGAGGAGCGTACGGCGCTTCAAGGGGTTGGCTCACGTGGGTGGTGGTACGATGCGGGCGGGAACAGCGGTTCTGGTTCTACTGTGCATGGGGTTGTTTTCGCAGTTTTGCGTTGGCGCTGAAGCCCAGACGGTTGGCACCGAAGTCCGCGTGGCCCAGGCGGCCTCGCCCGATGCTCCGCCGCCGCGCAAGCGGCGCCCGGCCCGGCTCCGCGTCACGCCCTATTACAGCCCGGACGGCGTCTATCCGCGCTACAACCCGGGGCCGGATGCGGTCCGCGAGTGCAACGCCACCTATGTGCAGGAATACCGGCCCAGCGGCACGGTGATCGTGCCGCATATGAGCTGCTACTGGCGCCGGGGCTGAGGCGCGCTCAATTGCCGCGCAGTGCCGATGATGCGACATGTCGCAGGCGGAGGTGGGCATTGACGAGATGGATCGCATTGGCCATTGCCGCCGGGCTTGCCGCAGGCCTGCCTCACGCGTCCGCGGCGCACAGAGTGACGAAGCTGCCGGATGCTGCGGCGGGGCGCGCGGTGTTCGATGGGCGACGACATGTGCGGTCCGACACCGTGCGGTACTCTCCGCGTCCTGATCCGCATTATTACGCGCGGCCTGTCTACTACCGTCCCTATCCCTACGCTGTCCCCGCGCCGTTCGTGTTCGGCTTCGGGCCGTGGTGGTGACGTCACGCGCGTTGCGAGGGCGCCGTTCATTCATGAGGCGTTCACGTCGCTGTCCCTAATTTCATCTTGGGAGCGACCGCAAATGAACAGTGGTGGTACGAGCGCAGGCGCTGCGCCGCAGTTCCGCTGTTCAGATTCAGGGAGAATTCCATGCTGAGAGTTCTGGGTTTCGCGACCAGCCCGATGCGCTTGCTCGGGCTTGCGGCCGTGGCCACGCTGATGCTGTCGGCCGGCACGGCACGTCGCGCGGAGGCGATGACGCCGATCAATCCAACGGCGCTGCCGGCGGCGAAGGCTGCAAGCGACGACATGATCACGCAAGTGCGCCACGGCGGTGGCGGACATGGTGGCGGCTTCCATGGTGGCGGAGGGTTTCGCGGCGGTGGCTTCCACGGCGGCGGGGCGCATTTCGGTGGCTTCCGCGGCGGCGGCTTTCGCGCTGCGCCCGCCTTTCATGGCGGTGGCTATCGCTACGGCGGAATGCATCACGGCGGCGGATTTCATCGCTACGGAATCTATCGCCCGCACTACTACGGCCATCGCCATTTCCACCGGCGCTACTACGGCGGCTACTATCCCTATTACAGCCATCCGCGCCGCTGCCGGGTGATCTGGACCTATTACGGCCCGCGCCGCGTCTGCCGCTGGCATCGCTGGCACCATCCGTACCGCTATTGGTGAGCACGGTTCGACATGAAAAGGGCGCCTCAGCGGCGCCCTTTTTTTATTCGTGCGTTGAGAGGAAGCGGCTCAGCGCCACTCCCTGACGTCGACGAAGTGACCCGCGATCGCCGCAGCTGCCGCCATCGCCGGCGACACCAGATGGGTGCGGCCCTTGAAGCCCTGGCGGCCCTCGAAGTTGCGGTTCGAGGTCGAGGCGCAGCGCTCTTCCGGCGCCAGCTTGTCCGGGTTCATGGCGAGGCACATCGAGCAACCGGGCTCGCGCCATTCGAAGCCGGCCTTGATGAAGATCTTGTCCAGACCTTCAGCCTCGGCCTGCTCCTTCACGAGGCCGGAGCCCGGCACGACCATGGCGTTGACATGGCCCGAGACGGTCTTGCCTTCCGCGATCTTGGCGGCGGCGCGCAAGTCCTCGATGCGGCCATTGGTGCAGGAGCCGATGAAGATGCGATCGACCTTGATGTCGGTGATCTTCGTGCCCGCGGTCAGGCCCATATATTTCAGCGCGCGATGCTTCGACAGACGCTTGGCTTCGTCCGCGATCTTGTCCGGATCGGGCACGAAGCCGGTCACCGAGATGACGTCCTCAGGCGAGGTGCCCCAGGTCACGATCGGCGGCAGCTTGGCCGCATCGAGGCGCAGCTCGTGGTCGAAATGCGCGCCCTCGTCGGAGCGCAGCTTCTCCCAGTAGCGCATCGCCGCGTCCCACGCCGCGCCCTTCGGCGCCTTCGGACGGCCGCGCAGGAAGTCGAACGCCTTCTGGTCGGGCGCGACCAGGCCGGCGCGCGCGCCGCCTTCGATCGACATGTTGCAGACCGTCATGCGGCCTTCCATCGACAGCGCCTGGATCGCGGCGCCGGCGTATTCGAGCACGTAGCCAGTGCCGCCGGCGGTGCCGATCTCGCCGATGATCGCCAGGATGATGTCCTTGCCCGTCACGCCGTCCGGCAATTTGCCGTCGACGGTGACGCGCATGTTCTTCGCCTTCTTCTGGATCAGCGTCTGCGTCGCCAGCACGTGTTCGACCTCGGATGTGCCGATGCCGTGCGCGAGCGCGCCGAACGCGCCATGCGTCGAGGTGTGGCTGTCACCGCAGACGATGGTGGTGCCGGGCAGCGTAAAACCCTGCTCGGGGCCGATGACGTGAACGACGCCCTGGCGCTTGTCGAACTCGTTGTAATATTCGATGCCGAATTCCTTGGCGTTCTCGGCGAGCGCCTTGATCTGCTCGATGCTCTCCGGATCGGGATTCGGCTTGGTGCGGTCGGTGGTCGGCACGTTGTGGTCGACGACGGCGAGCGTCTTTTCGGGCGAGTGCACCTTGCGCCCGGTGGCGCGCAGGCCTTCGAACGCCTGCGGCGAGGTCACCTCGTGCACCAGATGGCGGTCGATATAGAGCAGGCAGGTGCCGTCGTCGGCTTCGTGCACCAGATGGTCGTTCCAGATCTTGTCGTACAATGTGGTGGGCTTGGACATGAGCTTGAGCTCCGGAATGTGTGTCAGCGAAGAGCGCGGGTGGCGCGCCGGGCAACAAAATCGTCAGCGCAGCTTTTAGGCTGCGCGCGTAAGCTCTGACGTTGCCGAAGTCGCGAAGCGTCCGAAGAACCGGCCAGGCAGCCGCGAGCGATCGTCGATGACGACGCGCTTGATGGGCTCCATGCTGGTCCGATCTGGAAACATTCTACGAATATATAGCAGGCCGAACCGGAATCGCGAGGGCTTTGACGCGCACGGCTGACGCAACAAAAAAGCGCGGGGTTTTGCCCCGCGCTTTGGAAACTCGACTGTAAGCGGAGCTTACTCGTTGACGGCCTTGGCGTGCTCGGTCTTCTCGACGATACGAGCCGACTTGCCGCGCAGCTGGCGCAGGTAATAGAGCTTGGCGCGACGCACCTTGCCGCGGCGCACCACCTTGATCGAGTCGATCATCGGCGACATCACCGGGAACACGCGCTCGACGCCCTCGCCGTAGGAGATCTTGCGGACGGTGAAGCTCTCGTTGAGGCCACCGCCGGAACGGCCGATGCAGACGCCTTCATAGGCCTGCACGCGGGTGCGGTCGCCTTCGACCACCTTCACGTTGACGATCACGGTGTCGCCGGGGCCGAACTCCGGAATCTCCTTGTTGGCGGAGAGCTTGTCGAATTGCTCTTTTTCGAGCTGTTGGATCAGGTTCATGGGTAAATCTCCATCGGCGCGCCCAGCCTTGGAAACGGGGGCTGCGCGAAATTCGTTTATCCAGCCATTGCGGATGTGGCCGCTCCTATAAGGCAGTCCGGAGCGTTTGTCACCCGTCTGTCTTGTCTTTTGGCGTTTTTTGGCGGCCGGCCCGATTCGGGGCCTTGTTCGAGATCTTGGCCGGGATCCGGGCCCACAGATCCGGCCGCCGGGCCGCCGTCAGCGCTTCGGATTGTGCCCGCCGCCAGCTGGCGACCTTGGCGTGGTCGCCGGAGGTCAGGATCTCCGGGATCGGGGTTCCCTCGAACAGCTGCGGGCGGGTGTATTGGGGGTATTCGAGCAGGCCGTCCGAAAAGCTTTCCTCGGTTCCCGAGGCTTCCTTGCCCATCACGCCCGGCAATAGCCGGACGCAGGCGTCGATCAGCGCCAAAGCCGCGATTTCGCCCCCGGAGAGCACGTAGTCGCCGATCGAGACCTCCTCCAGGCCCCGCCCGTCGATTACCCGCTGGTCGACCCCCTCGAACCGCCCGCAGACGATCAGGGGGCCTGGGCCTCGCGCGAGCTCTGTGACGCGGGCCTGGGTCAGTGGCCGACCCCGCGGGCTCATCAGGAGGCGGGGCCGCTGAGGGCCGATCTCCGCGGCATCGATCGCCGCCGCCAGAACATCCGCCCGCAGCACCATGCCCGGCCCGCCGCCTGCGGGGGTATCGTCGACGCTGCGATGGCGGTCGGTGGCCGAGGCCCGGATGTCCCGGGCCTCGATCTCCCAGAGCCCTGAGGCCAGCGCCCGGCCGGCCAGGCTCACGCCGAGCGGTCCCGGAAACATCTCCGGAAACAGCGTCAGCACCGTCGCGCGCCAGGGTGAGGGATTGGTCATTGGATCTCAGTTCTCGTCGTCCCGGACAAGCGAAGCGCAGATCCGGGACCCATAGCCACAGCAGCCAGTTTGGCGATGACTAGAGCTATCAGCTTAGCCAAAACCACGGCCTGTGGTTATGGGTCCCCGCCTTCGCGGGGACGACTCTCGGAGGGAGCTTCGCCACGATCCTCGCCCTCGATCTCCTGCGGCAGCGCGATCACGACACGGCCGCTTGCAAGATCGACCTCAGGCACCACCGCGTTGGTGAACGGCAGCAGCATCGTCGCGCCTTTCGGCGGGGCGATCTCGATGATGTCGCCGGCGCCGAAATTATGGATCGCGAGCACGCGGCCAAGCGCATCGCCATCCGTGGTGACGGCGGCGAGCCCGATCAGATCGGTGTGGTAATATTCGTCCTCGTCGGTCGCGGGCAGCTTGTCGCGCGCGACGTAGAGCTCGATGCCGTTGAGCCGTTCGGCCTCATCGCGGGACGTGACGCCCTTGAACGTCGCGACCAGATGGTCCTTGGCCTCACGCGCCGTTGCGACCTCGAACTGGCGCTTGCCGTCCTTGGACAGCAGCGGACCATAGTGCCTGACGGCAAAGGGATCTTCGGTGAAGGTCCATAGTTTGACCGCACCGCGCACACCATGCGCGGCGCCGATCCGCGCGACGCAGACCAGCGCCGACATGGTCTGACCTTAACCCTTCGCGGCGGCTTCGGCCTGCGCCTTGCGCTCCTTGCGCGGCACGGCCTTTTCCGGGTTGTTGCGCGCTTCGCGCTTCTTGACGCCGGCGGCGTCGAGGAAACGCGACACGCGGTCCGACGGCTGCGCGCCCTTGGCGAGCCAGGCCTTCACCTTGTCCATGTCGAGCTTGAGGCGGGTCTCGTTGTCCTTCGGCAGCAGCGGGTTGAAATAGCCGAGACGCTCGATGAAGCGGCCATCGCGGGGGAAGCGCGAATCGGCAACGACGACGTGATAGACGGGACGCTTCTTGGTGCCTGCGCGCGCGAGGCGGATAACGACGGACATCTTAGTTCTCCTTCAAAGTACGTTTTGTTCGGTTGATTGGTATTCCGCGTTGCACGAGACCGGTGCGATCCCGTGCGACGAATTGCTCATTTCTTCTTGCCGGGAAAACCGCCGAGCCCCGGAAGGGTCGGCTTGCCGCTGAGGCCCGTAAGCCCCGGCAAATTCGGCAGGCCCGAGCGAAGGCCGGGCGGCAGATCCTTCGGCAGGCTGGGCAGACCCTGTCCGCCGCCGCCCTGCATCTTCTCCTGCATCGCCTTCATCTCTTCGGGCGAGGGCATCTTCATGCCGCCGCCGAAGCCCATCGCCTGCGCGATGCCGGCGAGCGGGCCGCGCTTGCCCGAGCCCATGGCCTTCATCATGTCGGCCATGTTCCGGTGCATCTTGAGCAGCTTGTTGACTTGCTCGACGCTCTGGCCGCTTCCCGCGGCGATGCGCTTCTTGCGGCTGGCCTTGAGCAGGTCGGGATGACGGCGCTCGTCGCGCGTCATGGAATCGATCACCGCGACCTGGCGCTTCAAGATCTTGTCGTCGATGCCGGCGGCCGCGATCTGGTTCTTCATCTTGGCGATGCCGGGCATCATGCCCATCAGGCCGCTGATGCCGCCCATGTTCGCCATCTGCAGCAGCTGCTCGCGCATGTCGTTGAGGTCGAACTGACCCTTGCGCATGCGCTCGGCAGTGCGCGCGGCCTTTTCTGCGTCGATGTTGGCGGCCGCCCGTTCGACCAGCGACACCACGTCGCCCATGCCAAGGATGCGGCCGGCAATACGATCGGGGTGGAAATCTTCCAGCGCGTCGGTCTTTTCTCCGGTGCCGATCAGCTTGATCGGCTTGCCGGTGACCGCGCGCATCGACAGCGCGGCGCCGCCACGGCCGTCGCCGTCGACGCGTGTCAGCACGATGCCGGTGAGGCCGACGCGCTCGTCGAAGGCGCGCGCAAGGTTCACGGCGTCCTGACCGGTCAGGCTGTCGGCGACCAACAGCACTTCATGCGGGTTGGAGGCAGCTTTGATCGCTGCGGCCTCCGCCATCATGTCTTCGTCGAGCGTGGTGCGGCCGGCGGTGTCGAGCAGCACGACGTCGTAGCCGCCGAGCTTGCCGGCTTCCAGCGCGCGCTTGGCGATCTGCGCCGGCTGCTGCCCCGCGACGATCGGCAGGGTCGGAATGTCGAGATCGCGGCCGAGCACGGCCAGCTGCTCCATCGCCGCCGGGCGATAGATATCGAGCGAAGCCATCAGCACCTTGCGCTTGTCGCGCTGGACCAAGCGGCGGGCGAGCTTCGCGGTCGTGGTGGTTTTACCCGAGCCCTGCAGGCCGACCATCATGATCGGCACCGGCGGCACGGAATTGATGTCGATGGTCTGGCTTTCCGCGCCGAGCGTGTTGATCAGCTCGTCATGGACGATCTTGACCACCATCTGGCCGGGCGTGACCGACTTGACGACGGTGGCGCCGATCGCCTGTTCGCGGACCCGTTCAGTGAAGCTGCGGACCACTTCGAGCGCGACGTCGGCTTCCAGCAGCGCGCGGCGCACCTCGCGCATCGCGGCATCGACGTCCTTTTCGGTCAGCGCACCGCGCCCCGTCAGACGATCGAGAATGCCTCCAAGCCGTTCCGACAGATTGTCGAACAATGCCGTTTTTCCTTGTCCTGCTCGCGCAGGGTTGCCGCGTTCACCACTGTCATGCCCCGGCTTGACAGGGGCATCCAGTACGCCGCGGCACCTCGGTTCCAGCCGAACTGCCTCTGGGATACTGGATCGCCCGATCAAGTCGGGCGATGACCACCCTCTTGGCAAGCGATCTTCCAAACACCTTTGCGCCCGAGGGCGCACAGCGCTGTCGGGCGTTGGCCTCTGGCCTCCAGGGCCAGTGGGCGTGTCGAAAAGAAAGCCTTTCCGAGAAAGTGGCGGGGTTAAACGCCGCTCCCGCCTAAAAGTCAAGGAAAGTTAGGGTGCCGGGGCAAGTCTGAGAGGGCAAGGCATTGAAAATGCGGCCCTTCTGGCCGCGAGTTCCTTTTCCCCCGGCCCTCCCCATATAGCCGGTGATAAATTACCTCTGGATCTCCCGCATGAAAACCTATGACGGCCCTGTCTCCGACCATTTCGACGGCTCGAACTTCTTCGATCCGGACGGCGTGCCGCCGAAATCGCTTGGCGAGGTCCTGCGCTGGCAGTTCGGCGGCGGGCGGAAACGCGAGACCTGGCCCGAATGGGCCCCGAGCCCCCATGCCGATACCCCGCCGGAGCGCGTCGAGGGCGACAAGGTCCGTCTCTCCTTCGTCGGCCACGCCAGTTGGCTGATCCAGACCGGCGGCCTCAACATCCTGGTCGATCCCGTCTGGTCGGAGCGGGTGTCGCCGGTCCGCTTCGCCGGACCGAAGCGGCGCAACGATCCCGGCATCGCGTTCGATCGTTTGCCGAAGATCGACGTCGTCCTGGTCTCGCACGGCCATTACGATCACCTCGACATCACGACGCTGTCGCGGCTCGCCAGCAATTTTGCTCCGCGTGTCGTGACGCCGCTCGGCAATGATGTGACGATGCGCAGCGCCGACTCTTCGATCAAGGTGGAGGCCTTCGATTGGCACGATCGCGTCGAGCTCGGCGGCGGCATTGCCGTGCATCTGGTCGCGACCCGGCACTGGACCGCGCGTGGCATGTTCGACCGCAACAAGGCGCTGTGGGCGAGCTTCGTGCTGGAGACGCCGGCCGGAAAGATCTACGTCGTCTGCGATTCCGGCTATGGCGAAGGCACGCATTTTCGCCGCGTCGCGGAGAAGCACGGGCCGTTACGCCTGGCGATCCTCCCGATCGGCGCCTACGAGCCGCGCTGGTTCATGCGCGACCAGCACATGAACCCGCAAGATGCGGTGAAGGCGCTGGCCGATTGCGGCGCGCAACAAGCGCTCGGGCATCATCACGGCACGTTCCAGCTGACGGACGAGGCGATCGAAGCGCCGGCGAAGGCGCTGGTGGAGGCGCTCGATGCCGCGAAGATTCCGCAGGAGCGGTTCGTGGCGATGAAGCCGGGGCAGGTGGTGGAGATTTAGCTCTCTGCACCCACCGCTCGTGCCCCGGACGCAGCGCGGCACGTTAGTGCTGCGCTGCCGAGCCGGGGCCCATGTCGCCGTATTGTACCGTGTAGCTTTCTAGGTCCCGGTTCTGCGCAGCAGCGCTTCACGCTGCAGCGCGTCGGGGACACGAGACTTATTGCTCTTTCGATTTGATCGCCCAGCGCACAAGCACACTGACGGACAGCGTCTCCTCGCCGGGTGAAATGGAGACGGGGGCTGCGGCCATTGGTGCGGTGGCCATCCGCGGTTTTAGCAGCATACCTACTTGGCCCCCTTCTGTGACACTGAGCGGCGCGCCCAGCGTCACACCGGTCGCCTTGGCGTAAATCTCCGCCTTGCGCCGCGCGTCCGCCACTGCCTGCTCGCGGGCATCGTCGAGCAGCTTTGACGCCTGCGTCACCTCGAAGGAGATGTTGCCGATGTCATTGGCGCCGGCGCCAACCAGCGTGTCGATGATGCCGGCCACCTTGGTCATGTCGCGGATTTTCACGGTGACGCGGTTGCTCGCGCGGAAGCCGATCACGGGGGAGGCGCCGGTGGATTTGTTCTGGCCGTATTGCGGCTGCAGCGACAGGCGCGAGGTCTGGTAATCCTTCTCGGCGATCCCGGCGCCCTTCAGCGCCAGCAGCACCTTGCCCATCGCGGCGTTGTTGGCGTCGGACGCTTCCTTCGCCGTCCTGGCGTCATTGGCGACGCCGGCGTCGATCTGCGCGAGGTCGGGCGCCACGGAAACGGTGGCTTCGCCGCTGACCGAGATCGCGGCCGGAAAATCATCGGCGCGCGCCGGCGTCGCCAGCAGCGTGGCGGCGAAGGCGGCGGCGAGCATGGCGGGCTTCCTCATGTCTCTCTCACTTCAATGGCACGAAGACGTTGATCACGAGCTTGTCCTCGGCCGTCTTCAGGGGATCGGTGAGGTACTCCTCGACGAAGGTGTCCTTGGCTTCCAGTCTCTTGTCGTCGAGGTGATTGGTGATCGCCTCATAGGTGTTGTCCATGTTGTCGTAGGAACCGCGATGGACGAATTTCAGTGCCTTGCCCTCCGGCGATTTGCCGATGCTCATGTCCTTGGGCAGCTTCTGCGGATCCTGATCGACCGGAATTTCGGCGAGGAAGGTGAAGCCGGTATCGTCGGTCGAGGTGTAGACGATCATCGAATTGCCGGCGTGCTTGATGCCCTGCTTGTCCAGCAGCGTGTTCAGCGCCTTGAAGGCGTCGACCAGCGTGTCGAAGGCCGAATCCCAATTGGCGGTGCCCTTGACCATCACGACCTTTCTGGGCTCGAGCGTGGTCTCCTGGCCGAAGGGATCGGCGGTCTGCACCGGGGCGGGGGTGGCGGCCACGGCGGGCGGCGGGGCCGTCGGGCTGGGTGAGGCGCTTGCTGCGGGCGATGGCGACGCCGCCGGCGACGGGGTCGCCGTGGGGGCGGGCGAAGCGCTTGCGGCCGGGGCGGGCGATGCCGACGTAGGGTCTGTCGGAGAGGGGCTGGCCGAGGCTGCGGGCGCCGGGCTCTGCGCCAGAACCCCTGATAGCCCAAACGACAAGGCCGCTGCCGGGATCAGCGCGGCCAGAGCGAGACGACGAAAAGCATTCATTTTATTCTCCCCAGACCTTGCCCACCAAGGCCCTAACCCGGCCGCGCATCCCGGCTCGCGCGAACCGCGCCGTTCTAACACGCGAGCGCCGAATTCGTCCCATGACAGATGCGTCATGGCCTTTCATCTTGGCAGCGAGCGCCAAATCACTGGCCAAGAGGCCTAAGGATCGCCATATAAGGCGGGCGAAATTCAGGAATTTTCATGAGCGCGCTGGCCAATCACGCATTTGCCAAGATGAACGGCATCGGCAACGAGATCGTCGTTGTCGACATGCGCGATTCCGCCTCATTGGTGACGCCGGACGACGCCCGCGCGGTGGCATCCGCGCAAGGCGGCGTGCCTTACGACCAGCTCATGGTGCTGCAGAAGCCACGGCTGGACGGCACCGAAGCCTTCATCCGCATCTACAACAATGACGGCTCCGAGGCCGGCGCCTGCGGCAACGGCATGCGCTGTGTCGTGCGCCGCATCTTCGAGAAGACCGGCCAGGCCACGGCCACGTTCGAGACGGCGGCGGGCCTGCTCAATGCCTGGCAGGGTCCGGCGCCGGATCTCTACACCGTCGACATGGGCGTGCCGAAGTTCGGCTGGCAGGACATTCCGCTGGCGGAAGAGTTTCGCGACACCCGCTACATCGAATTGCAGATCGGGCCGATCGACAATCCGATCCTGCACTCGCCTTCGGTGGTGAGCATGGGCAATCCGCATGCGATCTTCTGGGTCGAGGACGTCAACGCCTACGATCTTGAGCGCTTCGGTCCGCTGCTGGAGAACCATCCGATCTTCCCGGAGCGTGCCAACATCACGCTCGCCCATATCGTCGATCGCGAGCACATCACGATGCGCACCTGGGAACGCGGCGCCGGGCTCACCAGGGCCTGCGGTTCGGCGGCCTGCGCCACTGCGGTTGCTGCGGCGCGGCTGAAGCGCACCGAGCGCAAGGTCGAGATGACGCTTCCCGGCGGCAAGCTCGGGATCGAATGGCGCGAGCGCGATGACCACGTGCTGATGACGGGCACCGCGACCTTCGAATACGAAGGCAAGTTCGATCCGGCGCTGTTCGCGCCGGTCGGCTGATGCCCGTCGACATCGTCACCTTCGGCTGCCGCCTCAACGCTTTCGAGGCCGAGGTGATCCGCCGCGAGGCCGAAGGCGCGGGGCTCGACGACACCATCGTCATCAACAGCTGCGCCGTCACCAACGAGGCGGTGGCGCAGGCGCGCCAGTCGATCCGCAAATTGAAGCGCGAACGGCCCGGTGCGCGCATCGTCGTCACCGGCTGCGCGGCGCAGACGCAGAGCGGCATGTTCGCCGAGATGGCCGAGGTCGATCGCGTCGTCGGCAATGACGACAAGATGCGTGGCAGCGCATGGCGGCAGGCGCGCGATGCCTTCGATCTCGGCGCCGGCGAGAAGGTTGCCGTCAGCGACATCATGGCTGTCAGGGAGATGGCGCCGCATCTGATCGATGGCTTTGCCAGCGGCCTGCCGCGGGTGTTCGTGCAGGTGCAGAACGGCTGCGACCATCGCTGCACCTTCTGCATCATTCCCTATGGCCGCGGCAATTCACGCTCGGTGCCGATGGGTGCGGTGGTCGAGCAGGTGCGGGCGCTGGCCGAACGCGGCCATGCCGAGATCGTGCTGACCGGCGTCGACCTCACCAGCTATGGCGCCGACCTGCCGGGCGCGCCGAAACTCGGCATGCTGACGAAGCAGATTCTGCGGCATGTGCCGGAGCTGAAGCGCCTGCGCATCTCCTCGATCGATTCGATCGAGGCCGATGCCGATCTGTTAGAGGCCATCGCCGACGATGTGCGCCTGATGCCGCATCTGCATCTGTCGCTGCAAGCCGGCGACGACATGATCCTGAAGCGCATGAAGCGGCGGCATTCGCGGCAGGACGCGATCGCGTTCTGCGACCAGGTGCGCCGCCTGCGCCCGGACATCGCCTTCGGCGCCGACATCATCGCGGGCTTCCCGACCGAGACCGAGGAAATGTTCTCGCGCTCGCTCGATCTGGTCGAGGAATGCGGTCTGACATTCCTGCACGTCTTCCCCTATTCGCCCCGCCCCGGCACGCCCGCCGCGCGGATGCCGCAAGTCGCGGGGCCCGCGATCAAGGAACGCGCGAAGCGGCTGCGTGCGGCTGGTGAAACCGCCTTGCGGCAGCGACTGCAGGCTGAGATCGGTGCGACACGCGATGTGCTGATCGAGAGCGACAGTCAGGGACGCACCGAGCACTATCTGCCGGTGGCGATTGCGGGCGAGCGGGTAGGAAGTGTGGTGCCGTTGACGATTGCCGGCAGCGATGGCGAGCGGCTGATCACATAGTCAGTGTCGTCGCCCGGCTTGACCGGGCGATCCAGTACGCCGCGGCCTCTCCGCATCCCAGCAATGTCTCTGGAATACTGGATCCCCGCTTCCGCGGGGATGACACCGTTGGTTTGGTGAAGGGCGAACCCTACGACGCCCGGACCTGCCAGAACCGCAGCGTCCGCCGCGCATTCTCCGGCGTCATGCGGGCGTAATTGCCTTGCGCCCGCGCAATATCAGCCGGCTTCATCGCGCCTGTGGCAAAACGGCTTTCGAGCACGGCTGCGGTCGTTTCCCAGCTGAGCTGCGCCGCCTTGCACGGCACCAGCAGGCCGTCTTCGCGCAGGCTCTGCATCAGCGGACGAATCACCTCGACGGTCGATCCGGACAGCGCGGCCAGCGCTGCCACGGCTTCTTCGTAGCGCCGCTGTCTGGCGAAGCCGAACAATGTGCTCTCGGTGAGCTGGCCATTGGCCTTGAGATTCGCGATAGCGCGCTTGGCGCCTTCGAAATCGCGGACGCCCGACATTTCGCGCTCGACGCCGACGGTGACGGCGGCGATCGCGCTCTGGATCTCCTCGAACAGATGCGGCGGCGCGCGCGACAGCAGGCGGGTGCGGACCGCGTCCGTCGCCGAGCGCAGCAACTGGCGGCGCAGCTCCGACGGCAGATCGACGCGGACGCCGACGCTGACGGCGAGCTCCGGATCGCTTTCGGCCTGGCCGACGATGACGGCGAAGCCCTTTGAAGAGACGCGCGCACCTGGATTGGCGGCGAGGCGCCGGCTGACGCTGGGATAGCGGCGCGCCAGCAGCGCGTCGGTGACGATCTCCTTCAGCCACCAGCGCCCGGCGACCGCGAGCAGATGCGGCTCGCCCTTGGATGCTGCGATCTTGACCAGCTCGCCATCGTCGAGGCGCGCGGATTCCTGCAGCACGGGGCCGGCGATGCGAATCTCGTCATTGTTGGCGAGGCGGCGGATCACGGACGGGGGTGCCTGGGCGATCGGCGCAAGCTGCGTGCTGATCTCGGCGAGCGCAATGCGCGCGCCCATGTCGGCGATGGCACGCAGCTCGATCGTGCCGATCAGGCGCTCGAGCACGTCGTCGAACAGCGCGATCTGCTCGTCGTCAAAACTGCCGGCGGAGGACAGGAACAGGTCGGTGACGCGCCGGGCCGTTTCCAGGCCCTTTTCCGCCGAGCCAAGCCGAATCGCGGATTCGACTTCGGCGATGATCGATAACTCGGCCGTGGACATGACGCGTTGCTCGTCCTGAGCGGATTGACGGAAGCTTGTTCTAAGCAACCGTTATCATTAGAGACGAGCCCTGAACGTTTCGTAAACCAAGGCTACCGTCGAATACGGACGCGGTTACTCCCCGTTCCAGCCGCAGGCCCTGAGCTTTTCGTGCATGTGCGGCGGAGCCGGCGCGACGACACGGACCGGCTCCTTGTTTCGCGAGATCGGCACCACGATCTCGCGGGAATGCAGGTGCAGCTTCGGCTCGCCGAAGCGGGGGCCGTTGCCGTAAATATTATCGCCGAAGATCGACCAGCCCGTGGCGGAGGAATGCACCCGCAATTGGTGGGTTCGGCCGGTCACCGGCTCCATGGCGAGCCAGGTGAAACCGTCGCCCCGGCCCATCACTTTCCAGTTGGTGATCGCCTTCTGCCCTTCCGGGTCCGGCTTCTGCCACCAGCCGCGTTCGGCGTTGAGCCGGCCGAGCGGCATGTCGATGGTGCCTTCATCTTCGGCGGGGCCGCCCTCGACCACGGTCCAGTAGGTCTTGCCGATCTTGCCGTGCTTGAACAGCAGGCCGAGCGAGGCGGTGGCCTTGCGATGGCGGCCGAGCACGAGGCAACCGGAGGTGTCCTTGTCCAGCCGGTGGGCCAGCACCGGCGGCCGGGGCAGGCCGAAACACAGCGCGCCGAAGGATGCTTCCAGATTGGCGCCACCCTTGGGGCCGCGATGCACCGGCAGGCCGGACGGCTTGTCGATGACCAGCATCAGCCCGTCGCGATGGAGCACGCGCGCCAAAATCTCCTCAGAGGTCAATTCGGGAACATCGAGCAATTGCAAGACTTTCGTTATCGGCGAGACTTTCGGTCAAGACTTTCGTTTGGGGGCGGGAACGGCTAACACACCGCCATCATGAACGATACCACGTCAGATCCCCCGAAACTGAGCTGGTGGCGCCGCCTGTCCGACGGGCTGAAGCGCACCTCGTCCTCACTCGGGACCGCGGTCGCCGACCTCGTCACCAAGCGCAAGCTCGACCGCGCGATGCTCGACGACATCGAGGACGTGCTGCTGCGCGCCGACCTCGGCACCTCGGTTGCGGTGCGGATCGCGGACGCCGTCGGCACCGGGCGTTATGACAAGGCGATCTCGGCGGACGAGGTGAAGGACGTCGTCGCCACCGAGGTCGAGAAAGTGCTGACGGCGGTGGCCAAGCCTCTGGTGATCGACACCGCCAGGAAGCCGTTCGTGATCCTCGTGGTCGGCGTCAACGGCTCCGGCAAGACCACGACCATCGGCAAACTCTCGCAGAAATTTGCCTCCGAAGGCCGCAAGGTGATGCTCGCCGCCGGCGACACGTTTCGCGCCGCCGCCATCGAGCAGCTCAAGGTCTGGGGCGAGCGCACAAGGACGCCGGTCATATCAGGCGCGCAGGGCTCGGATTCGGCGAGCCTTGCCTTCAACGCGCTGACGGCGGCGAAGGAGCAGAAAGTCGACGTGCTCCTGATCGACACCGCCGGGCGCCTGCAGAACAAGGCCGAGCTGATGAACGAGCTCGAAAAGGTCGTGCGCGTGATCCGCAAGGTGGACGACACTGCGCCGCATGCGGTGCTGCTGGTGCTGGACGCCACGGTCGGCCAGAATGCGCTGTCGCAGGTCGAAGCTTTCCATCGCACCGCCGGGGTCACCGGCCTCGTGATGACCAAGCTCGACGGCACCGCCCGCGGCGGCATCCTGGTGGCGCTCGCGGAGAAATTCAAACTGCCGGTGCATTTCATCGGCGTCGGCGAAGGCGTCGACGATCTCGCGCCGTTCACCGCGCGCGATTTCGCCCGTGCCATCGCCGGCATCGAGTCATAGGTCTCTCGTCATGCCCCGCCTAGTGCGCAATTGCGCACGGGGGGCGGGGCATCCAGTACGCCGCGGATCCTCGGTTCAAGCCGAGCCGCCTCGGATTACTGGATCCCCCGCCTTCGCGGGGGATGACAGCAACAAAGGTCAGGTAATGGACAAGACCCAGCCGCATCCGATGTTCAAGCTTGCGACCGAGCTTGGTCCGCTGCTCGTGTTCTTCTTCGTCAATGCGAAGTTCAATCTGTTCGCCGCAACCGGCGCCTTCATGGTCGCGATCGTGGCGGCGATGATCGCTTCCTATGTGGTGACGCGCCACATCCCGATCATGGCGATCGTCACCGGCGTGATCGTGCTGGTGTTCGGCACGCTGACGCTGGTGCTGCACGACGAGACCTTCATCAAGGTCAAGCCGACCATCATCTACGGCCTGTTCGCCGCGATCCTCGGTGGCGGCCTGCTGTTCGGCCGCTCCTTCATCGCCGTGATGTTCGACCAGATGTTCAACCTGACGCCCCAGGGCTGGCGCATTCTCACACTGCGCTGGGCGCTGTTCTTCGCCGGCATGGCGGTGCTGAACGAGATCGTCTGGCGCACCCAGAGCACGGATTTCTGGGTGAACTTCAAGGTGTTCGGCGTCACGCCGCTGACGATGGTGTTCGCCATCGCCCAGATGCCGCTGACCAAGCGCTATGGTGTTGAACCGGTGTCGCTTGAGGAGAGCGAGGCGGATGCGGGGGATGTGCGGAAGTAGTTCTTGTGTCCCGGACGCGCGAAGCGCGCGCCGAAGTGCAGCCACACATACAACTGTCATCGCCCGGCTTGACCGGGCGATCCAGTAAACCGAGACAGTAGTGATTGAATCGATGGGCCGCGGCGTACTGGATTCCCCGCCTTCGCGGGAAATGACAGCGGTTTGTGTGGCGAGCCTCGCTCGCATTGACGACGGGGCTAGCTTCCCGCTCCCAGCGCCTTCTCCATCTGCGGCAACAGCACCGTCCGCAAATTATCCGGTGTGATCGGCCCGACCAGCTTGTAGACGATTGTGCCTTCACGCCCGACGACGAACGTCTCCGGCACGCCATAGACGCCCCATTCGATCGAGGCGCGGCCGTTCGCGTCGGTGCCGACGCGGCCGAACGGGTTGCCGTAACGGCCCAGGAAGCGCCGCGCGTTGTCGGGCGCATCCTTGTAGTTGATGCCGACGAGCTGGAAGCGCTTGTCCTTGGCGAGCTCGGTCAGGAGCGGCGCCTCCTCGTGGCACGGCACGCACCAGGACGCCCAGACATTGACCAGGCTGACCTTGCCCTTGAACGCGGCCGGATCGAGCCCCGGCACCGGCGCGTTGTCAGCCTGCAATCCCTCGAGCGGCGGCAAGGTGGTCTGCGGCGCCGTCCGTCCGATCAGCGCGGACGGAATCCGCGAGGGATCGCCGCTGCCGAGCCGGAACCAGAACAGCAGTGCCAGCGCAATGAAGGCGATCAGCGGCAGCACCATCAAAAAGGTGCGGCGCTGCGGCGTCGCGGACGTCGATTGCTTGCTCATGGTGTATCGATTGCGCTGCGGCCCGAGCGGCGGGTGACGCCGCTGCGGTCGAGCTCGCGGAGGCGCTCGGTCTGGCTGCGATAGTCGAGCGCGATCCAGCCGATCAGGATCACGACCACGAGCGCCGCGGCTGCATAGGACGTCACGATGAAGGAGGCGTAGGGACCGAGCGACATCATCATGCGGCCCCGGCTTCCTTCGACGCGTTGCCCTGACGTGAACCGGTGTCCGAAAACGCGACGCGGCTCGCCTGCATCATCTGCAGCGAGCGGACGCGCCGGCGTAAAATCTCGTTGCGCATCGCCGCCAAATGCAGCGTGACGAACAGCAGCGTGAATGCGATCGCCATCACCAGCAGCGGAATCAGGAAGGACTTGTCGAGCGCCGAGCCGCCCATGCGCATCACCGAGGCCGGCTGGTGCAGCGTGTTCCACCAGTCGACGGAGAACTTGATGATGGGCAGGTTGATGGCGCCGACCAGCGTCAGCACCGCGGCGGCGCGGGCCGCGCGGGAGGGATCGTCGACCGCGCGCCACAGCGCCATCAGGCCGAGATACATCAAAAAGAGAATCAGCACCGAGGTCAGCCGCGCATCCCACTCCCAATAGGTGCCCCACATCGGCCGGCCCCACAGCGATCCCGTCAGCAGCGCGAGGAAGGTGAAGGCGGCGCCGATCGGCGCTGCCGCCTTCGCGGCGACGTCGGCGAGCGGATGCCGCCACACCAGCGTGCCCAATGAGGCGATGCTCATCACGCCCCACACGAACATCGACAGCCAGGCATTGGGCACGTGGATGAACATGATCTTCACCGTCGCGCCCTGCTGATAATCGTCGGGCGCGGCGGCGGATTGATAAAGGCCGATGGCGAGCAGGACGATGGTCGCGGCCGCGAGCCACGGCAACACCCGCGCCGTCAGCGCGAGGAACCGGGTCGGGTTGGCGAGGTCGATCAGCGTCATGGTATCCTGATAATCACAGGTAAGCGCTCACGCAATCAGCACGAAAGCCCGCAGCGAAAATTGATCGGGGTCAAGGTCAATCGAACCCGTGTCAGTCGAGCCCTTGCCGCAGGCTCGCCGCCGCCGCGAACGGGCCGATCACGAGGCTGACCAGCGACAGCGCGCACAGGATCGAGAACGGCGCGCCGAACGTCATGGGACCGACGATCACGGCCTGCGAGGCCGCGACCCCGAAAATCAGCACGGGAATCGACAGCGGCAGCACCAGCACCGCCATCAACAGCCCGCCGCGATGCAGCGTCACCGCCAGCGCCGCGCCGATCATGCCGGTAAAGGTCAGCGCCGGGGTGCCGGCCAGCAGCGTCAGCGCCACCGCGCCGGTCGCGACCATGTCGAGGTTGAGGAGGAGCCCCAGCACGGGGGTTGCGACAATCAGCGGCAGGCCCGCCGCCAGCCAATGCGCCAGCGCCTTGCCGGCGCAGGCGAGTTCCAGCGGGGTCCGGCTCATCGTGATCAGGTCGAGCGAGCCGTCCTCATGGTCGGCCATGAACATCCGGTCCAGCGTCAGCAGGCTCGCCAGCAGGGCCCCGAGCCACAGGATCGCCGGCCCCAGCCGCGACAGCAACGCCAGATCCGGCCCGACCGCGAACGGCATCAGCACCACCACGGTCAGGAAGAACAGCACGCCGATCAGCGCCCCGCCGCCAACGCGAAGCGCGATCCGGATGTCCCGGCGGATGAGGGCGGAGAGGGCGGTCATGGAAGGGTTCCCGCAAGGAGGGAGAGAGCGGAGGCCAGCCGCTTGGAAAACTGAGGGTCTGTCAGAATCACGCCATCCCCCCGATCCGCAACTCTCGCGAATCAATCCCCAGCGGAGCGTGGGTGGCGGCGATGATCAGGCCGCCGCGGGCCAGATGCTCCCGCATCAGGCCGCCGAACATGTCCTGCCCGGCCACGTCGAGCGCCGTGGTCGGCTCGTCCAGCAGCCAGACCGGGCGGCGGACCGTCAGCAGCCGGGCCAGCGAGAGCCGGCGGCGCTGGCCGGCGGACAGGAAGCCGGCCGGCAGGTGGGTGGCATGGTCGAGCCCGACGGTGGCGAGGTTTTCCGCGGCATCGCAGCGCTCGCCGCCGAGGAAATCGGCCCAGAACGACAGGTTTTCCGCCACGCTCAGCGCCGGCTTCAGCGCGTCGCGATGGCCGAGATAGTGGCACTGCTCCGGCAGGGTCAGCTCGGCATCGCCCCCCTGCAGCGCGATTGTCCCGCCGGCCGGAACGAGCAGGCCCGCGATCAGCCGCAGCAGCGAGGTCTTGCCCGAGCCATTGCGACCCATCACCGCCACGGCCTCGCCGGACGTGACCTCGAAATCGAGCCCGGCGAACACCTCGCGGCCGCCCCGCACGCAAACCACCCCGCGTCCGGAGAGCTGCATCCTGCCTTGGTCCGATCCTTGGTCCGATCCGCTCAAGGCAGGCCTCAGGAAATCTTGGGGTAGCGCATGGGAATTTTTGGCTCGCGAATTGCTGCGGTACGATTGTGGCTGTGGCGGCGCGGTTAGAAAGCTTCTATAAGCCCGGAACTACTTGATGCAGCAACTCAACCTGCCCCTGCAAGCGATCCAGCCGGCTTCGCTGACGGTGTTAAAATACCCCTTGCCGGGTATAACTAACAATTGGGATTTCCTACATGACCTCGCTCGACAGCTTCAAATGCAAAAAGACCCTCAAGGTCGGCGCCAAGACCTATGTCTATTACAGCCTGCCCACGGCCGAGAAGAATGGTCTGAAGGGAATTTCGAAACTCCCCTATTCGATGAAGGTGCTGCTCGAAAATCTCCTCCGCAACGAGGACGGCCGCACGGTCAAGAAGGCCGACATCGTCGCGGTCTCGAAATGGCTGCGCAAGAAGTCGCTGGAGCATGAGATCGCGTTCCGCCCGGCGCGCGTGCTGATGCAGGATTTCACCGGCGTTCCCGCGGTGGTCGACCTCGCCGCGATGCGCAACGCGATGCAGAAGCTCGGCGGCGATGCCGAGAAGATCAACCCGCTGGTGCCGGTCGATCTCGTCATCGACCACTCCGTGATCGTGAACTTCTTCGGCGACAACAAGGCCTTCGGCAAGAACGTCACCGAGGAATACAAGCAGAACCAGGAGCGCTACGAGTTCCTGAAGTGGGGCCAGAAGGCGTTCTCGAACTTCTCGGTCGTGCCGCCCGGCACCGGCATCTGCCACCAGGTCAATCTCGAATATCTCTCCCAGACGGTCTGGACCAAGAAGCAGAAGATGACGGTCGGCAAGAAGACCGGCACCTTCGAGGTCGCCTATCCCGATTCGCTGGTCGGCACCGACTCCCACACCACCATGGTCAACGGTCTGGCCGTGCTCGGCTGGGGCGTCGGCGGCATCGAGGCGGAAGCCTGCATGCTCGGCCAGCCGCTGTCGATGCTGCTGCCCACCGTCGTCGGCTTCAAGCTGAAGGGCGCGATGAAGGAAGGCGTCACCGCGACCGACCTCGTGCTCACCGTGACGCAGATGCTGCGCAAGCTCGGCGTGGTCGGCAAGTTCGTCGAGTTCTTCGGCCCCGGCCTTGACCACCTCTCCGTCGCCGACAAGGCGACCATTGCGAACATGGCGCCCGAATATGGCGCGACCTGCGGCTTCTTCCCGGTCGACGCCGCCGCGATCGATTATCTCAAGACCTCCGGCCGCGCTCCGGCGCGGGTCGCGCTGGTGCAGGCCTATGCGAAGGCGCAGGGCCTGTTCCGCACCGCCAAGTCGGCCGATCCGGTGTTCACCGAGACGCTGACGCTCGACCTCGGCGACGTCGTTCCCTCGATGGCGGGTCCGAAGCGTCCCGAGGGCCGCATCGCGCTGCCGTCGGTCGCCGAAGGCTTCTCGCTCGCGCTCGGCACCGAGTACAAGAAGGCCGACGAGCCGACGAAGCGCTTTGCCGTCGAAGGCAAGAAATTCGAGATCGGTCACGGCGACGTCGTGATCGCCGCGATCACCTCCTGCACCAACACCTCGAATCCGAGCGTCTTGATCGGCGCCGGCCTGCTCGCGCGCAATGCCGTCGCGAAGGGCCTCAAGGCAAAGCCGTGGGTCAAGACCTCGCTCGCCCCGGGCAGCCAGGTGGTCGCGGCCTATCTCGCCGATTCCGGTCTCCAGGCCGATCTCGACAAGGTCGGCTTCAACCTGGTCGGCTTCGGCTGCACCACCTGCATCGGCAATTCCGGTCCGCTGCCGGAGGAGATCTCGAAGTCGATCAACGACAACGGCATCGTCGCGGCCGCCGTGCTCTCCGGTAACCGCAACTTCGAAGGCCGCGTCTCGCCGGACGTGCAGGCGAATTATCTCGCCTCGCCGCCGCTGGTCGTCGCGCACGCACTCGCGGGCAGCGTCACCAAGAACCTCGCCGTCGAGCCGCTCGGCGAAGGCAAGGACGGCAAGCCGGTGTACCTCAAGGACATCTGGCCGACGACGAAGGAGATCAACGCCTTCATGAAGAAGTTCGTGACCGCGTCGATCTTCAAGAAGAAGTATGCCGACGTGTTCAAGGGCGACACCAACTGGCGCAAGATCAAGACGGTCGAGAGCGAGACCTATCGCTGGAACATGTCTTCGACCTATGTGCAGAACCCGCCCTATTTCGAAGGCATGAAGAAGGAGCCGGAGCCGGTTACCGACATCGTCGAGGCCCGCATCCTCGCCATGTTCGGCGACAAGATCACCACCGACCACATCTCGCCGGCCGGTTCGATCAAGCTCACCTCGCCCGCGGGCAAATATCTCAGCGAGCACCAGGTGCGCCCGGCCGACTTCAACCAGTACGGCACGCGGCGCGGCAACCATGAAGTCATGATGCGCGGCACCTTCGCCAACATCCGCATCAAGAACTTCATGCTCAAGGGCGCCGACGGCAACATTCCGGAAGGCGGTCTCACCAAGCACTGGCCCGACGGCGAGCAGATGTCGATCTACGACGCCGCGATGAAGTACCAGCAGGAGCAGGTGCCGCTGGTGGTGTTCGCCGGTGCCGAATACGGCAACGGCTCCTCGCGCGACTGGGCGGCGAAGGGCACGCGTCTGCTCGGCGTACGCGCCGTGATCTGCCAGAGCTTCGAGCGCATTCATCGCTCCAACCTGGTCGGCATGGGCGTGCTGCCGCTGACCTTCGAGGAGGGCACCTCATGGTCGTCGCTCGGCCTGAAGGGCGACGAGAAGGTCACGCTGCGCGGCCTCGTCGGCGATCTGAAGCCCCGTCAGAAGCTGACCGCGGAGATCGTCTCCGGCGACGGTTCGTTGCAGCGCGTTTCGCTGCTCTGCCGCATCGATACGCTGGACGAGCTCGATTACTACCGCAACGGCGGCATTCTGCACTACGTGCTGCGCAAGCTCGCGGCCTAAGCGCGAATTTGTGAACGGTGGCTCACTGCGACGTGAGTAGAAGGTTAAACGAGGGCGGCCTATCACAAGGCCGCCTTCGTGCGTTACGGCGCGCTGTCGATGGCTCCGCCCGGTGGAATACCTCGCCCCGGACGGTTGGATGTGCGATGCCCGTAAGACTACGGTGACCATCAGGCGATAGGATATTCCCCCACGCGTGCGAGGTGTGACGTTCGACATGACTGCAATGATGGTCTCTAATCTGGTTTCGCGCTGGTCCGGTGCACTCTGGTCGGGAGCACTCGGCATCTGCGCTATCGTCGCCGTCATTCGTCCCGCGCACGCCGATCCTCGTGCCGTTGTCGAATTGTTTACCTCGCAGGGCTGTTCGTCCTGTCCGCCGGCCGACAAGATCATCGGCGACCTCGCCAACGATCCCTCCGTCATCGCGCTGAGCATGCCGATCGACTATTGGGACTATCTCGGCTGGAAGGACACGCTGGCGGATTCGCGCTTCTCGGCGCGGCAGCGCGCCTATTCGCGCATGCGCGGCGACCGCGAGGTCTACACGCCGCAGGTCGTGGTCAACGGCTCCACGCATGTCATCGGCAGCGACCGCGCCGGCATCGAGAATGCGATCGGCAAGGCCGACAAGGGCACGGGCGTGATGAGCGTGCCGGTGACGATGTCGCTCTCGGGCAAGCAGATCAACGTCTCGGTGGCCGCGAGCAATGAGCCGGCGGTCTCGCATGGCGAAGTCTGGATCTGCTCGATCGCCAGGTCGGTGCCGATCGCGATCAGCCGCGGCGAGAATCGCGGACAGCAGGTCACCTACCACAACGTCGTGCGCAACCTGCTCAAGGTCGGCGACTGGACTGGCCGTTCGGAAAGCTGGACCGTGCCGATCGAGAACCTCACGCGCGACGGCGTCGACGGCGCGGTGGTCTACGTCCAGGACGGCAGCCGCGAGAAGCCGGGCCCGATGCTCGGCGCGGCGTACACGTCGCTGCACTGAAGCGTAGCGCGCTCAAGATCGTCCCAAGACAATTTGTCTTTCGTCATTCCGGGGCGCGCGAAGCGCGAACCCGGAATCCATCGATCCACTATCCGAGCTGAGAAATGGATTCTCAGGTGCGCAATTGCGCACCATAGCTCGCGCTACGCGCGCCCCGGAATGGCGGGAGCCAGAAACATCCCGACACAAACAAAAAAGGACCAACTTGCGTTGGCCCTCCTTGTCGTGCGTACAGACCCGATCCTGCTCGACCCCGGGGGGCTGGGGGCTGAGGAATCCGGAACCGAAAGGACCGGGTCAACGCACACAAGTCTTTTCGCAATGCAGGGCGGCGGGCGCTTGGCGGAAAAGCGGCGATACTATGATTCCTGCTAACGATCCCGTGACGGTTCGTCGCGACGGAGTTCCACTCCTGCGTGTGCTTTGATTCGCACACGATTCAATGAGTTGAGTGAGGAGCCTCTTGCGGCCGGGAACAGTTGGCGCGATCATGCAACTGTCATGATCCGCGGTTCCGGGGACGGTCTTCGCGGAGGCGATCATGCTGATGCGACAGGAGGCGTTCCATGAGTCTGTCGGAGGATGCCGATCCGAGCGAGCAGCGCGCGGCGGCGCGCCCCGCCGCTGCGAACACGCCGACCCGGGTGACGTTCAACCGGCTCGAGCTGCACCGTATTCTCAATCTCTACGGCCGCATGGTCGCCGACGGCGAGTGGCGCGACTACGCCATCGACTTCCTCAGGGATCGCGCCGTGTTCTCGGTCTACCGCCGTGCTTCGGAAGTGCCGATCTATCGTATCGAGAAGGATCCGCGGCTCGCGCGCAAGCAAGGCATGTACAGCGTGATCTCGGCGACGGGCCTGATCCTGCGCCGTGGCCACGAGCTCGATCGCGTGCTGCTGGTGATCGATCGGAAATTGGCGGTGGTGTAGCGGCATCATTCCGATGCCGTAGGGTGGGTTAGCCGAAGGCGTAACCCACCACTTCTGTTGACGTGGAAATACAGGAGGTGGGTTACGCTTCGCTAACCCACCCTACGACACTCGATTACTTCCCCGGCACCGTGCTTGCGCCTTCGCCGAGGTCGCGCTGCATCATCACGGTGTCCAGCCAGCGGCCGAATTTCAGCCCGACATTGGGATGCGTGCCGATCATCTTGAAGCCGCCTTTGGTGTGCACGCCGATCGAGCCGGCATTGGTGGAATCGCCGATCACCGCGATCATCTGGCGGAAGCCGCGCGCCTCGCATTCGGTGATCAGCCGCTCCAGCAGGAGCCCGCCGATGCCGCGGCGGTGGAAGCCGGGGTCGAGATAGATCGAGTTCTCGACCGTGAAGCGATAGGCCGGCCGCGGCCGGTAGGCGCCGGCATAGGCGTAGCCGGCGAGGCGGCCGTCGAGGATGGCGACGAAATAGGGATAGCCGCCGTCGATCAGCGCGCGATAGCGCCGCGTCATCTCGGCGAGGTCAGGCGGCTCCAGCTCGAACGTCGCGGTGCCCTCACGGACAGCCTGCTGATAGATGGCGGTGATGGCGGGGAGGTCGGCCTCAAGGGTGGGCCTGATTTCGGGTGCGGACATGAGGAAAGATTAGAGCCTTCCCGCGGCGGCTGGAAGAGGGGCAATGGCGCTTCCACCCTCTCCGCAGTCATGCCCCGCGCAGGCGGGGCATCCAGTACGTCGCGGCGGCAGTTGGTTCACGTCACGACCGCCGCGGGGTACTGGATCGCCCGCCTTCGCGGGCGATGACAGCGAGGGTATGGCTGTCATCGTGCCACAAACAAAAACCCCGGCCTCTCGGCCGGGGTTCGTGTCCGTTCTCTCAGGCTGGCGCCTAGTCGCGCTGGCCGAGCAGCTGCAGCAGCAGCGTGAACAGGTTGATGAAGTTCAGGTACAGCGACAGCGCGCCGGTGATGGCCGCACGCTCTGCGATGTCACCGCCGGCCGAGGCATAGCCGTAGATGTAGTCGTTCTTCAGCCGCTGGGTATCCCAGGCGGTGAGGCCCGCGAACACCAGCACGCCGGCCACCGACACGATGAACTGGAGCATCGAGCTTGCCAGGAACAGGTTCACCAGGCTCGCGATGATGATACCGATCAGGCCCATGAACAGGAACGAGCCCATGGCGGTCATGTCACGCTTGGTGGTGTAGCCGTACAGGCTGAGCGCGCCGAAGGTCGCCGCGGTGATGAAGAACACCCGCACGATCGAGGTGTGGGTGAACACCAGGAAGATCGACGACAGCGAGATGCCCATCAGCGCCGAGAACACCCAGAACAGGATCTGGGCGGTCGAGGGGGCGAGACGGTTGATGCCCGCGGAGATCACGAACACCATGGCGAGCGGCGCGAGCATGAACAGCCACTTCAGGGGGCTGACGAACATCGCGTAGCCGAACGGCGTCAGGAACATCTTGCCGACGCGGACGGCGTCCGCCGTCGGGACGTCGGTCACGGCGGCCATGTAGACGCCAAGCGCGGCCAGGCCGGTGATGGCGAGGCCGATGCTCATGTAGTTGTAGATGCGCAGCATGTAGGCGCGCAGGCCGGCATCGACCGTCGCGGCGTCAACACGCCCGGCGGCCCTGCCGAAAGGAGAAGCGTAGTTACGGTCTAGGTCCGACATGGTCGAATTCCCATTGGTTGGTCCGGTCCGGCACGAGGGTCGCCATGCCGCCGGTTCGTCAAATTCTATCTCGGATACCGCTGTGGGCCGACATTAAATTTGGCTCACAATCGGGGCTCCGAACCCATTCGATATGTGGGAAACTAACACATTCGCTGCAACGGTCCACGCGCGGCTGAATGTCGCCCTCTCCTGCAATCTCGACGAGCGGACGTGGTTAATCGCAGGAATCGTGCGATTTCGCTCCCGCAAGGCCCGCCGCTACCATTTGTCACAAATTGCGCAACACCGTGGCGGGCTTTTTGTTCAAAGCCAGCAGCGTGCCGGCGAGCCCGAGCCCGACCGTGACGATGAGGGCGGCCGCGACCACGCCGGCCGCGCTGCCGGCCTGCCAGACGAAGGTCAGCGTCATCAGCCGCGTCACGATCATCCAGGCCGCGACGCTGCCGGCGATCACGCCGAACACCGCGGTCGCGAGCCCGATCAGGAGATATTCGAGGGCGTAGGCGCCGAGCAGGCGCAGCCGGGTCGCGCCCAGGGTCTTGAGGATCACCGCATCATAAACCCGGTGGCGATGGCCGGCGGCGAGCGCCCCGCCCAGCACCAGGATCGCCGAGATCAGGGTCACGGCGCTGGCGCCGCGGATCGCGAGCGCCAGATTGGTCACGACCGCGCCGACCGTCTCCATCACCTCGCGCACGCGCACGCTCGTTACCATCGGATAGGCGTCGGCGACCTGCTTGATGATCTTGCCGTCGCCCGCGGCAGTGCCGCCGGCTTCCGTCAGGGTCGCAATATGGGTGTGCGGCGCGCCCTTGAAGGCGTTCGGCGAGAACACCAGCACGAAATTGATGCCGAGCCCCTGCCAGTCGATGGTGCGCAGATTGCCGATTTTGGCGGGAATGTCGCGGCCGAGCACGTTGACCACGACCTCGTCGCCGAGCTTCAGGCCGAGGCCGTCGGCGATCTTCTTCTCCATCGAGACCAGCGGCGGGCCGGAATAGTCGGCGCGCCACCATTCGCCCTCGACCACCTTGGAGCCCTTCGGCAGTTCGGCGGTATAGGTCAGGCCGCGGTCGCTCTGCAGCACCCACTCCGAATCGGTGGTCGGCTTGAGCTCTTCGGCGCGCAACCCGCGCGCTCCGACGATACGCCCGCGCAGCATCGGGACGTCCTCGACCTTCGCGCCGGGCGCGATCCGGCGCAGATAGCCGTCGAACTCGGCGGCCTGCGTGCTCGGGATGTCGATGAAGAAGAACGACGGCGCCTGATCGGGCAGGGCCGCGAGGAACTGCCGGCGCAGATTGCCGTCGATCTGGGTGATGGTGACGAGCACGGCGAGCCCGAGCCCCAGCGACAGCACGACCGAGGGCGTCAGCGCGCCCGGCCGGTGGATGTTGGCGATCGCAAGCCGCAGCATCGGCAGCCGCGTCCGCGGCAGCCGCCGCGCGATCGTCATCAGCAGCGCGGCGATGCCGCGGAGCAGAGCGAACACGACGACGGAGGAGGCCACGAACACCGCGGCGATGCGCTTGTCGAAGGAGAGGCCGATCACGACCGCGATCAGCAGCGCGACCACGACGGCCATGAAGACCAGGTAGCTCCAGCGCGGCCGGTGCCAATCCGAGCTGATGGTGTCGCGGAACAGCGCGGCCACCGGCACGTCGTGCACGCGCCCGAGCGGCCACAGGCCGAAGGCCAGCGCGGTCAGGATGCCATAGACGAAGGACAGCGCGAGCTCGTCGGCATGCACCGCCGCCACCACCGGTAGCGGCAGCAGCTTGCCGAACAATCCGACGATGGCGAACGGCATCGCCGCGCCGAGCGCCAGGCCGATCACCGAGCCGATCGCGGCGAGCAGGATGACCTGCGCCAGATAAATGCCGAACACGTCGCGCCCCGTCGCGCCGACCGCCTTGAACGCCGCGATCACCTCGAGCTTGCGGTCGATATGGCTCTTCACGGCATTGGCGACGCCGACGCCGCCGACCAGCAGCGCGGCGAGGCCAACCAGCGTCAAAAACTGCGTGAAGCGGCTGATGTTGCGTTCGAGCTGCGGCGAGGCATTGGAGCGGCTGCGGATTTCCCAGCCGGCCTGCGGCGCGGCGTTGCGCGCGTCCGCGATGAAGGCGTCGGTGGCGCGCTCGCTGTTGGCGGTATCGGGCAGTTTCACCCGGTAGACCCTGCGCACCAGGCTGCCGGGCTGGATCAGGCCGGTGGCGCGCAGGCCCGCCTCGCTGATCAGGAAGCGCGGTCCGAAGCCGATGCCGCCGGCGAGCTTGTCCGGCTCGGCCTCGACCGCGCTGCGGATCTGGAACGTCGCCGAGCCAATGGTGACGCGGTCGCCGGTCTTGAGGGACAGACGGGCAAGAAGGGTCGGATCGGCGGCCGCGCCGAACGCGCCGTCGCGCTCCGCGAGAATCTCGGACATCGGCAGTGGCGGCGCCAGCGTCAACTGTCCGAGCATCGGATAGGTGTCGTCGACGGCCTTCATCTCGACCAGCGCCAGCTGGCCGTCGGCCGCGCGCGCCATGCCGCGCAGGGTGGCGGCGGCGGAAACGGCGCCGCGGGAGCGCAGGAAGGCGACCTCCTCAGGCTTGGCCTCGCGCTGGAACAGCACGAAGGAGACGTCGCCGCCGAGCAGCGTGCGGCCTTCGCGGGCGAGACCGTCGCTGAGGCTTGCCGACACCGAGCCGACGCCGGCGATCGCCATCACGCCGAGTGCGATGCAGGCGATGAAGACATAGAAGCCGCGCAGGCCGCCGCGCAATTCGCGCAGCGCGTAACGCAGCGACAGCGCGATCCCGTTGGGTCGCGCGAACGGTTCGACAGCAGCGCTCATGCCGGCGCAGACTGCGTGTCGATGCGCCCGGAGCGCAGGCGAATCACGCGATCGCAGCGATGCGCGAGCGAGGAATCGTGCGTGACCAGCACCAGCGTCATGCCGCGCTCGGCATGCTTGCCGAACAAGAGGTCGACGATCTGTTTTCCCGTGGTCTCGTCGAGATTGCCGGTTGGCTCGTCGGCAACGAGGATGGCGGGATCGGGCGCCAGCGCGCGGGCGAGCGCGACGCGCTGCTGCTCGCCGCCGGAGAGCTGCGTCGGATAGTGATGCAGGCGATCGCCGAGCCCGACCGATTGCAGCTCCTGCGCCGCGCGCCTGGCGGCATCGGGATTGCCGGCAAGCTCGAGCGGCACGGCGACGTTCTCCAGCGCCGTCATGGTCGGGATCAGATGGAAGGACTGGAAGACGATGCCGACCTGGCGGCCGCGGAAGCGGGCGAGCGCGTCCTCGTCGAGGGCATTGAAAGGCGTGCCATTGACCACCACCTCTCCGCTATCAGGACGCTCCAGCCCCGCCATCACCATCAGCAGCGTTGATTTGCCCGAGCCTGACGGGCCGATCAGTCCGATCGTCTCGCCCGAGCCGACGCGCAAGCTGATATCCTTGAGGATGTGGACGCGTGCCGCCCCCGTTCCCAATGAGAGATTGACGTTGGAGATGGCGATGGTGTCCGGCGTGGTGCCGGCAAGCGATGAGGATTCGATGCGAGTGTCCATGGTCCGGTCATATGGCAACTCCGCTAGCGCGGTCGAGAGGCGTTACGGATTCTTCATGCACATAGCCGTGTTGATGCTCGCTTTGATGACAATTGCGACAGCGCCGTCGGCACAAGCACAGCCGGCCGCCAAGCCGATCAAGCTGGTGGTCCTCGGCGATTCCTTGAGTGCCGGCCTTGGCCTCCCAGCCCAGGAGGCATTCCCCACCAAGCTTCAAAAAGCCTTGCAGGCCAAAGGTATAGCCATCGACATGACCAATGCCGGGGTGTCCGGCGACACCTCGTCCGGCGGCCGCGACCGGCTCGATTGGTCAGTGCCTGATGGAACCGAGGGCGTAATCGTCGAGCTCGGCGCCAACGACGCGCTGCGCGGCATCGATCCCGACCTGACACGGACCGCGCTGACCGACATCGTCACGCGTCTCAAGGCGCGCAGGATTGCGGTGATGCTGTGCGGCATGCTGGCGCCGCCGAATTACGGCGCCGAATACGCTGCTCGCTTCAATTCGATTTATCCTGATCTGGCGAAAAAATTCGAGGTGCCGCTGTATCCTTTCTTCCTCGACGGCGTCGCCGCCGACGCCAAGCTCAACCAGGCCGACGGCATTCATCCGACCGCTGAAGGCGTCGACATCATCGTCGGCAACATCATGCCCACGGCGGAGGCATTCCTGCGCACCATAAGCGAGCAACCGCATTGAAAAGCGGGCAGCGCTAACCCTAACGCCAACGGTTATCCCGTGAGTTCACGGGTCATGCTTCGCAGAGTCACACAAACGCGATAGGAATCAGGGTACCGGTGATTCGTCGCCGGCTCTAAAATTTGGATATGATCCTTCCCAGGGATCATGCCCAAGCATCGGGAGTACGAAACGATGCCGCGTTTGTTCACTGGTCTGGAAATCCCGGCCGAGGTCGGCCAGACGCTTTCCAATTTGCGAGGCGGCCTCCCCGGCGCCCGCTGGATCGATCCCGAAAATTATCACGTCACCCTGCGCTTCATCGGCGATATCGACGGCATGTCCGCCAACGAGATCGCCTCGATGCTGTTTCGCGTCGACCGCAAGCCGTTCGAGGTGAAGGTGCAGGGCCTGCAAAGCTTCGGCGGCCGCAAGCCGCGTGCGGTGGTCGCCACCATTGCGCCGAGCAAGCCGCTGATGGAATTGCAGGCCGAGCTCGAACGCATGATGCAGCGGATCGGCCTCAATCCCGAAGGCCGCAAGTTCATCCCGCACGTCACGCTGGCCCGTCTGCACGACGCCACCGACCGCGACGTCGCCGACTATCTCTCGCTGCGCGGCTACTTCCCGAGCAAGGCGTTCATGGCGGAACGTTTCGTCTTGTTTTCGTCGCGCGCATCGACCGGCGGTGGTCCGTATGTGGTCGAGGACGCGTACGAGCTGTGTGAGTAGCACTGCTCTCGTGCCCCGGCTCTGCGCAGCAGCCATAGCGCGTTGAAGACGCGCGTGACCGCGCTGTTGCACGCTGCAGCGCGTCCGGGACACGGAACGCATACCCCGTCCACCAATTGACGGCTTGCAATTTCCGCCGGTCTCTGGCGGTAAAGAGCCATGCTCTCCACCCAAAATTCCTCATTCAGCGAAGCCTATCAGTCCCAGATCGCGTCCGGCGCGATCGAGGCCGATGCCGCGCAGGCAGAAGTCGCCGAGGCCTATACGGCGCTGGACCTGCGGCTTGCTAACTACAGCCCGAAGCGCAAGCAGGGCCTGTTCGCCCGTCTGTTCAGCAGCGACAAGGACGAGGCGCCGCACGGGCTCTACATCCATGGCGAGGTCGGCCGCGGCAAGACCATGCTGATGGATCTGTTCTTCCAGCACTCGACCGTCGAGCACAAGCGCCGCGCGCATTTCCACGAGTTCATGGCCGACGTGCACGAGCGCATCTACGACTATCGCCAAGGCATCGCGCGCGGCGAGATCGCCGATGGCGACGTCATCGGGCTGACCGCGAACGCGATCTTCGAGGAGAGCTGGCTGCTCTGCTTCGACGAATTCCACGTCACCGACATCGCCGACGCGATGATCCTGGGACGCCTGTTCGCCCAATTGTTCGAGCTCGGCACGGTGGTGGTCGCGACCTCCAACGTCGCACCCGACGATCTCTACAAGGGCGGCTTGAACCGTTCGCTGTTCCTGCCCTTCATCAAGCAGATCACCGACCACATGGACGTGGCGCGGCTCGATGCACGCACCGACTTCCGGCTGGAGAAGCTTCAGGGCGTGCCGATGTGGCTGACGCCGGCCGACAGCGATGCGGACGCCGCGCTCGACCGCGCCTGGTCGAGGATGTCGGGCGGCGCCAGATGCAAGTCGCGCGATATTCTGATCAAGGGCCGCATCCTGCACGTGCCGTGCTCGGCCCATGGCGTGGCGCGGTTCTCGTTCGCCGATCTCTGCGAGAAGCCGCTCGGCGCATCCGATTACCTCAGGCTGGCGCACGACTACCACACCATCCTGGTCGACCATATTCCAGTGATGGACCTCTCCCAGCGCAATTCCGCCAAGCGCTTCATCACGCTGATCGACGCGCTCTATGACAATGCCGTGAAGCTGATGGCCTCGGCCGACGCCAACCCGATCTCGCTGTACCTCGCCAACGATGGCAACGAGGCCAACGAGTTCAAGCGGACGGCCTCGCGCCTGATCGAAATGAGCTCGGAATCCTATCTGGCGCTGGCGCACGGCCGCAAGGATTCCACCGCCTCGGGCTCGACCAAGGGCCTGGTGGAGACTTAAGTCCTATTTCACCATCTTCTCCGGTGTCATTCCGGGGCGCGACAAAGTCGCGAGCCCGGAATCCATCGCGCCGCCAACTCTGCCGCCCGATGGATTCCGGGCCTGCGCCTGTCGGCGCATCCCGGAATGACGGCCAGGGTATGCTGGCTCCTATCTCGGCAAGCCCGACAATTGGGCATCCGGCGACTTGAACGGGGAAAGCGAAAGGGATAACCACCCACTCAGTTTTCCCTCCTGGATGTCTAGAGGACAGGTTCACATGGCGCGCGACAAGATTGCTTTGATTGGCTCCGGTCAGATCGGCGGAACGTTGGCTCATCTCATCGGCCTGAAGGAATTGGGCGACGTGGTGATGTTCGACATCGCCGAGGGCGTGCCGCAGGGCAAGGCGCTCGACATCGCGCAGTCCTCCCCGGTCGACGGCTTCGACGCCCACTACACCGGCGCGAACTCCTACGAGGCGCTCGACAACGCCAAGGTCTGCATCGTCACCGCCGGCGTGCCGCGCAAGCCCGGCATGAGCCGCGACGACCTCCTCTCCATCAACCTCAAGGTCATGGAGCAGGTCGGCGCCGGCATCAAGAAGTACGCCCCCGACGCCTTCGTCATCTGCATCACCAACCCGCTCGACGCGATGGTCTGGGCGCTGCAGAAGGCCTCGGGCCTGCCGCACAAGAAGGTCGTCGGCATGGCCGGCGTGCTGGATTCGGCGCGCTTCCGCTACTTCCTGGCCGACGAGTTCAACGTCTCGGTCGAAGACGTCACCGCCTTCGTGCTCGGCGGCCACGGCGACACCATGGTGCCGCTGGTGAAGTACTCCACCGTCGCCGGCATCCCGCTGCCCGACCTCGTCAAGATGGGCTGGACCTCGCAGGCGCGCCTCGACGAGATCGTCGACCGCACCCGCAACGGCGGCGCCGAGATCGTCAACCTGCTCAAGACCGGTTCGGCCTTCTACGCGCCGGCGGCCTCCGCGATCGCGATGGCCGAGAGCTATCTGCGTGACAAGAAGCGCGTGCTGCCCAGCGCCGCCTACCTCAACGGCGAATACGGCGTGAAGGACATGTATGTCGGCGTGCCCGTCGTGATCGGCTCCAAGGGCGTCGAGCGCGTCGTCGAGATCGAGCTCGCCGGCAAGGACCGCGAGGCCTTCGACAAGTCGGTCGGCGCGGTGCAGGGCCTGGTAGACGCCTGCAGGAAGATCGCACCCGATCTTCTCGGCCGCTAAGGCGCAAACAATCCCGCCGAAGATCGAAAACCGGTCTTCGGCGGTTTCATGTCCGGGGCCCGCCAAATCCTAGTTTGAGGCTGGGCGGGTTCCGGTTCGAAAGTCCAGAGATCTCGATGTCAGAGAATCCGGGTTGCAGTTCCTGTGGTATATGGTATGCCAGCCACAAAACTGAGGTGGGCCCTTGCGGACACCGCCCGCGGGTTCAGGGAGCGACCATATGAATATCCATGAATATCAGGCCAAAGCGCTGCTGAACGAGTTCGGCGTGGCGATCTCCAAGGGCGTTCCGGTCCTGAAGGCGGCCGACGCGGAAGCCGCCGCCAAGGCGCTCCCGGGCCCGGTCTGGGTGGTGAAGAGCCAGATCCACGCTGGCGGCCGCGGCAAGGGCAAGTTCAAGGAAGCCTCCGCCGGCGACAAGGGCGGCGTCCGCATCGCCAAGTCGGCCGCCGAGGTTACCGAATTCGCCAAGCAGATGCTCGGCGCCACGCTGGTGACGATCCAGACCGGCCCCGCCGGCAAGCAGGTCAACCGCCTCTACATCGAGGACGGCTCCGACATCGACAAGGAATTCTATCTCTCGATCCTGGTCGACCGCGAGACCTCGCGCGTCTCGTTCGTGGTGTCGACCGAAGGCGGCGTCAACATCGAGGACGTCGCGCACAACAGCCCTGAGAAGATCGTCACCTTCTCGATCGATCCCGCGACCGGCATCATGGGCCATCACGGCCGCACCGTCGCCAACGCGCTGAAACTCACGGGCGACCTCGCCAAGCAGGCCGAGAAGCTGACCGCGCAGCTCTATGCCGCCTTCGTCGCCAAGGACATGGCGATGCTGGAGATCAACCCGCTGGTCGTGACCAAGCAGGGCCAGCTCCGCGTGCTCGATGCCAAGGTGTCGTTCGACGACAATTCGCTGTTCCGTCATCCCGAAGTGCTCGCGCTGCGCGACGAGACCGAGGAAGACGCCAAGGAAATCGAGGCGTCGAAACACGACCTCAACTACGTCACGCTCGACGGCAATATCGGCTGCATGGTCAATGGCGCCGGTCTCGCCATGGCGACGATGGACATCATCAAGCTCTACGGCATGGCGCCGGCGAACTTTCTCGACGTCGGCGGCAGCGCCAGCAAGGAGAAGGTCGCGGCCGCGTTCAAGATCATCACCGCCGATCCCAACGTGAAGGGCATCCTGGTCAACATCTTCGGTGGTATCATGAAGTGCGACGTGATCGCCGAGGGCGTCACCGCCGCGGTGCGCGAGGTCGGCCTCAGCGTGCCGCTGGTGGTCCGCCTCGAAGGCACCAATGTCGAGCTCGGCAAGAAGATCATCAATGAATCCGGCCTGAACGTGGTGCCGGCCGACAATCTCGATGACGCCGCGCAGAAGATCGTGAAGGCCGTCAAGGGAGGCTGAGGCCATGACCCAGGACCATCTCGCCGCATCATCCCCGCTTGCAGAGCACGCGCGTCTCGCCGCGTTCGCTGGCGAGTGGGACGGCGAAGAGGTGGTCTTCCCGTCGCGCTGGGCGGAGGGTGGGCCCGCCACCTCTCACGTCCACGCGCGCATGGATCTCAACGGATTCTATCTGATCCAGGACGCGGTGCAGATGCGCGGCGGCAAGCAGAGCTTTGCCACCCATGGCCTCTTCACCTACGACCGCGATGACCGGACCTACAAATTGTTCTGGTACGATTCGCTCGGCTATACGCCGCCATCGCCCGCTTCCGGCGGGTGGGTCGGCAAGACCCTGACGCTGGTGCGCGGCTCGCTCCGCGGCAATGCGCGCCACGTCTACGAAATCATCGACGACAATTCCTATTCGTTGAAGATCCAGTTCTCGCCGGACGCGGAAGGCTGGGCCGACGTGCTCACCGGCGTCTACCGCCGCATCCACTGACCTCTCACTCGTTAGTTTCGCGAAAGCAGACCTCATGTCCATCCTGATCGACAAGAACACCAAGGTCATCTGCCAGGGCTTCACCGGCAAGAACGGCACCTTCCACTCGGAGGCCGCGATTGCCTACGGCACCAAGATGGTCGGCGGCACCTCGCCGGGCAAAGGCGGCTCGACTCATCTGGGCCTGCCGGTGTTCGACACCGTGCGCGAGGCGCGTGAGAAGACCGGCGCCGATGCGTCGGTGATCTACGTGCCGCCGCCGGGCGCGGCGGATGCGATCTGCGAGGCCATCGACGCCGAGATCCCGCTGATCGTCTGCATCACCGAAGGCATTCCGGTTCTCGACATGGTGCGCGTGAAGCGCTCGCTGGCCGGTTCCAAGTCGCGCCTGATCGGGCCGAACTGCCCGGGCGTCATGACCGCCGGCGAGTGCAAGATCGGCATCATGCCCGCCAACATCTTCAAGACCGGCTCCGTCGGCATCGTCTCCCGCTCCGGCACGCTGACCTATGAAGCGGTGTTCCAGACCTCCCAGGAGGGCCTCGGCCAGACCACCGCGGTCGGCATCGGTGGCGACCCGGTCAAGGGAACCGAGTTCATCGACGTGCTGGAAATGCTGCTCGCCGACCCCAAGACCGAATCGATCATCATGATCGGTGAGATCGGCGGTTCCGCCGAGGAAGACGCCGCCCAGTTCCTCAAGGACGAGGCCAAGCGCGGTCGCAAGAAGCCGATGGTCGGTTTCATCGCCGGCGTGACCGCACCTCCCGGCCGCCGCATGGGCCATGCCGGCGCGATCATTTCGGGCGGCAAGGGCGACGCCGGTTCCAAGACCGACGCGATGAAATCGGCAGGGATTACAGTGTCGCCGTCTCCCGCCCGCCTCGGTCACACGCTTGCCGAAAAATTGAAGGCCTAATTCACTCCTTCGTACTTTTCCGGGCGAAGTTTCGCAGCAAATAGGGTAAATGGTGCCTGTCGCGTCGAGCCTCTGCCGGGGAGCTCGACGCCAGCGCCGTTTGTTATGCGCGAACCGAAATCGCCAGGAACTCAAGTATGTCTCGCCAGGACGCGAACGCAGCCTTTGCCCTTTCCTCCTTTTTGCAGGGCACCAACGCCACCTACATCGACGAAATCTACGCTCGCTACGAGAAGGATCCGTCCTCGGTCGACGCCGAGTGGCAGGAGTTCTTCAAAAGCCTGAAGGACCAGCCGGACGACGTCCGCAAGAACGCCCAGGGCCCGTCCTGGGAGCGCGCCAACTGGCCGCTGATCCCGCAGGACGATCTCACCTCCGCCCTCGACGGCAACTGGGCCGAAGTCGAGAAGGCTGTCGGCGCCAAGATCGCCGCCAAGGCGCAGGCCAAAGGCGACAAGGGCGCTGATTTCTCTTCCGCCGACCTGCTGCAGGCCACGCGCGACTCCGTCCGCGCGCTGATGCTGATCCGCTCCTATCGCATGCGCGGCCACTTCCACGCCAAGCTCGATCCGCTCGGCATCGAAGCCCCGCGCAATCGCGAGGAGCTCGACCCGCGCACCTACGGCTTCAGCGAAGCCGATTTCGACCGCAAGATCTTCCTCGATCACGTGCTCGGTCTCGAATATGCCAGCCTGCGCGAGATCACCGCACTTTGCGAGCGCACCTACTGCCAGACGCTCGGCGTCGAGTTCATGCACATCAGCAACGCCGCGCAGAAGGCCTGGATTCAGGAGCGCATCGAGGGGCTGGACAAGGAAATCTCGTTCACCCGCGAGGGTCGCCGTGCGATCCTGATGAAGCTGGTCGAAGCCGAAGGCTTCGAAAAGTTCTGCGATACCAAGTTCACCGGCACCAAGCGCTTCGGCCTCGACGGCGGTGAATCGCTGATCCCCGCGCTCGAGCAGATCATCAAGCGCGGCGGCAATCTCGGCGTGAAGGAAGTCGTGCTCGGCATGCCGCATCGCGGCCGCCTCAACGTGCTGACGCAGGTGATGGGCAAGGCCCATCGCGCGCTGTTCCACGAATTCAAGGGCGGCTCGGCCAATCCCGATGCGGTCGAAGGCTCGGGCGACGTCAAGTACCATCTCGGCGCGTCCTCGGACCGCGAGTTCGACGGCAACCGCATCCACCTGTCGCTCACCGCCAATCCCTCGCATCTCGAGATCGTCGATCCCGTGGTGCTCGGAAAAGTCCGCGCCAAGCAGGACCAGCACGGCGATCCGCCGGACCAGCGCATCTCGGTGATGCCGCTGCTGATGCACGGCGATGCCGCGTTCGCAGGCCAAGGCGTGGTCGCGGAATGCTTCGGCCTGTCCGACCTGAAGGGCTACCGCACCGGCGGCTCCGTGCACTTCATCGTCAACAACCAGATCGGCTTCACCACCTATCCGCGCTACTCGCGCTCCTCGCCCTATCCGTCGGATGTGGCGAAGATGATCGACGCGCCGATCTTCCACGTGAACGGCGACGATCCGGAAGCCGTCGTGTTCGCGGCCAAGGTCGCGACCGAGTTCCGGCAGAAATTCCACAAGCCTGTTGTCATCGACATGTTCTGCTATCGCAGGCATGGCCACAACGAAGGCGACGAGCCGGCTTTCACCCAGCCGGTGATGTACAAGAAGATCGCGGCCCATCCGTCCACGCTCGAGCTTTATTCGCGCCGCCTCGTCAGCGAAGGCGTGATGACCCAGGGCGAGGTCGACAAGGCCAAGGCCGACTGGCGCGCCCGGCTCGATGCCGAGTTCGAGGCCGGCACCTCCTACAAGCCGAACAAGGCCGACTGGCTCGACGGCAAGTGGGCGGGCTTCAAGATAGCGGACCAGGAAGAGGACGCGCGCCGCGGCGTCACCGGCGTCGACCTGCCGATCCTGAAGGACATCGGCCGCAAGATCACCAAGGTGCCGGACGGTTTCCGCGTCCACCGCACCATCCAGCGCTTCCTCGAAAACCGCTCCAAGGCGATCGACGGCGGCACGGGTATCGACTGGGCGACCGGCGAGGCGCTGGCGTTCTGCACGCTGCTCAACGAGAACCACCACGTCCGCCTGTCGGGCCAGGATTCGGAGCGCGGCACCTTCTCGCAGCGCCACTCGGTCCTGATCGACCAGGAAGACGAGAGCCGCTACACGCCGTTCAACCATCTCGGCAACGAGCAGGGCCATTACGAGGTCATCAACTCGCTGCTGTCGGAAGAGGCCGTGCTTGGTTTCGAATACGGCTACTCGCTCGCCGAGCCGAACACGCTGACGCTGTGGGAAGCCCAGTTCGGCGACTTCGCCAACGGCGCGCAGGTCGTGTTCGACCAGTTCATCTCCTCGGGCGAGCGCAAATGGCTGCGCATGTCCGGTCTCGTCTGCCTCTTGCCGCACGGCTATGAGGGCCAGGGACCGGAGCACTCCTCGGCGCGTCTCGAGCGCTATCTGCAGATGTGCGCCGAAGACAACATGCAGGTGGTCTATCCGACCACGCCGGCGAACTACTTCCACGTGCTGCGTCGCCAGCTGCATCGCGAGATCCGCAAGCCGCTGATCGTGATGACGCCGAAGTCGCTGCTGCGTCACAAGCGGGCGGTATCGCGTCTCGAGGAGCTCGCCAAGGGAACGACGTTCCATCGCATCCTGTACGATGACGCCCAGATGCTGCCGAGCGAGGCGGTCAAGCTCGTCCCCGACGAGAAGATCCGCCGCATCGTGCTCTGCTCGGGCAAGGTCTATTACGACCTCTACGAGGAGCGCGAGAAGCGCGGCATCGACGACATCTACCTGATGCGCGTCGAGCAGCTCTATCCGGTGCCGCTGAAGGCGCTGGTCGCGGAGCTGTCCCGCTTCAAGAAGGCGGAAGTGATCTGGTGCCAGGAAGAGCCGCGCAACATGGGCGCGTGGCACTTCATCGAGCCCTATCTGGAATGGGTGCTGAACCAGGTGAACGGCGTCAGCCGGCGTCCGCGTTATGTCGGCCGCGCCGCTTCCGCCGCGACCGCCACTGGTCTGATGTCCAAGCATCAGGCGCAGTTGAAGGCGTTCCTGGACGAAGCACTGAGCTAATAAGTGTTTTAGGACGCTGTCATGCCCCGCGAAGGCGGGGCATCCAGTACTCCGCGGCGTTTGTGTTCATCACGGTCGTCACGGCGTACTGGATCGCCCGCCCCCGTGCGCAACTGCGCACAAGGCGGGCGATGACATTTATGAATCACGACCGCATTGGCGATCTCCTTAAGGAAAAGACCATGACTGAAATTCGTGTGCCGACGCTCGGCGAATCCGTCACCGAGGCCACCATCGGCCGCTGGTTCAAGAAGGCCGGTGACGCCGTCGCCGTCGACGAGCCCTTGGTGGAGCTCGAGACCGACAAGGTCACCATCGAAGTCCCCGCGCCCTCCGCCGGCACGCTGAGCGAGATCATCGCTGCCGATGGCACGACCGTCGCGGTCGGCGCGCTGCTCGGCCAGATCACCGACGGCGCCGGCGCTGCGAAGCCTGCCGCGGCGCCCGCCAAGCCCGCCGCTGCCGCTCCCGCCGCTGCTGCGGCTCCCGCGCCTGCCCCGGCCCCGGCCGCGAAGGCGCCGCCGGCCGACGCGCCGCTCGCCCCGTCCGTTCGCAAGCTCTCCGCCGAGACCGGCGTCGATGCCTCGACCGTGCCGGGCTCCGGCAAGGACGGGCGCGTCACCAAGGGCGACATGTTAGCTGCGATCGAGCGTGCGGCCTCCGCGCCGACCCCGGTCAACCAGCCCGCCGCCGCCGTGCAGGTGCGCACCGCCTCGCCGGCCGATGACGCCGCCCGCGAAGAGCGCGTCAAGATGACCCGCCTGCGCCAGACCATCGCGCGCCGCCTCAAGGACGTGCAGAACACCGCCGCGATGCTCACGACCTTCAACGAGGTCGACATGACCAACGTCATGGCGCTGCGCGCGCACTACAAGGATGCGTTCGAGAAGAAGCACGGCTCCAAGCTCGGTTTCATGGGCTTCTTCGCCAAGGCCGTCGTGCAGGCGCTGAAGGACATCCCGGCCGTCAACGCCGAGATCGACGGCACCGACCTGATCTACAAGAACTACTACCACATCGGCGTCGCCGTCGGCACCGACAAGGGCCTCGTCGTGCCTGTCGTGCGCGACTGCGACAACAAGTCGATCGCCGACATCGAGAAGGGCATCGCCGATTTCGGCCGCCGCGCCCGTGACGGCCAGCTCAAGATCGACGAGATGCAGGGCGGCACCTTCACCATCACCAATGGCGGCATCTACGGCTCGCTGATGTCGACCCCGATCCTGAACGCGCCGCAGTCCGGCATTCTCGGCATGCACAAGATCCAGGAGCGCCCGATGGTCGTCGGCGGCAAGGTCGAGGTCCGCCCGATGATGTATCTGGCGCTGTCCTACGATCACCGCGTCATCGACGGCAAGGAAGCCGTCACCTTCCTGGTGCGCGTCAAGGAGAGCCTGGAAGACCCGGCGCGTCTGGTGCTCGATCTCTGATCCCTAGTGCCTTGCGAGCGCCGTCGCCCATTGGCGCGACGGCGCGTGTCGAACCATGGAGGCTGGCGTGACGGATAAGGTCGTTGTCATCACCGGTGGCAGCCGCGGCATCGGGCGGGCGACCGCGATCGCGGCGGCCGCGCGCGGCTTCCGTGTCGTCGTCGGCTATGCCAGCAACAAGAAGGCCGCCGACGAGGTGGTCGGTCTGATCGAGGCCAGCAACGGCAAGGCCATCGCGGTGAAATGCGATGTCGCCGAGGAAAGCGACATCGTCGAGCTGTTCAAGCAAGCCGACAAGTTCGGCACGCTTGGCGCGCTCGTCAACAACGGCGGCATTGTCGGCACGAGCGGCGTGCGCGTTGACGAGATGTCGGCCGAGCGCATTCAGCGCGTCATGGCGGTCAACGTCACCGGCTCCATCCTCTGCGCGCGCGAGGCCGTGAAGCGGATGTCGACCAAGCATGGCGGCAAGGGTGGCGTCATCGTCAACCTGTCGTCGGTCGCGGCCAAGCTCGGCGCGCCCAACACCTATGTCGACTATGCCGCGTCCAAGGGCGCGATCGATTCCTTCACCACCGGCCTCGGCTATGAGGTCGCAAACGAAGGCATTCGCGTTGCGGGCATTCGCCCCGGCCTGATCGATACCGAAATTCACGCCTCGGGCGGCGAGCCCGACCGGCACCATCGTCTCGCCCATATGGTGCCGATGAAGCGCGTCGGGACCGCCGACGAGATTGCCAACGCCATCATCTGGCTGATGTCGGACGAGGCGTCCTACATCACCGCAGCCACTCTCGATGTGTCCGGCGGACGCTGACGCGCCGCGCGGACGCTGACACATCCTCATCACGCTAAACCTACGGGACTCTCTCTCATGGCTACCTACGATCTCGTCGTCATCGGCACCGGACCTGGCGGTTATGTCTGCGCGGTGCGCGCAGCCCAGCTCGGCATGAAAGTCGCGGTGGTGGAAAAGAACGCCACGCTCGGCGGCACCTGCCTCAATGTCGGCTGCATGCCGTCGAAGGCGCTGCTGCACGCCTCCGAGATGTTCGAGGAAGCCGGGCACTCCTTTGCCAAGATGGGCGTGTCGGTTTCCGCGCCGAAGCTCGAACTGCCCGCGATGATGAACTTCAAGCAGCAGGGCATCGACGGCAACGTCAAGGGCGTCGAGTTCCTGATGAAGAAGAACAAGATCGACGTGCTCAAGGGCACCGGCAAGATCCTGGGCACGGGCAAGGTCGAGATCTCCGCCGACGGCAAGTCGCAGGTCGTCGAGACCAAGAACATCGTGATTGCCACCGGCTCGGACATCGCGCGCCTCAAGGGCATCGAGATCGACGAGAAGCGCATCGTGTCGTCGACCGGCGCGCTGTCGCTCGACAAGGTCCCGGGCAAGCTCCTGATCGTCGGCGCCGGCGTGATCGGACTCGAGCTCGGCTCGGTCTGGCATCGTCTCGGCGCCGAAGTCGTCGTGGTCGAATTCCTCGATCGCATCCTGCCCGGCATGGACGGCGAGATCGCCAAGCAATTCCAGCGCATCCTCGAGAAGCAGGGCTTTGCGTTCAAGCTAGGAGCCAAGGTCACCGCCGTCGATACCTCGGGCAAGACGCTGAAGGCGACGATCGAGCCTGCTGCCGGCGGTACCGCCGAGACGTTAGAGGCCGACGTCGTGCTCGTCGCCATCGGCCGCGTGCCCTACACCGATAGCCTCGGCCTGAAGGAAGCCGGCGTCGCGCTCGATCCCCGCCGCCGCGTGCAGATTGATCCGCACTTCGCCACCAGCCTCAAGGGCGTCTATGCCATCGGCGACGTCGTTGCAGGCCCGATGCTCGCGCACAAGGCCGAGGACGAGGGCGTCGCGGTTGCGGAGATCATCGCGGGCCAGGCCGGCCATGTGAACTACGACGTTATCCCAGGCGTCGTGTATACCAGCCCGGAAGTGTCCTCCGTCGGCAAGACCGAGGAGGAACTGAAGCAGGCGGGTGTGGCTTATACGGTCGGAAAGTTTCCGTTTACCGCCAACGGCCGCTCCAAGGTCAACCAGACCACCGACGGCTTTGTGAAGATTCTCGCAGATGCGAAGACCGATCGCGTGCTCGGCGTGCACATCATCGGCATCGGGGCCGGAGAAATGATCCATGAAGCCTGCGTTCTCATGGAATTTGGCGGCAGTGCGGAGGATCTCGCGCGCACCTGCCACGCGCACCCGACCCGCTCCGAGGCCGTCAAGGAAGCCGCGCTTGCAGTCGGCAAGCGGGCCATCCATATGTAGGCCACGCGCCGAGCTGAATCGGGCGGGACAACATATGCTGCGCCGCCTTCTTCAACCGGTCTGGGTCCTGCTGGCGATCATCTTCCTGATCGAAGCCTGGCTGTGGGACCATCTCGAACCGATCGTCGCGCGGATTGTCGCACTCATTCCGCTCGCCCGCTTCAAGCAATGGCTGACGGAGCGTGTCGATGCGCTCCCGCCGGCGATGACGCTGATCGTGTTCGCGGTGCCGATCCTTCCGCTGTTTCCGCTCAAGCTGGCCGGCCTGTATCTGCTCACGCATGAATACTGGCTCACCGGCATGTCCACGTTCTTGTTCGCCAAGATGGTCGGCGTCGGCGTCACCGCCTTCGTGTTCGACGTCACGCGCGACAAGCTGCTCGAGATGCGCTGGTTCGAGCGGATCTACGATTTCGTGCTGAAGCTGCGCGCCAAGGCGTCCGAGCTGGTCGACCCGATCAAGCGGCGCATCCGGGAGCTGATCTCCGGCAACGGCGAAGGCTGGTCCTCCCGCACGCTCCGCCTGATCCAGCGCTTCCGCAAGAGCGTGCACGAAGCGCGGTGATTGCCGCGGCAATCAAGCTATCGCCGTCACTCTGAGGTGGCCGCTTCTTCAGCGGCCCTCGAAGAGTGACGGCCCGGCTGCATCTCGGCCGTTCATCCTTCGAGGCTCCCCGCGCGATGCCGTGCATCGCGCGCCTCGCACCTCAGGATGACGGGACGAACCGCCGGCCACACCCCTCAATGCAAATGCAGCAGATGCGGCCACCACAGGCCGAGCGCGGTCATGAGGATGCCGCCCAGCGTCAGGATGCCGGCGACATAGGCGAGTGCGAACATGCCGGTGATGATGGTGGCCGACGCCAGCACGATGCCGATCTGGAAGGCGGCCGACGCCAGCTCGAAGTGATGGTACTTCGCGGTCGCCTCGTCGCGCTCGTGCTCGGCATGCTTGGCCTTCTCGGCGAGCTGCTCGGTGCCTTCGCCGGTCTCGGGCTCGGAGCGGTAGCGCTGCGCGGTCTTGGTCCAGTCGTCGATCTGCTTCTGCACCGTCGCCTTCATGGCGTCGTCGGTGGTGCCGGCCAGCGTCAGCTTGCCCTGCTCTGCCGCGGTCACCACCACCGTGCGGCGGATGCTCTTGGCCTGGAAGAACGCCCAGAGATTGGCGCCCTCGACATTCTTGCTGATCGATTCGGTCTGGGCGCCCTTGCCCAGCGTCTCGGAGATCGCCAGGAACAGCGCCAGCACGGCGATCAGAAGGGCGATCTTCTTGTTCGAGCCGGACGCGTGTTCGGCGTGCTCGGCGTGCTCCATGCTTTCATGTGCGCTCATGATTTCCCTCCTGTTCGGTTCCCCACGATTGACCGAACCGCAGGCACCGCGCAAGAGGCATGCTTGTCATGACAGCTTAGTGTCAGGAATCAGCGGCGATTCACCGCCGCGGATGCGCGCTGGCATAGACTTCCAGCAGTCGCTCGGAATCGATGCCGGTATAGATCTGCGTCGTCGAGAGCGAGGAATGGCCGAGCAATTCCTGGATCGCGCGCAGGTCGCCGCCGCGTGACAACAGGTGCGTGGCAAAGGAATGCCGCAGCGCGTGCGGCGTGGCGCTGTCGGGCAATCCCAGCGCGCCGCGCAGCCGCTCCATCGCGAGCTGGATGATGCGGGGGCTGAGCGGTCCGCCGCGCGCACCGAGGAAGATCGGGCCTTCGGCGGGAAGCGGATACGGGCACATCGAAACATAGTCCTGCACCAGCGCGAGCACGTTCTGCAGCACCGGCACCATGCGAGTCTTGTTGCCTTTGCCCGTCACGATCAGCACATCGCCCTCGCCGGGACGCGGCACCTCGCGGCGCTTTAGGCCGAGCGCCTCGGAGATGCGCAGGCCCGAGCCGTACAGCAGCGCCATCACGGCGGCATCGCGCGCCAGGATCCAGCTCTCGCGATCCTCGCCGGCGCGCTCGTCGGCATCGGCAAGGCGCTTGGCCGATGCCATCGGCAGCGGCTTCGGCAAGCTCTTTCCAACCTTGGGCGCGCGGATCGCCGACAATGCGCCGACCTTGCCCTTGCCCTCGCGCTCGAGGAAGCGTCCGAACGAGCGCAGCCCCGCCAGCGCGCGCATCAGCGAGCGGCCGGCAATGTCGTCGGCGCGGCGCATCGCCATGAAGGCGCGGATATCCGTGGCTTCCAGCGCGGCGAATCGCTTCAGCGTCACGCGCTCGCCCCAATGATTGCAGAGAAAATCCAGGCACTGCCGCAAGTCGCGGGCATAGGCCTCCAGCGTTTTCGGCGACAGCCGCCGCTCGGCGCCGAGATGCCTCAGCCAGCGCGCCATCTCCTGCGCGATGTCGGGATCGGCGCTGGCGAGCTCGATTTGTGGGGCGGCCGCTTGGCTCATGCGCTCTGGACGTAATGATTCCACCCAGTATATCGCATCACACCCGTTTACTGTTCGCTAAGGCTCGCCCGTGGCGCTAGCCTCCAAACGCCAGGTTCCGATTCTCCCTCCAAAGACTGTTGATGGATCATACGTCGCGCAGCAACGCCGCCCCCACCCACGCGACTGGCATGGTCGACGTGCTGGTGCCGGTCGCGCTCGACCAGACCTATTCCTACAAGGTGCCGCGCGGCATGGAGCTGAAGGCGGGCGATCTGGTCGGCGTGCCGCTCGGGCCCCGCGAGGTGCTCGCCGTGGTCTGGGCCGAGAATGCCAACCCCGATCCGCGCCTGCACAATCGCCTCAAGGAGGTCAGCGAGAAGCTCGACCTTCCGCCCCTCAAGCCCGAGCTGCGCTCGCTGGTCGACTGGGTCGCCAATTACACGCTGAGCCCGCGCGGCATGGTGCTGCGCATGTGCCTGCGGATGGGTGAGAACCTCGGCCCCGAGCGGACCCGCGCCGGCGTGCGCCTGGTCGGCGATCCCCCGCGGCGGCTGACGCCGGCGCGGCAGCGCCTGCTCGAGGTGCTGTCGGACCGGTTGCTGCACGGCAAGTCCGAAGCCGCCAGGGAAGCCGGCGTCTCCGCCGGCGTGATCGACGGTCTCGTCGACGAAGGCACGCTCACGGTCGAACCGATGCCGCCGCCACCGCCGCCGCCCGCGCCCGATCCGGATTTCAGCCGGCCGGATTTTTCGCCGCTGCAGCGTGCCGGGGTGGATGCGATGCGCGCGCTCGCGGCCAACGGCTCGTTCCATGTCGCGCTGCTCGACGGCGTCACCGGCTCGGGCAAGACCGAGGTCTATTTCGAGGCCATTGCGGAGTGCATCCGCCGTGGCAAACAGTCGCTGATCCTGATGCCGGAAATCGCGCTCACCGGCCAGTTCCTCGATCGCTTCGCGCAACGTTTTGGCGTGCGCCCGATCGAGTGGCATTCCGAGCTGACGCCGCGCACCCGCGCGCGCAACTGGGCCGCGATCTCCGAGGGCAGTGCGCCGGTCGTGGTCGGTGCGCGCTCGGCGCTGTTCCTGCCCTACGGCAATCTCGGCCTCATCGTCGTGGATGAAGAGCACGACCAGGCCTACAAGCAGGACGAGGGCGTGCACTATCACGCCCGCGACATGGCGGTGGTGCGCGCGCATATCGCCAAGATCCCGATCGTGCTGGCGTCCGCCACGCCCTCGGTCGAATCCGAGGTCAATGCGCGCAAGAACCGCTATCAGCGCATCGCGCTGCCCTCGCGCTTCGGCGGCCAGCACATGCCGCATATCGAGGCCATCGACATGCGCCGCGAGCCGCCCGCGCGCGGCCGTTTCATCTCGCCGCGGCTGGCCTCCGAGATCAGAAAAGCGATCGAGAAGCGCGAGCAGGCGTTGCTGTTCCTCAATCGCCGCGGCTATGCGCCGCTGACGCTGTGCCGCGCCTGCGGCCATCGCTTCGCCTGCACCATCTGCGATGCCTGGCTGGTCGATCATCGTTTTCGCCAGCGGCTGGTCTGCCACCATTGCGGCTTCTCGATGCCGCGCCCGCAGACCTGCCCGCATTGCGCGGCCGAGGAATCGCTCGTGGCGGTCGGGCCCGGTGTCGAGCGTTTGCAGGAGGAGGCCGCCGCGCTGTTCCCGGATGCGCGCACCATGGTGCTGTCGAGCGATCTCATCACCTCGATCGAGACGATGCGCTCCGAGCTCAACGAGATTGCCGAGGGCCGCGTCGACGTCATCATCGGCACGCAACTGGTGGCGAAAGGCCACAATTTCCCGCGGCTCAATCTGGTCGGCGTGGTCGATGCCGATCTCGGCCTGTCCAATGGTGATCCCAGGGCGTCGGAACGCACCTGGCAATTGCTCAACCAGGTGATCGGCCGCGCCGGGCGCGAGCAGGGCCGCGGTGTCGGCTATCTCCAGACCCACCAGCCCGATCATCCCGTGATGAAGGCGCTGATCGCCTGCGACCGCGAGGCCTTCTACGACAGCGAGATCGACCTGCGCGAGCGCACGCTCTATCCGCCGTTCGGCCGTCTTGCGAGCCTGATCATCTCGGCCGGCGATCGCCCGAGCGCGGAAGGCTTTGGCAGGAGACTGGTTGCGCTCGCGCCGCGTGACGAGCGCGTGGTGGTGCTGGGGCCGGCGGAGGCCCCGCTCGCGGTCATCAAGGGCCGCTATCGCTTCCGCATCCTGGTGAAATCGGCGCGCGGTTTCGATCTGTCGGATTACTTACGCAACTGGCTGGCGGTCTGCCCGAAGCCGAAGGGCAATCAGAAGCTGGAAGTGGACGTCGATCCGCAGAGCTTTTTGTAGGCCCCACCGCCACGTACTCCGATGTCATTCCGGGGCGCGCGCAGCGCGAGCCCCGGAATGACGGCGCAAAAAAGCCCGCCGTCCCCCGAGATCACGGGCAAGACGGCGGGCTTATTTCGACGCGTCGTGTGCCTTAGGACACCACTTCGGCGGTGACGCGGCCGACGCCGGCGCCGGTGAGGCCGATGGCGCGGGCTGCGCCCGTGGAGAGGTCGAGCACCCGGCCGCGAATGAACGGGCCACGGTCATTGATGGTGACGATGACGCTCGATCCGCGATGGGTGACGCGGAGCTTGGTGCCGAACGGCAGCGAACGGTGCGCCGCGGTCATGGCGTTCTGGTTGAAGCGCTGGCCCGACGCGGTCTTGCTGCCGGACTCGTTGCCGTAGAAGGAGGCCATGCCGGAGAAGCTGTGCCCGGAGCCCGACGACGGCGTCATTGCCGCGTTGGCATTGCGCCAATCCGAGCCGGAATTGGAATCGGTCTGGGCGTGATGATGGTGATGGTGCCGATGATGCCTGGATGTGGCGGAAGCTTCGGTGGCAGTCCCACCGACGAGGAAAGTTGCGGCAACGAAAGCGATCGCCGTACGCGGCCGGGTCACAGAGCCCAGCGTCTTCAAAGACAGCATTTAGTGGTCCCTAAGCTAGTATTGCCACATATGTGGCTAGTGGAGCCCCCATCAGTTTGTGAGCGACTTGGCGTTTCCTTTCGCAATGAGGCATGAATTGGGCAGTAGTTCTGCTATGTGTCATCATGAAATATCTTGTGACCTGCGCCGATATTCAGGTGATATTCCGTAATATTTAACTTTAACGATTTCTTAACTAAGTAATTACTCATGAATACTGTAAAGCGAAGTCATCACACTCAGCGTTTAGAATTGGGTAAGTATTCGGCGGCCGGGGTGGTCAGCCGCGGTTTCACGCCTCAGCGATCCGTGTTCATGGCCGCTATGCGCTGAGGGCAGGAACGAATGGGCGTGATGCCGCCGTAAGGCTCAGGGCAATTCCGTGGCGCGGCAGGTCGGCGTCCAACTTGGTCCAGGTTGGTTCGAAGTCGGTCCAACTCGTGGTCCCAACATCGCGAGCTGCGACGAACTGGCGAAAGAACCTCGTGCCTTTAATTTGGCGTCATGTTGCACGTGCGCGCCTGCTATGTTAGCAAAGCCGCGATTTTAACGGACCCGGCACTTCCCGTGTCGGCCGAAAATCGAAGTCCCGCTTGAATTCCAAGGGCTTGGATCGCTAGGCGCCGCTTTGTGGCGACGGTTTTTCCCTTGCGAGTTTGACAGCAAAAAGAGCGCGTCTGTGGCTGCAGAAGATACGTCCGTTTCAGGTGTGTCGGGCCGTTATGCAACGGCCTTGTTTGAACTGGCCCGCGACCAGAAATTGGTCGACGAGGTCAAAGCCGATCTCGAGAGGTTCGAGGCTCTGCTGAACGAAAGCGCCGATCTGAAGCGCCTCGTCCGCAGTCCGGTATTCGCCGCCGAGACCCAGTCCAGGGCCCTTTCGGCCGTGCTGGACAAGGCCGGTATCGCCGGCATCTCCGCCAATTTCCTGAAAGTGCTGACCGCCAACCGCCGCCTGTTCGTGGTGACTGACGTCATCCGGGCCTACCGCGCCCTCGTCGCCAGGTTCAAGGGCGAGGCGACCGCGGACGTGACAGTGGCGGAAGCGCTCTCGGACAAGAATCTCGACGCCCTCAAGGTTGCCCTGAAGTCGGTGACCGGCAAGGACGTCGCGCTGAACGTGAATGTCGATCCCTCGATCATCGGTGGCCTCGTCGTGAAGCTTGGCAGCCGCATGATTGATAGTTCGCTTCGCACCAAACTCAATTCGATCAAGCACGCGATGAAAGAGGCAGGCTGATGGACATCCGCGCCGCGGAAATTTCCGCGATCCTCAAGGACCAGATCAAGAATTTCGGCCAGGAAGCTGAAGTCTCCGAAGTCGGACAGGTGCTGTCTGTCGGTGACGGCATCGCCCGCGTCTACGGTCTGGACAACGTCCAGGCCGGTGAAATGGTCGAGTTCGAGAACGGCACCCGCGGCATGGCGCTGAACCTCGAGACCGACAACGTCGGTATCGTTATTTTCGGTGCCGACCGCGAGATCAAGGAAGGCCAGACCGTCAAGCGCACCCGCGCCATCGTGGACGCGCCGGTCGGCAAGGGTCTGCTCGGCCGCGTCGTCGACGCGCTCGGCAACCCGATCGACGGCAAGGGCCCGATCCAGGCCGACAAGCGCATGCGCGTCGACGTCAAGGCGCCCGGCATCATCCCGCGCAAGTCGGTGAACGAGCCGATGGCGACCGGCCTCAAGGCGATCGACGCTCTGATCCCGATCGGCCGCGGCCAGCGCGAGCTGATCATCGGCGACCGCCAGACCGGCAAGACCGCGATCGCGCTCGACACCATCCTGAACCAGAAGCCGCTCAACGCGCAGCCGGACGAGAACATCAAGCTGTATTGCGTCTACGTCGCGGTCGGCCAGAAGCGTTCGACCGTCGCCCAGTTCGTGAAGGTGCTGGAAGAGCAGGGCGCGCTCGAGTACTCGATCATCGTCGCCGCCACCGCTTCGGATCCGGCGCCGATGCAGTACATCGCGCCCTTCACCGGCTGCACCATGGGCGAGTATTTCCGCGACAACGGCATGCACGCGGTCATCATCTATGACGATCTGTCCAAGCAGGCCGTCGCCTACCGCCAGATGTCGCTGCTGCTGCGCCGCCCGCCGGGCCGCGAAGCCTATCCGGGCGACGTGTTCTATCTGCATTCCCGCCTGCTCGAGCGCGCGGCGAAGCTTAACAAGGACCAGGGCTCGGGCTCGCTGACGGCGCTGCCGGTCATCGAAACCCAGGCCAACGACGTGTCGGCCTACATCCCGACCAACGTCATCTCGATCACCGACGGTCAGATCTTCCTGGAAACCGACCTGTTCTTCCAGGGCATCCGTCCCGCCGTGAACGTCGGTCTGTCGGTGTCGCGCGTCGGCTCGTCGGCGCAGACCAAGGCCACCAAGAAGGTCGCCGGAAAGATCAAGGGCGAGCTCGCGCAGTACCGCGAAATGGCGGCGTTCGCGCAGTTCGGCTCCGACCTCGACGCCTCGACCCAGCGCTTGCTGAACCGCGGTTCGCGCCTGACCGAGCTCCTGAAGCAGCCGCAGTTCGCGCCGCTGAAGATGGAAGAGCAGGTCTGCGTGATCTGGGCCGGCACCAACGGCTATCTCGATCCGCTTCCGGTCAGCAAGGTGCGCGCGTTCGAGGACGGTCTGCTCTCGCTGCTGCGCGGCAAGAACGTCGAGATCCTCAATTCGATCCGCGACACCCGCGACCTCACCGACGACACCGCTGCGAAGCTGAAGTCGGTGGTCGAAGGTTTTGCCAAGAGCTTTGCGTAAAGAGCTTTGCGTAAAGAGCTTCGCGTCACGGCGGGCATGGCCGGATCCGTCCGGCCGTGATCGCTTCGCGAGAGACGAGACAACAAGAAGCGTACCCGGCGCCCGGCCGGGCACCGCGATAGGGACAGGCTAGCGGTCCGACGCTTCAGTCGAACCGCCGGGGTGAACGAAGAATGGCGTCTCTTAAAGACATGCGCGTCCGCATCGCCTCCACCAAGGCGACGCAAAAGATCACCAAGGCGATGCAGATGGTTGCTGCGTCCCGGTTGCGCCGTGCCCAGCAGGCGGCAGAGGCGGCGCGGCCCTATGCCGACAAGATGGGCGCGGTGATCTCCAACATCGCCAGTGCTGCCGCGGGTTCGCCCGGCGCACCGGCGCTGCTCGCCGGTACCGGCAAGGACCAGGTCCACCTGCTGCTGGTCTGCACCGGCGAGCGCGGCCTGTCCGGCGCCTTCAACTCGTCGATCGTGCGTCTGGCGCGCGATCGCGCCCAGGCGCTGATGGCGCAGGGCAAGGAAGTGAAATTCTTCTGCGTCGGCCGCAAGGGCTACGAGCAGCTCCGCCGCCTGTTCGACAAGCAGATCGTCGAGCACCTCGACCTGCGCAGCGTTCGCCAGCTCGGCTTCGTCAACGCCGAGGACATCGCCAGGAAAGTGCTGGCCCGTTTCGACAACGGCGAGTTCGACGTCTGCACGCTGTTCTACGCGCAGTTCAAGTCGGTGATCGCCCAGGTCCCGACCGCGCAGCAGATCATTCCGCTGGCGGTGGAAGAAAAGGCGGCGAACGCGCCGGCGACCTCCTATGAATACGAGCCGGAGGAGGACGAACTCCTCTCCCGCCTGCTGCCGCGCAACATCGCGGTGCAGATCTTCCGCGCTCTGCTGGAAAACAATGCCTCGTTCTACGGCGCGCAGATGAGCTCGATGGACAACGCCACCCGCAACGCTGGCGAAATGATCCGCAAGCAAACCCAGATCTACAACCGAACCCGTCAAGCCCAGATCACCAAGGAGCTGATCGAGATCATCTCCGGCGCCGAGGCGGTCTGACGCACGAACTCACGACGGTCGTTCAAGTAAAGAATTTCGAAGGAGAGCTTCATGGCTACAGCAGCTAACCAGGTCGGTCGCGTCACCCAGGTGATGGGCGCGGTTGTCGACGTTCAGTTCGATGGCGGCCACCTCCCGGCCATTCTCAATTCGCTGGAAACCAGGAACGGTGATATCCGCCTGGTGCTTGAGGTCGCGCAGCATCTCGGTGAGTCCACCGTGCGCACGATCGCGATGGACGTGACCGAAGGTCTGGTGCGTGGCCAGCAAGTGACCGACACCGGTTCGCCGATCCGGGTTCCCGTCGGCGAAGGCACGCTCGGCCGCATCATCAACGTGATCGGCGAGCCGATCGACGAAGCCGGCCCGGTCAAGACCGAAGGTCTGCGCCCCATCCATCAGGAAGCGCCGAGCTACACCGACCAGTCGACCGAAGCTGAAATTCTCGTCACCGGCATCAAGGTCGTCGACCTGCTGGCTCCGTATGCGAAGGGCGGCAAGATCGGCCTGTTCGGCGGCGCCGGCGTCGGCAAGACCGTGCTGATTCAGGAGCTGATCAACAACGTCGCGAAGGCGCATGGTGGTTACTCCGTGTTCGCCGGCGTCGGCGAGCGTACCCGCGAGGGCAACGACCTCTATCACGAGTTCATCGAGTCCAAGGTCAACGCCGACCCGAAGAATCCGGATCCGAGCGTCAAGTCGAAGTGCGCGCTGGTGTTCGGCCAGATGAACGAGCCCCCGGGCGCCCGCGCCCGCGTCGCGCTCACCGGTCTGACCATCGCGGAAGACTTCCGCGACAAGGGCCAGGACGTGCTGTTCTTCGTCGACAACATCTTCCGCTTCACCCAGGCCGGTTCGGAAGTGTCGGCGCTCTTGGGTCGTATTCCTTCGGCGGTGGGTTATCAGCCGACGCTCGCGACCGACATGGGCGCGCTGCAGGAGCGCATCACCACCACGCAGAAGGGCTCGATCACCTCGGTGCAGGCCATCTACGTTCCGGCCGACGACTTGACCGACCCGGCGCCCGCGACCTCGTTCGCGCATTTGGACGCGACCACCACGCTGTCGCGCTCGATCGCCGAAAAGGGCATCTATCCGGCGGTGGACCCGCTCGACTCGACCTCGCGCATGCTCTCCCCGCTGGTCGTCGGCGAGGAGCACTACGCGGTCGCCCGTCAGGTCCAGCAGGTGCTGCAGCGCTACAAGGCGCTCCAGGACATCATCGCCATTCTCGGCATGGACGAGCTTTCGGAAGAGGACAAGCTGACCGTGGCCCGCGCCCGCAAGGTCGAGCGCTTCATGTCGCAGCCGTTCCACGTCGCCGAAATCTTCACGGGATCGCCGGGCAAGTTCGTCGACCTTGCCGACACCATCAAGGGCTTCAAGGGCCTGGTGGAAGGCAAGTACGATCACCTGCCGGAAGCCGCCTTCTACATGGTCGGCACCATCGAAGAGGCGGTCGAGAAGGGCAAGAAGCTGGCGGCCGAGGCCGCTTAAGGCGCGAATGGCGAATGGGGAGTAGCGAATAGTTTCGCTGCTCCTGTTCGCCACTCGCTATTCGCCATTCGCTATTCGCAAGGTTTCCCATGGCCACCTTCCACTTCGATCTCGTCTCGCCGGAAAAGCTCGCATTCTCGGGTGAGGTCGATCAGGTCGACATTCCCGGCGTCGAGGGTGATTTCGGCGTGCTGGCGGGACATGCGCCGGTCGTGGCTGCGATCCGCCCCGGCATTCTCACCGTCACCACCGGCGGCAAGCACGAGAAGATCATCGTCCTCGGCGGCATCGCCGAGGTCTCCGAAAAGGGCCTGACCGTGCTCGCCGACGTCGCGACGTCGATGGCCGAGCTCGACCGCGCCCAATTCGCCGCGACCGTCTCGGAGATGGAAGAGGGGCTGAAGGAGCACGAAGGCAACGAGCTCGACCAGGCCATCGCGCGGCTCGACCACTTCAAGAGCATCCAGCAGCAGCTCAACAGCACGGCTATGCATTAAGCCCCGGGGCACCGCTCCGGGGCTCAAGCTCAAATTCCTGAACAGGTTCAGCGCTCGTCACGGCCGTGGCGGGCGCTGAAACTTTGTTGCACCGCGCCGCCGATAGCGGCATTCTGCGCGCGCGGATTTGTTCCGGGGGCCGGTCGCAGATGAAACGCAAGATCGCGGCGATTTTCGCAGCCGATATTGCCGGTTACTCGAGACTGGTCGCGGAAGACGAAGAGGAGACGCTGCGGCGTCTGGCCTCCTATCGCGAGGTCGTCGACGATTTCATCGCCAAGGCCGGCGGACGCATCTTCAACACGGCGGGCGATGCCGTGCTCGCGGAATTTCCGAGCGCGGTCGACGCGGTGCGCTGCGCGATCGACATCCAGGAGTCGTTGCGAACCCGCAACATGGCTTATCCGCCGAGCCGGCAGATGTCGTTCCGCATCGGCATCACCATCGGCGACGTAGTCGAACGCGACGGCGACCTCTTGGGCGACGGCGTCAACATCGCAGCAAGGCTCGAAGGCCTCGCCGAGGTCGGCGGCATCTGCGTCTCCCGCGCCGTGCACGAGCAGGTCGCCAACAAGCTGTCGGTTCAGTTCGCCGATATCGGCGCGCAGGAGGTGAAGAACATCCCGACGCCGGTGCACGCCTACATGGTGGCGATGCGGCGCGAGGACGGCAGTTACGCGACGCCGCAGATCAAGAAGGTGGCGAAGGCCGCGCCCGCGCCGAACTGGATGTGGCCGCTGGTGGTCGGAATCGTCTCCATCGTCGCCATCGGCGTCGGCGGCTTCCTCTATTTCACCAAGCTCGAAACCACCAAGGCGCCTGCGATCGCGGCGACAAGTCCGGTGACAAGTCCGGCGTCAACCCCGGCGCCGACGGCTTCGCCGCCGGCCGCATCCGGCGGCAAATTCCCGGCCGAGATGGTGCCGTTCGTCGGCGAGCGCGTGCGCGGCTATCTCAGCGGCGAATATTCCGCCGCCGGTGATTACAAGGCCTTCGCGCTGAACGTCGGCGGCTTCACCGGCTCGGCGCTCAACCAGCCGAATGAGGAGGCCGCGCGCAACGCGGCGCTCGAACAGTGCCAGAAGCGCGCCGACGCCGCGCAATCGCCGCGGCGCTGCGAGCTCTATGCGGTCGGCAATGCGATCGTCTACACTCATGGCAAGCCGCCGATGCCGCCGCAGCCCTGGGTCCGCCACGACCCGATGACCGAGCGCGCGTTCGCGTCGAAAGATTTCCCGATGGTGCGGGATCCCGCAAAGGTCCGGCTCGAGAATATGTTCGCGCCGGCAGCGAAATCCCGGTCGGTCGCGCTCGGTCCGGGCGGTCAATATTTCATGGTGCTCGGCGCTTCGTCCGTCGACGAGTCGGCGCGGCGTGCGCTGGAATCGTGCGGCGCCATCGCCGGCGTCGCCTGCATGATCGTGGCGGTCGACGACAATTTCGTCGTGCCGATCCCGACCTTGCTCAAGATCACCGGTTTCTTCCACGCGGCGTCCAACGCGTCGATCCTCGCCGACCAGCGCGACGAGGTCGTGCGCAAGCTTGGTGAGGCCATGGGCTGGAACGCGGTCGCGGTCGGCACCGCGGGCCGTCCCGGCCTAGGCCTCAAAGCCGCGGACGAGCAGACCGCGGTCAATTCCGCGCTCTCCGACTGCGCCAAGCGCGACAGCGATTGCCACGTGATCGCGATCGGCCCGTTCACGGTGGGCCCGGTGAATTAGCCGAAAAAATCTCTAACGATTTCAACCCCCATCCTACTGTGCATGGGGTTGTTTTCGCAGCTTCAGGTTCCGAACGGCGCAAACTGCTGCGCCACCGCGCGGTAGACGTCGCGGCGGAACGGCACCACGAAATCGGTGACGCGGTCGAGGCGCTCCCAGCGCCATGCGTCGAATTCCGCGGGCTGGTCGTTGCGCGGCGTCAGCGGATCGATCTCGTCATCCTTGCCGGTGAAGCGTAGCGCGAACCACTTTTGGCGCTGGCCGCGGAACTTCGCCAGCCGGTGCGTTTGCGGTCCGTCATAGGGAGGGAATTCGTAGGTGAGCCAGTCGGTCTCGCCGAGAAAATCCGCGCTGACGACGCTGGTCTCTTCCCAGAGCTCGCGCATCGCGGCGTCACGCAGATTCTCGCCGTCATCGACCCCGCCCTGCGGCATCTGCCAGTCGAGGCCCGGCAGGATAATCTCGGGCCCGTCGCCCTTGAAGCGGTGCCCGATCAGAACGCGGCCATCGGCATTGAACAGGGCGATGCCCACATTGGGACGGTAGGGCTTTTCATTCGTCACGTGGGGATCTTCCGTGTCATTCCGGCGATGCATTAGCACCGAACCCGGAATGACAATTTGATTTATTCATCCGCCAGCGCGGAAAATTCCTTCACCACGCGCTCGTAGACCGGGCGCTTGAAGGGGATGATCAGCCCGGTCAAATTCTTCATCGGTTCCCAGCGCCAGCTCACGAACTCGGCCTTGTGGCCGCCGCCGGGGTGCTCGACGTTGATCTCGCTGTCCTCGCCGGTGAAGCGCACTGCGAACCATTTCTGGCGCTGGCCCCGGTAGCGGCCCTTCCAGGTGCGCCCCGCGACCGTGCGCGGAATGTCGTAAGTGAGCCAGTCCGGGACCTCGCCGAGCCGCTCGACCGAGCGCACGCTGGTCTCCTCATAGAGCTCGCGCCTGGCCGCGTCCCAGGTGTCCTCGCCGGGATCGACGCCGCCCTGCGGCATCTGCCAGACATGGCTGTCGTCGACATGCTCGATGCCGCCGGCGCGGCGGCCGATGAACACCAGTCCCTTCCGGTTGATCAGCATCACGCCGACGCAGGTCCGGTAGGGCAAATCCTCGTAACGCGCCATTCCGCCAGGCCTCTCGCGTGCTTTTGGCGGGCATGCCGGCCCCCGCGGGACCCGTGCCGTACCAATCCGTTGATTTAGCTGGATTTTGATTTCAGCATCGCGGTTGTCAATGGCACCAAAAGGATACCCCGGTCGCTCAATGTCTTGGTCCAGGCGCCGATGCGCTCGATCGAGACCGGCAGGGCCGAGGCGATGCCGACCGCCGTGCCACGCTCGCGCGCCAGCGATTCGAGCTTGTTCAGGGCGCGGTCGATCTCGGCCGGGGTCGGCACCACGTCGATCGCGATGTCGCCCTTGCCGAACGGCATCGCCGCGCTGGCAGCGGCCTGCGGCGCGATGCTGCGGGGCGAGGAGCCGTCGTCGAAGAAGCCGAGGCCGCGCTTGGCCGCCTCGCGGATGATCGGCTGCATCGCCGGCTCCGTCGCCACGAAGCGGGCGCCCATGAAATTGGTGAGGCCGGCATAGCCCTGCATGCGGCTGAGGTGCCAGTACAGGCGGTCCATGTTCTGGTCGGCGGTAAGCGAGGTCAGCAGCGTCTGCGGCCCCGGATCGTTGTCCGGGAAGTCGTAGGGCTCCATCGGGATCTGGAGGAAGATCTCGTGGCGCTGGGCGCGGGCCCGTTCGGCCAGCTTGCCGGGGTCGGCGCCGTAGGGCGTGAAGGCCAGCGTCACCGCCGGCGGCAGCCGCATGATCGCGTCGGTGGTCTTGGCGGCGCCGACGCCGAGGCCGCCGATCAGGATCGCGACCACGGGCATCTTGGCAGCCTTGGCGCGGTCGGCATCCGCGGCATAGACGTTGAACGGCTTCAGGTCTCCGGCCACCACCGGGATCATGCCGTAGCGTGACTTCTCCAGCAGTTTCGGGTCGATCCCGGCCATGACGGGCGGCGGCGCGTTCGCGGCGGCCGCTTCGCCCTTGTCCGCCGAGTCCCCGCCGCCGATCACCACGTCGTGGCGGGTACCGGTGGAACCGTCGATCATGGTGACGGTCTTCTGCTCGCCCGGCTGCTTCGGCGCTTCCTTGGCCTCGTGCTTGCCCTCTTGCTTGCTCTCCTGGCCATGGCCGGCGGCGGCGGGCTTCTCGTCGGCGGTCTTGGGCTGGATCGCGATCCGCGTCATCGGCTCGCCGCCGAGCGGATCCTTGTTGAAGATGGCAAAGCCGGCAAAGGCGGCCAGGAACAGGCCGAGCATGACAGCCAGCGCCTGCATGGCCGTGAACGGCAGCCGCAGCCGGCGCTTCCGGCGCGGCTTGTCCTGTCCGAGCGGGGCGCTCAGATCATCGGCCGTTTCAGTCATGCGAGATCCCGAATCACTCCCGCCGACGATACCACGCCGAGGTCAAGCGGCGGCAGGCCGGGATGCGCCGGGGATTGCGGCGGGCCAAGCAAAAAGGGCGGCTCCGGGAGCCGCCCTTTGACTTGGATCGCGTGATGCGCCCGACTTAGTTCGCCGCTTTGGGCTTGTCGGTGGTCGCGCCCTTGTTGTCGCCCGGCGTGGGCGCCGCGGAGGCGCTGTTCTTGATGCCGTGGAGCAGGTCGCCGGCGAGCTTGAGCGCCTTGTCGTCCTTGGCGTCCGGCGGAACATAGGACTGCGAGCCGGTCTTCTCGTCGCCGTCGTTCTTCAGATGGCCGCGCAGCGAAGCCTCGCCCTTGGTGTCGGTGCGCGACTTCAACTCGTCCGGCACGTCCTGCAGCACTTCGATGTCGGGCACGATGCCCTTGGCCTGGATCGACTTGCCCGACGGCGTGTAATAGCGCGCCGTGGTCAGACGCAGCGCGCCATTGCCCGAACCGAGCGGGATGATGGTCTGCACCGAGCCCTTGCCGAACGAGCGCGTGCCGACGATGGTCGCGCGCTTGTGGTCCTGCAGCGCGCCGGCGACGATTTCCGACGCCGAGGCCGAGCCGCCATTGACCAGCACGATGACCGGCTTGCCCTTGGTCAGATCGCCCGCATGCGCGGTGCGACGCTGGGTCTCCTCGGCATTGCGGCCGCGCGTCGAGACGATCTCGCCCTTCTCGAGGAACGAGTCGGAGACGGTGACCGCTTCCTCGAGCAGGCCGCCCGGGTTGTTGCGGAGGTCGATGATGTAGCCCTTGAGCTTGTCGCCGATCTGATTCGAGAGGTTGGCGACCTCGCGCTTCAGGCCTTCGGTGGTCTGCTCGTTGAAGGTCGTGATGCGGATATAGGCGATGTCGTCGGTCTCGACGCGCGCGCGCACCGAGCGGACGCGGATGTTGTCGCGCACCAGCGTGACGTCGATCGGATTGTCCTGGCCCTTGCGGATGATCTTCAGCTTGATCTTGGTGTTGACCGGACCGCGCATCTTCTCGACGGCCTGGTTCAGGGTCAGGCCCTGCACCGCTTCCTCGTCGAGATTGGTGATGATGTCGTTGGCCATGACGCCGGCGCGCGAGGCCGGCGTGTCGTCGATCGGCGAGACCACCTTGATCAGGCCGTCCTCCATCGTCACCTCGATGCCGAGGCCGCCGAACTCACCGCGGGTCTGCACCTGCATGTCGCGGAAGCTCTTGGCGTCCATGTAGCTCGAATGCGGATCGAGGCCTGTGAGCATGCCGCTGATGGCGGATTCGATCAGTTTGGTGTCGTCGGGCTTTTCGACATAGTCCGAGCGCACGCGCTCGAAGACGTCGCCGAAAAGGTTGAGCTGGCGATAGGTGTCCGCGGTGGCGGCCCGTGCGCTCGAGCCCATGAAGACCGCGCGCGGCTGGGTCACGAACAGCGTCAGCGCCGCACCCGTGGCCGCGCTGAGGAGGATAACTGAAGTCTTGCGCATCATCCGCGAACCTTCTCGCCTTCATTTGCGGCCCACCATGGGCCTGGATCGATTGGAGTGCCGTCCTTACGGAACTCGACATACAGCACAGGTTGACTCGCGTTCGTGGCGAGAATGGAGGCGACTTGAGAGGTCGACCCCATGGTCGCGACCGGCTCCCCCGTGAGCACAAACTGTCCGATGTTGACCGAAATGCGCTCCATCCCGGCGATGAGGACATGATACCCGCCCCCGGCATTGAGGATCAAGAGTTGTCCATAGCTGCGGAACGGACCGGCATAGACCACCCAGCCATCACACGGCGTCGTGATCTGGGAGCCGGGCTTGGTGGCCAGCGAAATGCCCTTCTGGACCCCGCCGACCCCGTCGGAACCGCCAAAATCCCTGATCTTGTTACCGTTAACCGGGAGCGGCAGCAGGCCCTTGGCCGAGGCGAAGGCGATGGCCGGGGTGGTCCGGGACCGGTCCTTGAAAGCGCCGGGGCCGGGCTTGGCGCTGGCGGACGCGTTTGCAGCCGCCTTGGCCTCGGCCTGCCTTGCGGCCTCGGCCGCCTTCTCAGCGGCCTTGGCTGCGCTCTGCAGATCCTGCTCCATCTTGGCGATCAGCCCCTGGAGATCGCCGACCTGCCTTGACAGCGCGATCGCGCGCGAACTTTCGGCGCTGAGGTCCTTTTCCCGCGACGCCTGCTGGCGCTGCCGCTCGTCGACGAGGGCCGCAAGCCGGGTCTGGTCGTTGCGAATCCTGTCGCGGTCGGTGGCGAGCTGGTCGCGCTCGGCGGCGATGTTCCTGCGCAAGGCGACGAGCTCGCCAAGCTCGCCCGCGATCTTCTCCGCGCGGCCGCGCAGTTCCGGCACCACCGCGCCGAGCAGCATGGCGGTGCGCAGCGATTGCAGCGCGTCCTCGGGCCGCACCAGCAGCGCCGGCGGCGTCCGCCGTCCGGCGCGCTGCAGGGCCGCCAGCACCTCGACGATGTCGGCGCGGCGCGAATCGAGCGAGGTGCGCATCTGCTGCTCGCGGCCGTTCAGCGACCGCAGCCGCGCTTCGGCTTCGTCGATCTTGGTCTCGACGGTGCGCACATTGGCGGCGGTGTCGATCAATTGCTGATTGAGTTGGGTGCGATCCTGGCCGAGCGAGACGATCTCGGCCTTGAGCTTGGCCTGCGCCTCTTCCGCGCTCTTCTGCCTGGCGCGCGCGGCTTCCAGCTCCTGCTCGCGCTGCTTGACCGCATCGGGCGAGACGGCCGCGGCCTGTTGTGCCGGCGTTGTCGTCTGAGCTTGCGCGAGGCTTGCGCCCAGCACATTTGCGCCCAACACGCTTGCGCTAGAGACGCTTGCGATCAGCAGCAGGTTGATGACGGGCGCTCGCATCGCTTTAAGCAAAGGTGCTCGTTGTGGCGCGCATCACGCGCGGTGATAGGGGTGGCCGGCCAGAATGGTGGCGGCCCGATAAAGCTGTTCCAGAAGCATGACGCGGACCATTTGATGCGGCCAGGTCGCCGAGCCGAACGCAATCGCGAGCTTGGCCTTACGGCGCAATTCGGGCGAAAGTCCGTCCGCCCCTCCGATCACGAAGATAGTATGACCGGCCCCCTCGTCGCGCCAGCGCCCGAGATTCCGTGCGAATACGGTGGAATCGAGATTCTGGCCGCGCTCGTCCAGCGCCACCAGGATCGACTTGTCCGGAATATGCGCGGAGATCGCAGCGGCTTCTTCGGCCATCCGGGTCGCGGTGTCGCGCGCGCGGCTCTCGGGAATTTCGTGGATGGCGAGCTCGCGGAATCCGAGCTTGCGGCCGGCCTCGTCGAACCGCTCGAAATAGCGGTCGGCAAGCTCCCGTTCGGGGCCCTGCTTCAGCCGGCCCACCGCAATGACTGCAACGCGCATGATGTTTTCAGGGTCGTGTTTTCAAGACCGCGCGCAGGTTGCGCGCGCACGACGCTAGCATGCGCGTCAGCCGATTCGAAATCGGCCTGTGGCCTCTAGATCGCCTTCGCCGCGATCGCTTTCGCCGCCCCTGGGCCCTGCGTGTACAATCGCTCGAGATTGTAGAACTCGCGGACCTCGGGTCTGAACACGTGCACGATCACATCGCCGGAATCGATCAGCACCCAGTCGCAATTGGGCAAGCCCTCGACGTGGATGTTCTTGATGCCGTTTTCCTTGAGGCCCTTGGCGACGTTTTCCGCGATCGCGCCAACGTGCCGGTTCACCCGGCCGGTGGTGACGATCATGTAGTCCGAGTACGCCGATTTGCCGCGAAGGTCGATGGTGACCGTCTCTTCCGCCTTCATGTCGTCGAGGCGGGAGAGGATCAGGCTCAGCGTCTTGTCGGCGTCGGGTTGCGCCTTCAAGGCCGCAGCTTTGGTCGATGTTTTACGCGCCGGTTTTGCGTTGGGTAAAACAGACTTCGTCGAAGCTGTCTTGGACAATACAGATGTGGTCAGGGACCATTCCTTTCACTGTATCGCGAACGCCGAATCCAGCGTCCACTGGTTACACTACATCATGTGGGGTTAAGGGTTTCAATATGCCAGAGAGCCCGAATTCCACACGCCGTCCGCATAGTCTGACTCACTTCGTACCTTTCCAGCTCCCGTCCGGGTTCCGTAAGCCCGTCGAGGAGAGATTCAGCTTCAATCCGGTCAGGAAAACCCAGGCCGGTGCCGGCTGATCCGCAAGCATTGCTGCCTTATTCTCGGGCAGGCGATAGCGCGCGAGCGCCTTGGCGGCGGGAGAGGCAAGGGCACGAAAACTCTGCGGAGGGCGATCGATGACCGCAATCGGCACCTGGCCGGCGATGCGGCGCCAGTCCTGCCAACGATGGAATTGAGCGAGATTGTCGGCGCCCATGATCCAGACAAAGCGCAGGCCGCGGAGGCGGCGGCGCAGGGTGTTGATCGTATCGATAGTGTAGCGGGTACGGATGACGGATTCGAGACAGCTCACCTCGATCCTGGGGTCGTTGGCGACCTCGCGCGCAGCCTGCATCCGCTCGCCGAGTTCATGCAGCGTACCGTTCTCTTTCAGCGGATTGCCCGGCGTCACCAGCCACCACACGCGATCGAGTTGCAATCGCTTGAGCGCGAACTGGCTGATGGCGCGATGGGCCTGGTGCGGCGGGTTGAACGAGCCGCCGAGCAGGCCGATGCGCATGCCCTCCGTATAGGGCGGGATCGCTTGCGCCGGGAAACGCGGCACGACGAAATTGTTACTCAAGGCCCGCGCCCCACGACGTTGTTTACGGCCGCGTCTGCCCGGTGCCGTGAACGCGATACTTGAAGCTGGTCAATTGTTCGGCGCCGACCGGACCCCGTGCGTGGAAGCGGCCGGTGGCGATGCCGATCTCGGCGCCGAAGCCGAACTCGCCGCCGTCGGCGAACTGCGTCGATGCATTGTGCAGCACGATCGCGGAATCGACTTCGCTGAGGAATTTCTTCGCGGCGGCCTCGTCCGCGCTCACGATCGCATCGGTGTGATGCGAGCCGTGGGTCTGGATGTGCGCGATCGCGCCGTCGACGCCGTCGACCACCTTCGCTGCGATGATCGCGTCGAGATATTCGGTGTCCCAATCGTCTTCGTTCGCGGGCTTGACGCGGCTGTCGACCTTCTGCACGGCGTCGTCGCCGCGCACCTCGCAGCCGGCCTCGATCAGCATCTCGACCAGCGGCTTCAGGTTCTTGCCGGCAGCGGCGCGATCGACCAGCAGCGTCTCAGCCGCACCGCAGACGCCGGTGCGGCGCATCTTGGCGTTGAGCACGATCGACTTCGCCATGGCGAGATCGGCGCCGGCATCGACATAGACGTGGTTGACGCCTTCGAGATGCGCGAACACCGGCACGCGTGCCTCGGCCTCGACGCGCGCGACGAGGCTCTTGCCGCCGCGCGGCACGATGACGTCGACGGCGCCGTTCAGGCCTGACAGCATCATGCCGACCGCCGCGCGGTCGCGGGTCGGCACCAGCGTGATCGCGGCTTCGGGCAGGCCGGCTTCGCGCAGGCCCTGCACCAGGCATTCATGGATGGCGCGGCAGGAGCGGAAACTGTCGGAGCCGCCGCGCAGAATCACGGCATTGCCGGATTTCAGGCACAGCACGCCGGCATCGGCGGCAACGTTCGGCCGGCTCTCGAAAATCACGCCGACGACGCCGAGCGGCACGCGTACGCGCTCGATGGTCATCCCGTTCGGCCGCTGCCAGCTCTCGGTGACGATGCCGACGGGATCGGCAATGCCGCGCACGATGCCGATTCCCTCGGCCATCGCTTCGACCCGCGCCGGCGTCAGTGTCAGGCGATCGATGAAGGACGTCGTCATGTTGCTCGACGCGCGGGCCTCCGCGACGTCCTCGGCATTGGCGGCGAGAATCGCTGCAGAGCTCGCGCGGATCGCCCGCTCCATGGCTTCCAGCGCCCGGTTCTTCTGCTCCGGCGGCGCCAGCGCCAGCACGCGCGCGGCGGCGCGGGCACGGGTGCCGAGATCGGTCATCAGCGCCAGGAGATCGCTGGTACGATCGGCGTTGCCATCGACGGCTTTGAGGTGGGCGGCCATAGGAATTTCAACCTTCTGCTAAGGCAGTGTCCTAGCACGGAAATCCCGGGTTTGGCGAGGCTGGGAATCACCCCTGCAGGGGCCGCAAGGCCTCGATCGGGGCTTTGGGTCGCCGGCATCAGGCTCGGTCGGCCGCCAAAGCGAGGCGGGCGGAGCCGGGCGGCTCTGTGCTCCGCGTGCACCAGCATGGAGGAAATCATCGCGTGAGACGCTGAGCGCATTGCCCGCATGGACAACCTGTTACCCCTCGGCGGCGTCTTGCGACGTCGCGTGCCCGACTTGCTGGCAGGCGCTGCAATGCTTCTGCTTGAGGGTCGCGACATTGAGGCCTACCGGACTGCCGCTGCGCTTCGCGCTGCTCGCCACCACGCTCGGTCTCGCCTGCCAGGCAAACGCAGCCACGCTGTTGGTGACGAGCACGGCCGATAGCGGCGCCGGGAGCCTGCGGGCGGCGATTACCAGCGCTGGCAATGGCGACATCATCATGTTCCAGACCGGCGGCACCATCACGCTTGCGAGCGAGCTGCCTGTCATCGCCAGGAATCTGACCATCGACGGCAACGGCAACAACCCCGTCATCAGCGGCGGCGGGATCTATCGTCCATTCTTCATCGGCGATGCCGGGACGACCGGCTCGACCTATTCGGTCACGATCGCGAATCTTTCCATCGCCAACGCGGCGGCGCAGGGCGGCCTCGGCAATGACGGCGGGGGCGGCGGCGCCGGTCTCGGCGGCGCGGTGTTCGTCTCGAGCAACGGTGCGCTGACGCTCAGCAATGTGGGCCTGAGCAACAACCAGGCGAGCGGGGGTGCGGGCGGCGCCTTCACCAACAACCTCGCCGGTGGTGGTGGCGGCATGGGAGGAAATGGCGGAAGCAGCCCAAGCTCCGCGGGCAATGGCGGTGGCGGGCTGGCCGTAGGCAGCAACAGCGTGAGCGGTCTTGGGACCAACGGTGGCGGCGCCAACGGCGGTATCGGCACAGCCCCCAGCGGCGGCACCGGGGCCAACGGAGGGTTCGGTGGCGGCGGCGGCGGTAGCGAGAACAGTCTTACGTCAAGCAACGCGCAGGGTGGCAACGGAGGGTTCGGCGGTGGTGGTGGCGGCGGCGCCAACTTCCTCATTGGTCAAGGTATCGGCGGCGCAGGCGGGTATGGTGGCGGCGGCGGCGGCGCATTCAGCGGAACCAGCGCCGCCGGTGGCAATGGCGGTTTCGGTGGCGGCGGCGCCGCCGCTTACTCGACGACGCGCACCGGCGGTGCCGGTGGCTTCGGCGCTGGGGCCGCGAATGTCAGCCTGCTCGTCGCGGGCGGTGCGGGCGGCGGCGGCGGGCTCGGCGCCGGTGGCGCGGTCTATGTCCAGGCGGGCGGCACCGTCACGGTCACCGGTTCGTTGACCGTCAATGGCAACGGCGTTGCCGGCGGTGGTGGTGGCGGCGGCTACGGCGATCCCGGCAGCGCCTTCGGCTCCGGCATCTTCTTCCAGGGCACCGGCGGCACCCCGACCACACTCGCCTTTGGCGCCGGCAGCCAGTCGATTGCGAACGGAATTGCCGACTACATCGGCTCGGGCGGCACCAATCCCGGCGGCGGCACCAACGCCGCGGACCAGGGCGGCAGCGTCGCGCTCACCAAGAGCGGCGGCGGCACTCTCATCCTTGCCGGTCCCAACACCTATAGCGGTGGCACCACCATCAACGAGGGCACGACGCTCGTCGTCGGCAATTCCGGCGCGCTCGGCAGCGGCGCGCTGACGCTCAACGGCGGCGTCACCGGCGTCACCGTGAACTTCAACGGCAGCTTCACTATCGCCAACGACATCATGGCAACAGGCGATCCGACCTACAACGTTCTCACCGGCAACACCGCCAACCTGAGCGGCGTGCTGTCGGGGTCGGGCGATGTCGTCGTCAACAACCAGAGCGGCTATGCCGGAACGCTCGTTCTCTCGGGCCTGAACAGCTATACCGGCCCGACAATGGTCGAAGCCGGCATGCTGCAGGCCGGCTCGACCAGCGCCTTCGGCAACAATTCCGCAATGACGGTCTTGGGCGGCGCGGTGCTCGACCTCGGCGGATTTTCCAACGCCGTGGGATCGCTGGCCGGCGCCGGCACCGTGACCAACAGCGGCGGCGCTGCCGTCCTGACTGCCGGCGGGGACAACAGCTCGACGGTGTTCTCCGGCACGATCCAGGACGGCACGGGAGCGATGGCGCTGACCAAGACCGGCAGCGGCCTGCTGGTGCTCACCGGTGTCAACACCTACAGCGGGGCCACCGCTGTCGGCGGCGGCGAGCTGCGGGTGAATGGCTCGATTGCGTCGTCGAGCCTGACTACGGTCGGCAGCGGTGCCATCCTCAGCGGCAGCGGCACGCTCGGCAATACGCTGATCCAGGGCGGCGCGCTCTTCGCGCCCGGCTCGGGGACGCCGGGCAGCGCAACGACGATCGTCGGCAATCTCGCCTTCCAGTCGGGAGCGGTCTATCTGGTGCAACTCAATCCGGCCGCTACGACCGGCGCCATCGTCACCGGCGCTGCGACGCTCGCGGGCAGCGTGACCGCAGCGTTTGCGTCCGGAACGTATCTCACCCGCAGCTATTCGATCCTGCATGCTGGGTCGATCAGCGGCAATTTTACCGCCTTCTCCACTGTCGCCCTGCCGGCCGGATTCAGCGCCGGCTTGCGGACCACGGCAACCGACGTGCTGATCGACCTGACGGCGCAGCTCGGTGCGCTCTCCCCCGGCGGGTTGAACCGCAATCAGCGAAACGTCGCCGATGCGCTCAACGGTTTCTTCAACGGCGGCGGAACGCTGCCGCCCGGCTTCGTCGCACTGTTCGGGCTGACCGGCACGCCGCTGGCGGGCGGGCTGACCCAGCTCTCCGGCGAAACCGCGGCCGGCGCGCAGCAGGCGACCTTCGATGCCATGGACCAGTTTCTCGGCGTGCTCACCGATCCCTTTGTCGACGGGCGCGGTTCGCGCGGCGCGGACGCCGATGGTGCGATGGGCTATGCCGCCGCTTCTGGCAAGCGCCGCGGCGCCGAGCGCGAGGCCTACGGCATGATGACCAAGGCGCCGTCGCGCGCGAGCTTCGATTCACGCTGGAGCGTTTGGGCCGCGGGCTTTGGCGGGTCGCAGACGACCGACGGCAATGCGGTGACCGGCTCCAATACCGCCACCAGTCGCATGGCCGGCACAGCCGTCGGTGCGGATGTGTGGCTGTCGCCGCGCACGGTCGCCGGTTTCGCGCTGGCCGGCGGCGGAACGAGCTTCAACGTCGCCGCTGGCGGCAGCGGTCGCTCCGACCTGTTCCAGGCCGGCGCTTTCGTGCGGCATACCGCCGGGTCGGCCTATGTCACCGCGGCGCTCGCCTATGGCTGGCAGGACGTCACCACCGACCGCACCGTTACCGTGGGCGGCAGCGAGCGGCTGCGGGCACAATTCGATTCCAATGCCTTTTCCGCACGCGCCGAGGCCGGCTACCGTTTCGCGACGCGATGGCTCGGCGTCACGCCTTATGCCGCGGCACAGGTGACCGCGTTCGATCTGCCCGTCTATGCTGAGCAGGCGTTGGCCGGCTCCGGCACCTTTGCATTGAGCTACGCGGCGGAGACGGCGACTGCGACGCGCAGCGAGATCGGCCTGCGTACCGACAAGTCGCTCCTGATCGATCAGGCGGTGCTGACCGTCCGCGGCCGAGCGGCGTGGGCGCACGAATACGGCGTCGATCGCAGCATCGTCGCGACCTTCCAGACCTTGCCCGGCGCAAGCTTCGTCGTCGGCGGCGCATCGCCCGGTCCCGACGCCGCGCTGACCAGCGCCTCCGCCGAGATCGCGTGGCGCAATGGTGTCTCGATCTCGGCGTCGTTCGAAGGGGCGTTCTCGGACGTCGTCAGCAGCTACGCCGGCAAAGGCAGCGTCCGCTATGCGTGGTAAGCCATGATCGTCAGATGGGATCGGTCGGGTTCTACCCGCCCATCACCAGATCGTCGCGGTGGATCATCTCCGAGCGGCCGCTGATGCCGAGGATCGCCATCACGTCCGGGGAGGAGCGGCCCTTGATCCGCTCGGCATCGTCGGCGTCGTAGGCGATCAGGCCGCGGCCGACCTCGCTGGTGTCGGGGCCGCGCACGATCACGGCGTCGCCGCGGGCGAACTGGCCCTCGACCTTGATCACGCCGGCCGGCAGCAGGCTGGCGCCGGCCCGCAGGGCCGCGACCGCGCCGGCGTCGATGGTCAGCGTGCCCTTCGGCTCCAGCGAGCCCGCGATCCAGCGCTTTCGCGAGGTGACGGGATTGGCCGGCGTCAGGAACCAGGTGCAGCGGCCGCCATCGGCGATCGCCTGCAGGGGATGCTCGATCTTGCCGGAGGCGATCAGCATATGCGTGCCGCCCGTGGTGGCGATCTTGGCCGCCTCGACCTTGGTGCGCATGCCGCCGCGCGACAGCTCGGACTCGGCGTCGCCTGCTACCGCCTCGATCTCTGAGGAGATACTCTCGACCACCGGAATGAGTTTTGCGTTCGGATTGTTCTTCGGCGGCGCGTCGTAGAGCCCGTCGATGTCGGACAGCAGCACCAGCAGGTCCGCGCTGGCCATGGTGGCGACGCGCGCGGCGAGGCGGTCGTTGTCGCCGTAGCGGATCTCGTTGGTGGCGACCGTGTCGTTCTCGTTGATCACGGGGATCGCGCGCCACTCCAGCAGCTTGCCGATGGTGGAGCGGGCATTGAGATAGCGGCGGCGCTCCTCGGTATCCTGGAGCGTGACCAGGATCTGGCCGGCGCCGATGCCATGCGCGCCCAGCACCTCCGACCATATCCGCGCCAGCGCGATCTGGCCGACGGCGGCGGCGGCCTGGCTCTCCTCCAGCTTCAGCGGGCCGCGCGGCAGCTTGAGCCGGCTGCGGCCGAGCGCGATCGAACCGGAGGAGACGACGAGCACGTCGCGGCCCTCGCGGTGCAGCTTGGCCATGTCGTCGGCGAGTGCGGCGAGCCAGGACGCCCGCACCTCGCCCTTGTCGGAATCGACCAGCAGTGCGGAGCCGACCTTGACGACGATGCGGCGGAATTGGCTGAGTTCGGGGCTGGTCATGGCTGTATGTGTTGGCGCGTGTGACGAATGGCTCTGCACGGAAAGCGGCGGAGCGACAGGCGGCGCCGGTTCAGGCCTGCTTTTGCAGCAGGACGATGGCCGGCGCAAGGCGGCCGGAATGGTAAACGCCTTGTCTTGAGCGCCCCGCCGGTTCTAATGCCTGCAACCAAAAAATGGGGCTGGAGAGGAAAGAATGGATCGCCGCAAATTCATGGCCGGATGTCTGGGGCTGCCGCTGCTCGGGCAGGCGGGAGGGGTAGAGGCGCAGGCCGGGCTGACGAAGATCATCTTCCCGTTCGCGGCGGGGGCGGGCGGCGACACGCTGTGCCGGCTGATCGCGCAGGAGATGGCCCCGGTGCTGCAGCGGACCATCGTGGTCGAAAACCGCACCGGCGGCGACGGCCTGATCGGCATCAAGGCGGTGAAGGGCGCAAGCCCCGACGGCAGCATGGTGCTGGTGACGACGGGTCCGACCATGTACCTGCTGCCGATGGTGGAGACGGCGCCGAGCTTCGATACGGCCAAGGACTTCATGCCGGTGTCGCTGCTGGCGCGGTTCGAGTTCGCCGTCGTGGTCGGTCCGGCGGTCGATGTCGCCGATTTCAAGTCCTTCGTGGCGTGGCTGAAGGCGCATCCCGACAAGACGTCGTTCGGCGTGCCGAGCAACGGCACCATTCCGCATTTCATGGGCTCCCGGCTCGAGAAGGATCTCGGCATTCCCCTGACCCGAGTGCCCTATCGCGGCAGCGCGCCGATCCTCAACGACCTCGTCGGTGGGCACTTGTCGTTCGGCATCGTGACATTGGCCGATGCGCTGCCGCAGCATCGTGCCAAGGGCGTGAAGATCATCGCGGCGAGCAGCGCGGAGCGTTCGCCGTTCGCGCCTGAAGTCCCGACGCTGAAGGAGAGCGGCATCGATCTGGTTGCCGACGGCTGGTACGGCATGTGGCTTCCCGCCGGCAGCCCGCCGGACTTCGCCGGCAAGCTCGGCGCCGCCGCGAGCGCCGCGCTCACCAGGCCCGAGGTGAAGGAGAAGCTCACCGCGATCGGCCTGATCCCGGTCGGCAGCAATGCGGAGGGGCTATCGAAGGAGCTCGCCGCGAACACGGCGTTCTGGCAGCCGATCGTGACGGCGACGGGATACAAGATCGAGAATTGAGTCTTCTCCTTCGCCCCGATTGCGGGGAGAGGGGCGGGGTGAGGGGGAGTCTCCGCAAACGCGGTGGAAGTCGGACTCGCGGAGAGTCCCCCTCACCCGCCGCGCTCCGGACGATACTTCGCATCGCTCGGCGCGCGTCGGCCTCTCCCCGCAAACGGGGAGAGGCGAAGAGCAACTCACATCTTTGCGCGCTGTTCGATCCCCTCTTTGATCGATGCCAGTTCTTGCTCGTCCCAGATGCCGATCAAAATCCCGCCCTTCACCTGGAGCTGGTTGTCGGCATAAGCCGCGATCTTCTCGCGCGGCGTGGTAATGTGGCCGCTCGGATGCAGCGCCCAGTCGAACAGCTCCGCTTTCAACCGCGCGATGATGCCGGCGCATTCCGGATCGTCGCCGCGATCCAGAAATTCGTCCGGATCGGTTTCGAGATCATACAGCATGGGACGGAAGCCGGAGGCGTGGATGTATTTCCAGCGGCCGTCGAACACCATGAACAGGCGGCAGCGCTCGATCGGCGGGTTCAGCTTCAGCCGCACGTCCTGCATGGCATAGTCGTATTCGGAGAACGCGACCTTGCGCCAGTCGCCCGGTGTCGGGCCGCGCAGCAGCGGCAGCAGCGAACGGCCTTCGAGGATGTGGCCCGGCACCTTGCCGCCGAAATAATCGACGAAGGTCGGCGCGAGGTCGATGGCCTCCACCAGCGCATCGCTGCGCGTGCCGCGCGTCGCATCGGCTTGGCTGGACGGATCGATGACGATCAGCGGAATCTTCGCCGACTGTTCGTGGAACAGGTCCTTCTCGCCCATCCAGTGATCACCGAGATAATCGCCATGATCGGACGTGAATACGATCATCGTGGTGTCCAGCAGGCCGCGCGCTTCCAGAAACGTCATCAGCACGCCCATCTGGTCGTCGATCTGGGTGATCAGGCCCATATAGGTCGGGATCACTTTCTCCCGGGCATCGTCACGCGCCATGTTACGGGAGTAGCGCATGTCCATATAGGCGCCGAACACCGGATGCGGATTCTGCCGCTCGCGCTCGGAGCGGATCACCGGGATCATGTCTGATGTCGAGTACATGCTCGCATAGGGCTCTGGCGCGATGTAGGGCCAGTGCGGCTTGATGTAGGACAGATGCAGGCACCACGGCCTGCCGTCGGTCTCGGCCTCGCCGATGAAGTCCATCGCGCGGCGCGTCATGTAGGGCGTCTCGGAATGCTCGTCCGGCACGCGCGCGGCCTTGTCGGCGTGCACCAGCAGCCAGCCGTTGTGCAAGCTACCGTCGTCCGCTGCGCCCGAGTTCGCCCAATGCTCCCAGGGATTGGTGGCCTCATATCCCTGCTGTCGCAGATATTCGTCGTATTTCGGCCGCGGCCGTCCGGTTGGATGCAGGCCGTCGTCGCGCTCGTAAGGTTCGAACCCGCATTCGGCGACATGCACGCCGATCATCGATTCCGGCGGGATGCCGAGCGCCTTCATGCCTTCGAGGTCGGGCGCCATGTGGGTCTTGCCGACCAGCACGTTGCGCACGCCGATTTTCTTGAGATGATCGCCGAGCGTGGGCTCGCCGACGCGCAGCGGCCAGCCGTTCCAGTGCGAGCCGTGCGAGCGCATGTAGCGGCCGGTGTAGAACGACATCCGCGACGGCCCGCAGATCGGCGACTGCACATAGGCCTTGCTGAACAGCACGCCGCGCCTCGCCATGGCGTCGATGTTCGGCGTCTTCAGGGTGGGATGGCCGGTGCAGCCGAGATAGTCATAACGAAGCTGGTCGCACATGATCCAGAGAACGTTCTTCGCGCGCGCCATGCCCTGTCCCTGCCGTTTCTTGATCTTTCAATGCTGCGCTATCAGAGCCGCGATGACAACATGCCAGTGACGCGCGTGCCCTCGGCCTCACACTCCGCTGTCGTCCCCGCGCACGCGGGGACCCATAACCACAGGGAGAGGTTTGGCGAAGACTGGTCACGCGGTACTGTGAGCAACCGCAACGGATAGATCACGCGGTATGGGTCCCTGCGTTCGCAGGGACGACCGCTGAGGGAGTCTAGGCCGACCAGGGCTCCGCTTCAGCCGTGCTCTTGGCCTTGGCGGACACCGGGGCCTCGCCGATCACATCCACCAGCGCGCGTAGCGCTTCCTTGACGCCCTCTCCGGTCGCGCCTGACATCAGCAGCGGCGTCTTCTTGGCGGCGCGCTTGAGCCGGTCCTTCTGTTTCTTCAGCTCGTCCGGCTCGACCGCGTCGATCTTGTTCAGCGCGACGATCTCGATCTTGTCGGTCAGCAGCCCGCCATAGGCGTCGAGCTCCTTGCGAACCGTCTTGTAGGCCTTGCCGGCATGTTCGCAGGTCGCGTCGACCAGATGCAGCAGCACGCGGCAGCGTTCGACATGGCCGAGGAAGCGGTCGCCGAGGCCGGTGCCTTCATGCGCGCCTTCGATCAGGCCGGGAATGTCCGCCAGCACGAATTCGCGGCCGTCGGCATTCACGACGCCGAGCTGCGGATGCAGCGTGGTGAAGGGATAGTCGGCGATCTTCGGCTTGGCGGCGCTGACCTTGCTGAGGAAGGTCGACTTGCCTGCATTGGGCAGGCCGACCAGGCCGGCATCCGCGATCAGCTTCAGCCGCAGCCAGATCCAGCGCTCCTCGCCGGGCTGGCCGGGATTGGCGTTGCGCGGCGCGCGATTGGTCGACGACTTGAAATGCGCGTTGCCGAAGCCGCCATTGCCGCCCTCGGAGAGCACGAATTTCTCGCCGACGTCGGTGAAGTCGTGGATCAGGGTCTCGCGGTCCTCGTCGAAGATCTGCGTGCCCAGGGGCACTTTCAGCACGATCGACTTGCCGTTGGCGCCGTGGCGGTCCGAGCCTGAACCGTTCTCGCCCTTCTGGGCCTTGAAATGCTGCTGGTAGCGGTAGTCGATCAGCGTGTTGAGGCCGTCCGCGACCTCGATGATGACATTGCCGCCGCGGCCGCCATTGCCGCCGGAGGGACCGCCGAATTCGATGAACTTCTCGCGGCGGAACGCCACGCAGCCGTTCCCGCCGTCACCGGAGCGGATATAGACCTTTGCTTCGTCGAGGAATTTCATGGGCCATAGGTAGGCCAGCCGGTCCCGCGCGGCAACCCGGGCTTACCCGTGAATCGGCCGAATTTCCGCGAATATCGGCCCTTGCTTAACCCGGGATGACGTCAGGCAGGCCGGCGCCGGATCAGGAATTTCTGCATCCCCTCCAGCACCAGCTCCTTGCGCTGGTTGAACACGGTGCTTTTGAGCGTCACCACGCCGGTCGTGCGTCCCGGCACCAGTTCGGTGACCTCGAGCGCGGGGTAGATGGTGTCGTCGGCGAACACGGGTTTAAGGAACCGGCTCGATTGCTCGAGGAAGCCGACCAGGGAATCCTCGACCATGAACGGAAACAGGCCGGCGCCGGGCGCGGTGTGGATCAGGGTCTGGAAGCCGTGGGCCAGCAGATGCGGCATGCCGCGGCTGCGGCAATATTCGACATCGTAGTGCACCGGATGGGTGTCGCCGCTCGCGGTCTGGAACGCTGCGAACACCGCCGGGGTCTGGGTGCGGCTCGGGATCACGAAGCGTTCGCCGACGACGAAATCCTCAAACCAGCGTTGCGCGGGGATCATGCGATGCTGGGCAGGGTCGAAGTCGGTCATGTCCATCTCTTTCGTTCGCAGGCGCCTATCGCTACCGCGACGCGAAGAGTGCGACAATCCGTTCAATTCGTCTTGCGTGGGCTTGTCGCGGGCGCCAGCACGATTAAAACGGCGCCAATGCCCCTCTTCAAAAACCTCTCCGCCTATGACGAGCGCTCCGCGCGCCTTGCCGGCATTGCGCTGATGGTGCTGTCGATCTTCATGTTCTCGTTCGGCGATGCCATGGGCAAGTTCCTGGTCGGGACTTATTCGGTGGGGCAGCTCTTGTTCCTGCGCGCCTGCGCGGCGCTGCTGCTGCTGCTGCCGATGATCTGGAAGCAGCGTCATCAGTTCCTGCATCTGGAGCGGCCGCGCCTGCAGCTGTTTCGCGTCGTGCTGTCGACGCTGGAAGTGGCGGCGTTCTTCCTCGCGACGGTCTATCTGCCGCTCGCCGACGTCATCACCTATTATCTCGCCGGCCCCATCTTCGTCACCGCGATGTCGGCGATTGTCCTGCGCGAGAAGGTCGGCTGGCGGCGCTGGACCGCGATCCTGATCGGCTTCTGCGGTGTGCTGATCGCGCTGCGGCCGTCGGCGCAGACCGTCAGCCTGCCGGCCCTGATCGCGCTCGGCGGCAGCCTGTCGTTTGCGACCTTGATGCTGATCACGCGCAGCCTGCGCAAGACGCCCGACATCGTGATGGCATCCTCGCAATTCGTCGGCACGTTCCTGCTCGGCGCCGTGCTGTCGGCCTTCAACTGGGTGCCGCCGACATCCGGCAGCCTCGTGATCTTCGCGATGGCCGGGCTCATTTCGGTCACCGCGCTGTTCTGCGTCAACCGCTCGCTGAAGCTGGCGCCGGCCAGCGTCGTGGTGCCCTATCAATATTCGATGATCGTCTGGGCCGTGATCTTCGGCTTCGTCGTGTTCGGCGACGTCCCGCAGGTCGCCACCATCGTCGGCGCCGCCATCATCATCGGCGCCGGGTTCTATATCTATCTGCGCGAGCGCGATCTGGGACGCCCGAGCGCGGACGTGAATCCGCCGGTGTAAACGCCCCCGTCATCCCGGGCTCGCGACTTCGTCGCGCCCCGGGACGACAGCTGTTTATGTGGCGCGCCTCCGCCTACCTCACGCGCCGCGCGCTGCTCCAGCTCTTCAACGAAGCCCACACCCCGCGTGACAGCCGGAAGCAATCGACCGGCGTCGAGGAGCCCAGCGCCAGGAAGCGGTGCAGCTGCACGCCGCTCCACTGGAAGCCGCACTTCTCCAGCACGTTGCGCGAGGCCGGGTTGGTGACGCGCGCGCCGGCGTAAAGATGATCGTCCTCGAACTCCTCGAAGAAGAAGTCGATCGCGCCGCGCGCGGCCTCGGTGGCGATGCCCTGGCCCCAATGCTCGACGCCGAGCCAGTAGCCGAGCTCGGCATTGCCTGGCGTGGAGCAATCGATGCCGACCATGCCGACCGGCCCGCTGTCGTGCTCGATCAGGAACGCGGTCTCAGCTCCGAGCGCGGCGGTGGCGCGGATGAATACGACGGCGTCGTCCTGCGAATAGGGATGCGGCAGCCGGCGGGTGTTTTCGGCGACGCGGCGGTCGTTGGCGAGGCGGGCGATGGTCCTGACGTCGGCGAGGGTCGGCCGCCGCAAGGTCAGTCGTTCGGTGGCGACGACGCTTGGTCTCGCCTCAGCCAAGGTCGCGCTCGAGAAATCCTGCAACATGTCCGGCTCCGTCAAAGTCACCAAGTCAAAAGTGAACTCGTCAGACGAAAGGGGAGGCCGGTTTCCCTGCCTCCCCTGGAGCCTTCGATCGCTATGATCTCAAGGACTCCGCCGGTTCGGTCTAAGGACCCGGCGGACTCCAAATTTGATCCACCGTCTATTCAGCCGCCTCTGCGAGCGGGAGTACCGATACAAAGGTGCGGCCGTTGGCTTTGGCCTGGAACGTGACGCGACCCTCGATCTTGGCGAACAGAGTGTGGTCCGTGCCCATGCCGACATTAAGGCCGGGATGCCAGGTGGTGCCGCGCTGACGCGCAATGATGTTGCCGGGAATGACGACTTCCCCGCCGAACGCCTTGATCCCGAGGCGCTTGCCCTTGGAATCGCGACCGTTGCGCGATGAACCGCCTGCTTTTTTGTGAGCCATGGCTCGTCTCCAAATCCTGCGTAGTTCTAGATCAATTCCTTGACGGAATCATTTCACAATTTCTCACGCATCAATTCGTGAATTGGCGTGATCAATTTATGCGGCGTCGGCTTCTTCCTTGGCCGTCTCCTTGACGACCTTCTCCCGCTTCGGACGCGGCCCCTTGGTGGGCTTGGCGCCGTCGGTCAGGATCTCGCTGATGCGCAGCACCGTGATCTCGTCGCGGTAGCCGCGCTTGCGGCGCGAATTCTTGCGGCGGCGCTTCTTGAACGCGATGACCTTCGGTCCGCGCTTGTGGTCGAGCACCTCGACGGCCACGGATGCACCGGCAACCGTCGGCAGACCCAGGATCGGCGTGTCGCCGCCGACCACCAGAACTTCAGTCAATTGGATGATCGAGCCGACTTCGCCTTCGATCTTGCCTACTTCCAGGACATCATCCGGAACGACGCGGTACTGCCGGCCGCCGGTTTTGATGACTGCGAACATCGTTGTTTTCCTTCGTGTTCATTCCCGGCCTCGCGACAGTTTGTCGGGGCCGGCTTTTTGTCAGTCGCGATGGGTTTATTGCGAGTTTTGTGCGGGCGGGAGTTATCCCTTTGAAAAACCGCGCAAAAACAAGCGGCGCGAGAAACGCCCCGCGCCGGTTGTGGGACTTATAGCCGCCGATCCCGGGGAGTCAAGGAAAACCGGGCGAAAACGGCCCGGATTTGAAGGATTTGGCCGTCTCTCGGGCCTGCGATCGAATCTCGGTCCGCGCTGCAACCAACGGGTTCCCGCGCCGTTGTCCCGGCCGGAACAGGTAACCGGGCAAGGGCTTCCATGGCAACGGACGAGTTGGTCAAAACGACGACGGGCATCGCCCATCACGGCGCCGAGCGGCTGCCGTCGGTGGACGTCGACAGCTTCAACATCGAGATGAAGGACGAGGATGGTTTTCTCGGTGACCGCGCCAGCAAGGGCGCGTTCCGAAAAATCCTCGACCGCTGGCGCAAGCCGCTGCGCAAGACCGGCGAGGATCCGTTCGGCAAGGAGCCGTCGGACGAGATCAGCAAGAAGACGCTGGACGCCATCCTGGTCGGCGACGACACCGAGGCCTCCGCGGTGGTGCACAGCGCGATCGAGGATTTTGCCCAGGAGCTGGCTTACGTCACCCGCCGCTTCCTCAAGACCAAGGCCTGGGGCAAGACCGAACGCATCGTGGTCGGCGGCGGCTTTCGCGATTCCAGGCTCGGCGAGCTCGCCATCGCGCGGACCCAGATCATCCTGAAGGCCGAGGATTTCAAGATCGACATGGTGCCGATCCGCGCCCATCCCGATGAAGCCGGCCTGATCGGCGCGCTGCATCTGGCGCCGTCATGGATCTTCGAGGCCCATGACAGCATCCTCGCGGTCGACATCGGCGGCACCAATATCCGCTGCGGCCTGGTGGAAACCAGCTGGAAGAAGGCAAAAGACCTGTCGAAGGCCAAGGTCGTGAAATCCGAGCTGTGGCGCCATGCCGACGACGAGCCGACCCGCGAAGGCGCGGTGAAGCGGCTCACCAAGATGCTGAAAGGGCTGATCACCGAAGCCGAGAAGGACGGCTTCAAGCTCGCGCCCTTCATCGGCATCGCCTGTCCGGGCGTGATCAACGAGGACGGCTCGATCGAGAAGGGCGCGCAGAACCTGCCGGGCAATTGGGAGAGCAGCAAGTTCAACCTGCCGGCGAGCCTGATCGAGGGCATCCCGGAGATCGGCGAGCACGACACCGCGATCCTGATGCACAATGACGGCGTGGTTCAGGGCCTCTCCGAGGTCCCGTTCATGCAGGATATCGACCGCTGGGGCGTGCTGACCATCGGCACCGGCCTCGGCAATGCCCGCTTCACCAACCGCCGCAAGGACAGCGGCAATGGCAACGGGAAAGAGTCCTCGGAGAACGGGAAGAAAAAGGGCAAGGAAAGCAGCAAGTCAGACAAGGAGTAACCTTGACTGGTTAGGTTAAGGGACGGATTGCGTTGCGGCGCACAGGGCGCACGCTACGGTCGAACCGTCGCCTCACCTGGCCGGCGAAGCCGCCCTTCCCAGCCAGTATTTCAATGAGCGGCACGGGACCGCCAGTGTTTACCGCGTCTGGCGGTCCCACCCTGTCTTCAGCTCCAGCCGATCCGTTGAAAAAACGCCGCGATCTCCGCGGCCGCGCGATCCGGATCTTCCCGATGCGGGAAGTGTCCGACATCGGGAAACATCGCAACATCGGCATCGCTGAACGTCTCGCCCAGCCGGTCGGTCCAGGCATAGGGAAACAGCGGATCGTGCTCGGCCCAGCGCACGCAGGTTGGCACGTCGATCGGTGGCAGCCTGGGCGCCTCGCCCTTCATCATCGCGACCCGCCCGGCATGGGACGCGCGATAATGCGCAAAGCCGCCGGCGAGGTTGCCTTCTCTGAAGAAATTGTCGGCGAAGTCGTCGAGCACGTCGTCGAAGGCGTTCTTGCGATGCGCCCAGCCCTTGAGGAAGTGGCTGATATAGAGCCGGCAGCTCTCGCGGCTCGCGCCGACAAGCTGCGGCGCCATCTCCATCTGGTGGAAGGACTGGTACCAGATGTGGTTGAGCCGATCAGGCGCCGCCATGCGCGGCCCGATGCCGGGATAGACGAAATCGAAGAAGAACAGCCCCGCCAGCCGCCCGGGCGCCTGCCGGGCCAGCGGCTGAATCACGGCGCCGCCGACGTCGTGGCCGACCACCCCGAATCGCTCGATGCCGAGCCCGTCCATCACCGCCAGCATGTCCGCGGCATGGCCGTCCGGACCAAAAGGCCCATCCGGCTTGTCGCTGTCGCCGAAGCCGCGCAGATCGGGCGCGATCAGCATGAAGCGGTCCGAAAGCCTCGATATCACCGGCTCCCAGGTCAGCCAGAATTCCGGCCAACCATGCAGCAAAAGCAGCGGTTTGCCGCTTCCAGCCCGGACCAGATGGAAATCAGCGCCATTGGCCTTGATGGTCAGGTGCTCCACGGCAGTTCCTCCCGGCTAGAAGCGTTTTCAAGCGAAGTGGACCCCGGTTCGCGCCAGGAAAACGCGTCAAACACGAATTCAACTGGTGCGGGGCTGGAAGGCGGCGGATTTTCCCCTTTCGCGCCTTGTCTGGCCAGCCATCCTCGCCTATTAACGCCCCCAACCACAGGGGCCCTGCCCCTACCATGGCGCCTTCAGGAGAGGTGGCAGAGTGGTTGAATGCACCGCACTCGAAATGCGGCATAGGTGCAAGCCTATCGGGGGTTCGAATCCCTCCCTCTCCGCCATTCAGGTCTAACAGTCGTACAGTTCAGGGCTTCGGACGTGGGTGGTTCGACGGCCCATATTTTCGCCCACGCTTCGCAGTTGATGAAGAAACTGCTTATTTTATTCGCTACCGGTTCGAGTGCGGCCAGCACTCACAGGTTTGCATTGGCTAAGCGGCACGAACATCCGGCTTACCGTCATGCGGCCTAGTGCGCAGCGTGAGCATGCATAGACGCAGAAGCGGCAATGCGAGCGCCGCATTAATAAGATCGATGGTGGCCTACCACTCTTCGTCCGAAGGCGTATGGCCACGCTAGCTCAGCGGCGACTCCAAGAAACTTAGCTATCTCTTGCCGTAGCGCGGCGTGCAGGCGGCGACCGGCCGATATAGGTAGTCGTCATTTATGCTTTGAGCATTGGGGCGAGCAACGGCCTTCACGGATTGCCAAGCCGGCGGCTCGAACACCGAATACGACTCGATGCTCAGAAGCGCTGACCAACGAGTTCGAAAGTTCTCGATTGCGGCAATGACGAGCGGGGCAAGAATTTGAATTGGTATTCCGGCAAAGGACCAACCTAGGACACCGCCGACCGGTCGAAAAGTGTTGCTCAGGCACATAAGTAAGTTCAATAATTTTTAGATAATCTATATATATTAGTATGTTATCGGCAAATTATTCGCAATATATTTCAAATGTTGATAACATATCAGATATTTTGCTAACATATGGCTCAAGATTTTGATTTCTTTTCTATGTAATCAATACCGTTGAGGTTGGCGTGAGCGAAAAGCGCGAAAAATTCGTGAAGCTGGCTGAGGCGCGAGTAAACCGCGCCATTCAGGACATTCGCTTGATCGGCAATCTTTCTAACAGGGGCGCTTACGAGTTTGACGAGAGCGACGTGAAGAAGATGTTCCGCGCGATCCAGAAAGCCACCGACGCAGCGAAACAGCGCTTCGGCGAAGACGGCGGAAGCCGCGACAGTGATTTCAAGCTGGGAGATGATTAATGGCTGACTGGGAATTTGAAGAGTTGCCCGCGTCGCTTGTCGAACAAGAGCCAACGCAGCGCGACCAGTTTAATAATGATGACGTTGAACTGGCGGAAGCGCTGGTTCGGGAGGTGATTCAGAACTCGACCGACGCGCCGGCCGGGGCGGGTGCGGTAAAGGTGCGCTTTGCGATCCGCAGTCTCGGACAGAACCAGACGCAGCAGCTCGGTTCCCTCTTTGCGAACCTTCGCCCGCACCTACAGGTCTGTGGCGTCGACGCCTCCGCCATCGACCAAGCGAGCGTGCGGGTTCTCGTCATCGAAGATTTCAACACGCGCGGGTTGACGGGCAACCCCGAAGCGCTTGATGGAGAAAACTTCCACAATTTCTGGCGGCGCCACGGCAAGTCTGGGAAGGGAGGCAAGCAGGGCGGCCGCTGGGGTCTCGGCAAGCTTGTGTTCTCTACGTCCTCGCAGATCAGGTCGTTTTTCGGACTGACACTTCGCTCGGGTGATGCCGCGCCCCTGTTCATGGGCCAAGCTGTGCTCTCGAACCACGTGTTCGGCGGCAAACGGCGTGCCGCGCACGGTTTCTGGTTCGGTGCACGCGGGATCGACAGGCTCCAGCATCCGGTGAGTGACGCGGGCACGGTGCAGGCGATGCGCGCACTGCTCGGGATCGCGCGGACGACCGAGACGGGTCTTTCGATCGCGATTCCCTATCCCAACCAGGACATCACCGAGCAGTCGATCATCGGCGGTGTGGTGAGGAACTACTACTTTCCGATCCTTGCCGGACGTCTCGTGGTCGAGGTCGGGAGTGTCCTGATCGACGACAAGACGTTTCATAAGGTCGCGGCGGCGACTTCGAGCGGTGGCGGCGCGGCTGGTGCTCGAATTCCTCTCGGCTTCGTTGAAGAAGTCAGCAACAGGCTCGGTGCCACTCCGCCGGTCAACGCGCAGGGTGCAATCAACGGTAACGGGCTGGCAGTTTCAAATTTCGTCGAAGCGGACATCGCGTCGATGAAGTCGGCGTTCGCGGCGCACAAGCTTCTTCACGTGCGAGTGCCTGTCCGCCTGAAGCCGAAGGCCGGTGGTGATGCGAACAGCTTCATCGATCTGTTCCTGAAGCCACTGCCGGACGGCGAGAAGCCGTTTGCTCTGTTCGTAAGAGGGGCAATCACGGTACCTGGCGAGAACAGGTACTTCAGCGGCACACACGCGTACGGGGCCATGGTCGCATCGGACGGCGATATAGTCGACTTTCTCGGCGACGCGGAGAACCCTGCTCATACGGCTTGGAACGCCAATGCCGAGAAGCTTTCGCAGCGGTGGCGTTCGCCAGCGCAGACCCTGCGACATGTCCGTTACGCGCTTCGGGACCTGTATTCCCTTGTTGCCGAGCGCGTCGAGCAGGAAGACCGTGATGCACTTGTCGATTTCTTCTCGCTGGCCGACAAGGCGCGCTCTGTGCAGGGACCGAAGAAGCGCGTGAAAGTCGTCGTGCCGGTCCTTCCGAAGCGGGCGAAGGCAATCAGCATCCAGTCGCGCAAGGGCGGTTTCACGATTGCGCCGGGGCCGGGCGCTTCAGCTTGGACCTACCCGAAGACCGTCGATGTCCGGGTCGCCTACGACATTGTGCGCGGAGACGGATTCAAAGCGCACAGCCGGCTCGACTTTGACCTGAACGAGGGGGAGCTGGAGATCGAGCTGAAGAACGCGGACGTAACGCCCGTGCGTTCGAATAAGCTGCGTCTCCTAGTGGCATCGCCGGACTTCGGGCTCACCGTGTCCGGCTTTGACGAGAATCGCGATCTGCTCGTTGATGCGAGGACTGTCTGATGGCAACTGCAAAAAAGCGTATCAACTCGACTGGCCGCAAGCGGATACAGCGCGAGCGCGTCGATATCCGCATTGCGAACGCCGAGGACGGGGCACCGCAGGCCGCGACGGCCCGCTTCGACCTTCAGGGTCTCGGATTTCCGGATCAGTCCGGAATTGTACTCGAAGCCTATCAAGGGTCTTTTGGGATGCGCTTCAACTGCGGGACGGTCGGTACGCCGAACATCCCAGCCGTGCTGCATCTGAACGAACTGGATCGAGACACCACTACCCTTTTCCGTCTGAAGGTCGTCGAGGCAGGCGGTGGCGGAAAGCTTCTCGGCTCGGCAGACCGCATCCGCTCGGCGGGTAACGACAATGAGGAAGGCAAGCGCAGCATATTTCCGATCCGGGAAAGCGATCTCGGGGATGAAGTCTGGCGCGTGGAGATCGACGACAGCGGTCCATGGCTGCTGCTCAACTACCGTGTGCCGGGCTTCAAGCACAGGCTCTTGGAAAATCCGTTCCTGCGGGGAGCGATTCTGCCCGCGGCGCTCCGGGTGGTGCTTGAGCGGCTGGTTGTTGATAACACCCCAGACGATGACGACGAGGAAGACTGGCGCGGGATGTGGTTGCGGTACCTGCGCGAGAGCTTCGGCATTGACGACGAGCTTTCCGAGATTGGTGATGAGGATCGGGCTAGCTGGGTGGAGGCAACGATAAGGAAATTCTGCGAGGCCCACGGATTTGTTCAGGCCATTCGCACGATGGTCGAGGGAGGTGCATGATGCAACTCAGGCGCTTGAATGAAGAAGGAATCTTGCAGTTCGGCGACTGGATTGCCGGGGGAGCCAGCGGAGCGCTTCCCCTGCATCTCCTGACCAGTCCGGAAACTTCGGCGCCGCTCGGCGCTGCGATCATTGCGGAAAAATTCGTATTCAAGGACAGGTATGAGTTCGGAAAATATCTGAACACACTGCTCGCGTCGTTGGAGCCCGCATCGCTCGCGCGTGATCGCGGTCTCTGGACGGCGCTCGCCCTCCTCTGGTTTGACCAGCTTTGTCCGCCTGACGGTAACGGCCATCGCAAGCCTGAAAAGGAGTACAGGTACATTCTATCGAGGGATTTTCGGCATTACTACCGACAGCTCGTGCGGTCGGCGTGGCAGACTGTCCATCAGCATGGAGAAGATGCGCGGCTATTTCTGCTCGCGTCCAGGGAAGAGGACGATCGCCTCGGCCGTCACGGAGATATCTTGGAACAGCTGGGAAGCCGTCAGTTTCTCGTCGGGAGCCGCCGGACCATTGCCGAAGCCAGCAGGCTCTACTGTGACCCTGTGACGGGGCGGCCGCGAAGGGGCGTAACCGGCGGCAAGAATACCGGTGGAAGCGTCCGCCGGCTTGCAGCGGTCATGCAGCAGTTTGATCTGACTTTCGATTCCGAGAACATGGCGTCGGGCAGTCTTCTGGCGCTGCTGCCAAAGGAGTTCGCGAAGTGGAAAAGCGCGCCGAAAGCAGCGGCGGCGAAGGGTGTTGTGACGGCGGCAGCCGCGCAGCCGTAATGACGTGCTAAGGCGCTCCAAAGTCCATGGCGGCTCCTCTGCTCCCGCAAGTTTGGTGTAGCTGTCGCGCCAACGCCGGGCGGTCTGAACGCGAACGTGCGGGTAGTGCGTGCCGGGGGAGCGCGTACAGCTCGCTGCTAAAGACCGCCGGCATTCGCTCTCCAACAATAATTCTCGTCCGCGCCTGGATAGGGAATCAAGGTGCACCGGTCCAACACCGCCATCGGGCGCCCGGAGCAGCAGAGCCGGGTGGTCCACAATGCGGCTCCTGCAGATGCTGGACAGCCGCCTTTAGCCGCGACGAAAAGCTAGGACGACGACTTAGCGTTGGGCCTTTTCCACCAGATTGACAAACTCGCATAGCGCTAGGAGATATCCTTGCTGAGCCGGTTTGTAGGTTTCATGGAGATTCTTGGGTAGGACGAGCTGCAATGATTTGGTGCGCATCTCCGACGTTTGATTCTCCGAGATTCCTGGCTCCAGTGTCAAAAGATGCTTCCTTTTGATCCGGTTCGCTTCAGTCAAAACCTGACGCCAGCGGTCCTTACAAGTTGACTTCGCTCCCAACATCATGAGACGATTCGCAGAAAAGGCTGATGACGCATATTCTTTTGCACCCGGAAAGAGAAAGTCGGGCTTATTGTTATTCTCAGTCCTTACCCCTCTTTCGAATTTGAGCTTTCTCGCTGTAAAAATGGCGGCGAGATGATTTTCGAGTGCCGACCCGGCTCGTGACTTGCGTCGGTTCTGAACGCTCAAGGAAAATTTGATGAAACCCTCAACATCGGCCTGCTTGCCTGACATAAAGCCGTTGGCCAGTCGCTCCGATACAATGTGCCGTTCCAAGGTGCGGAATAGCCTTTCCTCGAATTCGATCCATGTCGTGAGAGCATGATCGGGATCGTCTCGAACGCTTGTCTCGGGAGCGTGCTTTCTCGCGAATTCGGAGAACAGGCTTGTCGAGGGAAATTTGGAGCCAAACTTTTTTAGGATCGCTTCGAGCCACTCGTCCTCAGTGATAATAGCTTCTATCTCGATCAGCTCGAGAATATAGCGGGCGGTAAAGGACAATTCCTGACCACGCTCTCGACGCAGGTCACGCTTGTTATCGCCGAAACGATCGCCAGTCGCGTGCAGGCCGAAGAGCCAGCAAAGTTGTTGCTCAATTGCGCTGCCCGCGGCGCAACTCATCGCCAATAGTGGACCAGCTTTCGGCTTGCAAAAGAAGAGTGTGTCTCCAGCTCGTGCCTTACGAACCACTTCCTCCGCTGTGGCCGGATAATAGAGCCGATATTCGGGTTCTCGGTGAGGCTGGTTCTTTCGGCTGTTATACCAAGTGCCGTCGAGTTCGAGCCTGAGCGGCGGTTCGTCATCATCCAAACGAATGTACGTAACGTCGATCTTCTTTTTGGTATCGGGTGAGCCAAGAAACTCGCGGAAGGCGTCAACGCCTTGGTATTCGTGACCACGGGAAGTCTCTGGGTCAACTTCGGTCGCAGCCAACGTCTTTGCGGCGACACCTACGAAATACTCCGAAAGATACCCCCGCTTCATCTTCCACGTGCTCCCAGTAGCTCATACGAGCGTCGCTTTGAACGAAGCCAGCTTGAACATCGATCAAGGAGCAAGTCGACAGGCATGGCCTCGCGTCCCTTGAGGCCGCATTCCCAAATAACGCAGTAGCGCCAACCGGCGTCCTTGATGGCGACAATTGCGTTACGATCTACTTGTTGATTGCGGTTGATCTTCTTTTGCCAGAAGTCTCGTCGCGTACTTGGCAATTTGAACAAATGACAACAATGGCCGTGCCAGAAGCAACCGTGGACGAATATCACGGCGCGATGCTTGGGAAACACCAGGTCCGGCCTTCCCGGCAGACGATTGTCGTGCAGAACATAACGAAAGCCCCTTGCATGAAGACCTCGCCGGATAATCAATTCTGGCTTCGTATTCTTGCCCCGGATGCCGGCCATCATCCGGCTTCGCACCGCGGGTGATACGACATCAACCATAGACAAACGCTCGATCTGATTCCTTCACAAAGGGCAATTCCGATTGCTGCGTCGCCTTGCGATGTGACCGATTTTCGACCGCAGCCAGAATGTGAGGCTTCATCAACTGAGCGATTGCCGCGACGACAGGCACTACCACAGCGTTCCCGAATTGCCTGTACGCTTGGGTGTCTGAAACAGGGATCCGATATTCCGACCCGTCCACGTGACGGAAGCCCATGAGCCTTGCGCACTCGCGTGGCGTCAAGCGACGCGGCCGGTTGCCTTGTTGGGCAATCAAGACTTCTGAACCGTCCTTGAAGTATCTGGCTGAAAGAGTGCGGGCGACATCATTTGGACCGAACAGGCTGTAGCCGAATCCGTTGCCTTTCGACTCGTGCTTTTCCTTGTACCCCTTCAGATATCTCCAGAGATGCGCAGTCAGCGTATATTTTGGGTCGACTGCTCCATTAGGGTCTAAAATCGAACCAAGTTTCGGCCCTTCTTCAGGAATGACGAGTCGATCAAAATCGAAATTGCTTTCGGTCTTGAACCCTACAATGAAAATGCGTTCGCGTTTCTGGGGGACCCAAGGAGCAGAGCTGACGACACGATGATGAATTTCGTAGCCCAGCTCGTTTCTGAGGACATTCACAATAGTCGCAAAGGTGCGCCCCTTGTCGTGCCGCTGGAGGTTCTTCACGTTTTCCAGCAAGAAGACCGAAGGCTTATGGTGCGCGATGATCTGCGCGAGATCAAAAAACAGTGTGCCCTGCGTGTCGCAAAGAAATCCGTGCGGACGCCCTAGTGCGTTTTTCTTGGAGACGCCGGCAATCGAGAACGGTTGGCAGGGGAAGCCAGCGAGCAGCACATCATGCGCTGGTATCTGTGCCGGGTCCATTGAATATTCCCTGATGTCTCCGGCGATCGGATGGTCGCTGCCAAAGTTTTCGCGGTACGTGATTTGGCTATACTTGTCCCACTCGGACGTGAATACACACTGCCCCCCGATCGCATCGAAGCCGATCCTCAGGCCGCCGATACCTGCGAACAGATCGATGAACCTGAACGTGGCCGGTCGTCGACGTTTTTCGGGTATCCTTGCCAAGTACTCTTGAAGCCATTTCAAGGCGATCGGAGAAGGACGAGAATCGCCGCTCTCATATCGAATGACGGTCCGCTCCGTGACGCCGAGGAGACTGGCTGTCTCGACCCGTGATAATCCCGTCTTCAGTCGAAGAGCTTCGAATTCGACTGAGTGATGCGAGCGGGGCATGGCTTTTCATCCTGGGACAATCAACTGACAGCTTGTCATCGATTCGTCCCAGAATGTATAGTTGTTCACGGTATGTTCCGTCAAGCCAGCTTGGCCACCGAGCTACCTGATCCAGCCCTCCCCTAACCCATTGATCTTGCAATTCCCGTCTACGATGCATGGGGTTGTTTTCGAATTTTTGTCGTCCGGCCCCCGGGTGTTACGGTGACAGTGCACTAAACTGAACTGTTTGGTGGCGAAAGTCCGGGCAATCAAAAGGTCCGAACTAGCGTCGACCGTGCCACTCTGTCGCCCTCGGGAGGCCGGCGAGAACTCTGCCGATCCGAACGCGGCCGGCGGCGACACGCGGACGGCCGGATCAGACGGGAAGCAACGTATTTCGGAATTTTGGCATAGTGCCACTGTTTTGCCCGACGAGTCAAGCGACGGGCGATGTCATCCGAAACTCGCCGCGACGACGATCGCCGCTTGTCGCTGCCGACCGCCAAAGGGCGCCTGGAAGCCCGGCCGGAGCGTCGGCCATCGCGCGATCCAGCACCGATGCAGACCAATAATCACTCCATGCGCATCGACTCGCCTAAGTCGTTGATCTTGCAGCCGCCGTCTACTGTGCATGGGGTTGTTTTCGACATTTGTGTTATCCGGTCGCCGAATGCTCCCGCAAAGCAGTGCCAGCTTGAACCTGCTACCGCTACGGTCCGACCAACAGCATCCCGCCAGCCGGCTGGGAGCGAGGTAATTCACGACGATGTTCGACAAGACCTACCGGCAGCGCCTCGAAGCTGATCTGGCGCAATGGGAGGCCGATGGCGTGATCGCGCCGGCGGCTGCGCTCTCCATCCGCAATGCGCTGCCGCCGCTGGCGCCCGGCATCAACATCGCGGTGGTCGTCGGCATCGTCGGCGGGCTGCTGATCGCCGCCGCCTTCCTGGCCTTCGTCGCGGCGCACTGGACCGAGATCGCGCGGCTGGCGCGGTTCGCGATCCTGCTCGCAGGGATGGTCGTCGCAGGCACCCTCGGGGCTTGGTTCGCAGCGTCCGGCCGCGATGTTCTGGCCGATCTCTGCGCCAGCATCGGCGCCATCATCTTCGGCGCCGGCATCGCGCTGGTCGGCCAGATGTATCATCTCGGCGACGACTTCGCCGGCGGCATGCTGCTGTGGTCGATCGGAGCGTTCGCCACGGCGCTGCTGACTGGCTCGCGCGGCGCGCTCGCGGTCGGCCTCGTGGCCGCCTGCATCTGGAGCTGCATGCGCATCTATGATGCGCCGGATGTGCTGCATCTTCTGTTCGTGATGGTCTGGCTGATCGCCGCCGCGCTTGCGCTGGCGTGGAATTCCCGCGTCGCCGCCCACCTCGTCGCGCTGGCCGTGCTGCCGTGGTGGATCGCGACGTCGGTTCGCTTCGACCTCGACGGCGCCCAGCCGTCCTTCGTGCTCGCGAACGGCGCGGCCCTGCTGTTCGGTGCCGGGCTCGCGATCGCGGCTGCGCCGTCGCCGCGGACGCTCCGGCTCGGGAGCGTTCTGTCGATCTACGGCGCGTTTGCGCTGGCCGTGGTCGCTTTCCTGGAGGTGACGACGGTCGACGACCTCTTCCGCTTCCGGACCGGCACCGAGTCAGCCCAGCCGTTGTGGGCGATCCTGTGCGGGGCTGCGGGCGTGATCCTCGCCCTCGCGTCCGCCGCGCTCACCAGGCGCGCCGGTGAAGTTCTGGCGGGATGTTCGATCGGGCTCGTCCTGCTCGCGCCGCCGATCTGGCCGGCCTCCGCGGCCGGCGAGCCCTGGTTCGCCTATGCCGCGCTGCTCTGCGCCATGCTGTGCCTCGTCGTCTCCGGCATGCTCGATGATGTCCGTCCGCGCATCGTCGCCGGCTGGCTCGGCATCGCCGGCGTCATCGCTGCTATCACCTGGGCGGTGAAGGGCTCGCTGCTGCGCCGCTCGGCCTTCCTTGCCGCGGCCGGCATCGTCGCCGTCGTGTTTGCCACCGCGCTCAATCGCGCGTTGCCGAGGGCTGAGCGATGAACGAGATGATCGCATCCGTCGCAAGGCTCTGGCAGCGCATCCCGAAAGCCGTGCTGTTCGGCGCCGCCATCCTGCTGCAATGCCTGCTGCTGGTCCTGATGGTCGCCGATCGCATGCAGATCCTGCGCGAGGGACGTGAGGTGACCCTGCAGACGCAGCCGGTCGATCCGCGCGATCTCCTGCGCGGCGACTATGTCGTGCTCCGCTACGACATCTCGCAACTGCCGGCAGGCGCGCTCGCCGGCACGCCGGCCCCCGAGCGCAAGCCAATCGTGTTCGTCAAGCTCGCGCCCAATGCCAATGGGCTTTACGAGGCCGTCTCGGTGCATGCCGCGCCTGTCGCGGTCACGGCTCCTGAAGTGCTGATCCGCGGCCGCGTCAATTATTCCTGCGGGTCCGGTCGCACCTTCTGCGACAAGCTGACGATCAAATACGGGCTCGAAAGCTATTTCGTGCCCGAAGGCGAGGGCAAGACGCTCGAGCAGGCCCGCAACCAGCAGAAGCTGCGGGTCGTCGCCTCCGTGCTTCCCTCAGGCCGCGCCGCCATCAAGCGCCTGCTGCTCGACGGCGAACCGGTGTATGAGGAGCCGTTGTACTAGCGGCCGTTCATTTCGGCCGCGTCTTCAACGCCCGCCGCAGCACGTCCCACATCCGCGGGTCGTTCATGTGCGCGACGTTGAAGCGCATGAACTCCGCCGCAGTCTGCGCCACGCTGAACACGTTGCCCGGTGCCAGCACCACGTCCTCTTCGAGCGCCGTGCGCGCCAAAGCCGTGGCGTCCTGTCCGCCGGTGAGGCGGCACCAGAGGAAGAATCCGCCGCGCGGCATCAACCACGGCTCGATGCCAAGCGCCTGAAGCCTACGCGCCACGTCGCGACGCGTGCGTGTGAGCTTTTGCCGGAGCTCGTCCATGTGCTTGCGATAGCTGCCGCCGGCCAGCACGTTGGCGATGATCTCGGTCGCAACCGGACTCGGGCCGCCGAAGCTGGTTGCGACCTGGAGGTCGACGAGGTGCTCGACCCAGTCGGCGCGCGCCGCGATGTAGCCGCAGCGCACCGAGGCGGACAGCGTCTTGGAGAAGCTGCCGATACGGATCACGCGGTTCAATCCGTCGAGCGCGGCCAGGCGCGGCGAGCGCTCCGGCTCGAAGTCGCCGAAAATGTCGTCCTCGACGATGGTGAGGTCGTGCGCGGCGGCCGCGGTCAGGAGCCGGTGCGCGATCTGGAGCGACAGCGTCGCGCCGGTCGGGTTGTGCAGCGCTGAATTGGTGATGTAGAGCCGCGGCCTCTCATCACGAAGGATCTGCTCGAAGCGCGCGACATCCGGGCCGGACGGCGTGTAGGGCACGCTGACGATTCTGGCCTGATGCGCCCGCAGCAATGCCCGAAAATTGAAGTAGCAGGGATCGTCGACCAGCACCGTGTCGCCGGGGCGGAGCAGGAAGCGGCAGATCAAATCGGTGGCCTGCGTGCCCGATCCCGTCAGCATCAGCTGGTTGATCGAGGCCTCGATCCCGTCCTCGGCGAGGCGGGCAAGCAGCAGCCGGCGCAATGCGAGGGAGCCGGATGTCGAGCCGTAGTTGGTCAGCACGCCGGCATCGCTGCGGGCCAGCGCGCGCGTGGCGCGACGCAGCGCTTCCTCCGGCATCCTCGCCGGTGGCAGCCAGCCGCAACCGGGCTTTGGCACCGCCGCGTCGGTGTCGAGCGATTGCCTGGAGACCCAGAACGGATCGACCGCCCGGTCGCGGCGCGGTTCGACTTCGGTCAGTGCCAGCGGCGGCGTAACGGTTGGCGAGACATAGAAGCCCGAGCCGCGGCGGGCGCGGATCAGGCCCTCCGCGGCGAGGCGATCATAGGCTTCGACCACCGTGGAGGGCGAAACCTTCAGCGTCGCAGCCAGGCTGCGGATCGAGGGCAGGCGGTCACCGGCGCTGAGCGCGCGACCGGCGACCTTGGCGCGGATCGCGCTCATCACGTCGATGGTCCGCGTTCCGCCTCGGCCTCTGGTTTGCGTCTCGCCGTCCAAAGTGTGTGCCCTTCCATACCCATACAGTTTTGCCAGATTGTATTGAATTGTCGCTGGTCCCGCCATCGCCGAAGCCCGACTATCGCGTCTCAAAAAGATCGGGACGGACATGCAATCTGCGGGCGGCGGCTGGGGCAACGGGCTTCTGGGCGTCATCATCTTCAGCGGCTCGCTGCCGGCGACGCGGGTTGCGGTCGGCGGCTTCTCCGCGTTGTTCCTGACCTCGGCGCGCGCGGTCATCGCGGCGCTGATCGGTTTGGCCGTGCTCGGCCTGCTTCGTCAGGTGCGACCGCAGCGGGGGGATCTCGTCTCGCTTGCCATCGTCTCCATAGGTGTCGTGGTCGGCTTCCCGCTGCTGACCGCGCTCGCGCTTCAGCACATCACCTCGGCGCATTCGATCGTCTTCATCGGCCTCTTGCCGCTGTCGACCGCGATCTTCGCCGTGCTGCGCGGCGGCGAGCGGCCGAAGCCGATGTTCTGGCTGTTCGCAATTCTCGGCAGCGCCACGGTGGCGGGCTTCGCGCTGTCGAATGACGGCACGGCCTCACTCACCGGCGATCTCCTGATGGTCGCCGCGATCGTGCTGTGCGGCCTCGGCTATGCCGAAGGCGCCGCGCTGTCGCGCCGCCTCGGCGGCTGGCAGGTGATCTCCTGGGCGCTGCTGCTCGCCTTGCCGCTGATGCTGCCGGTCGCGCTTCTGACTTGGCCGCCGACATGGAGCGGCGTCGGTGCGCCCGCCTGGATCGGGCTCGCCTACGTCTCGATTTTCAGCATGTTCGTCGGCTTCATCTTCTGGTATCGCGGGCTCGCGAGCGGCGGCATCGCCCGCGTCGGTCAATTGCAACAGCTTCAACCATTCTTCGGCCTCGCGCTCGCCGGCTTCCTGCTGCACGAGCCGGTCGCATGGAGCATGATCGCCGCGACTGCGCTCGTGGTGGTCTGCGTCTTCTTCGCGCGGCGATATGCCTGAGGCCGCATCTCACGCCTGTCCCATCACCGTCTTCGTCAGCGCGCCCCTTGCGAACTTCTTCAGCGGCATCGGCTTGCCGAACAGAAAGCCCTGCACGAGGTCGAAGCCGAGCTCGTTCGCGGATACGAGGTCGGCGCGACTCTCGACGCCCTCGGCGACGGCGCGCACGCCGTAGCCATGTGAAAGCTCGACGATGTGACGGCACACCGTGCGCTTGAGGCGGTCACTGCCGCTGCCGGTGACGAAGTGCCGGTCGGCCTTGAGCTTGATGAAGGGAATCTTGTCCAGATCCATCAGCGACGGCCAGTTGGCGCCGAGATTGTCGATCGACAGGCCGATATTGTGCAGGCGCACCTCGCGCGCGACCTCGGCAAGGAGATCGAGATCGCGGATCGCCTCCTCGCTGTCGATTTCGATCGTCAGTCCGCCGAAGGCCGGATGCGTCGGCACGCGGCGGCAGAGATCGCGCACCGCCTGCGGCTCCTTCAGATACGACGCAGGCAGGTTGATCGACAGATCGACCTGGCTCTGCTGCTCCAGCAGATAGTGCCAGTCCTGTACGGCGCGCTCGATCACGAACTCCGAGAGGTCGCGCAGGTGCGGATCGTGCTCCTCAGGGATGAAATAGGCCGGCGGCACCACGCCCCAGGTCGGATGCCGCATCCGCACCAGCGCCTCGGCGCCGCAGCGGATCAGCGTGCGCGCGTCGATCTTGGGCTGGTACCAGAGCTCGAGCCAGCCGGCATGCAGGGCCTCGCCGACATGCACGGCCGGGCTCGGCGCCGGCTCGTCCGGTAGCAGCATCGCGACGCGATCGCGCAGCGTCTCCGCGGCAAAGGGCGTCGTCAGCGGCGGCAGCATCGCAAGGCCATATTCCTCGCCGACCTGCTGCACGGCCCTGACGATGATCGACTCGCGAGCGCCGACGGCCAGAACTTTGCCGTCGAACGCACCCCGGACCAGCGTCTCCAGAAATTGTCCAGGCTCGATGCCGTCGGCGGCAATGCCGAGCAGGATCAGGTCCGGCAGGTCGCTCGTCAGCACGGCCTGCAGCTCGTCGGCGCTGGCGCATTCGCTGGTGACGAAGCCGAGATCCTCCAGCACCTCCGCGAGGAAAGCGCGCAGATGGCGCTTGCCGTCGGCGACGCACGCGCGCGGCGTTACCTTTCGCCGACCGAAGGTCCTGGGCCTTCGTCCGGCGAGCTCAACAATTTCATCGTTCATCGCAAACCACTCCCGTTCCGCGACCGGTGTTAGCGAGGGGAGCAGTTTCAAATATGGAGGGCTTCAGCCGATCGTTGAATTATCTGGGTAACGTTAAAGCCCGCATCACGTCTAAAATTGTCCGGATCTAGTTGCAGAAGTTTTTACGTCTGCCCGCGTGCCGGCGCGCTTGCGTGCGACAACCATACGAGATTTTCGTGCGGCACAGTTTTCGAGCGCGGCCGGGCGGTGTCCTGCAATTGGACGAAGCCACGCGCGCTTCGCCCAATTGAATAACGCGCACCTCAATTGCCTGTGCCTAGTCGTGCGGAACCGTACCGCCTGGCCGCCAGACTCATGTCACGTGATGCGCGCATGCTTCGGCGTGACGCGTGACGGATCAGTGACAACGCATCAGGGCGTGCGGGCGCAAATGTGAAGCACATCACATGCGTATTGCTGCACCTGCGCTAATGCTCCGCGCAGCCGGTGGTGGGCTGTCGAGGATTACAGCTATGTCGATGCGGCGGATGATGCATTGGTGGTTCAGATTCGTGCTGTCAGGGCGATTTCTCGATCGCTTCCTGTGCCTGCCGCGTTAGCCGTGCGGTATCAGGTCTGCCCGATCAATTTGCGAAACGCCGCCGCGCCATCCTGCACCGCGTCGCGTCCCTTCCAGGCCAGATAGGACAGCTTGCCGCCAAGCGTGTCGTGGCTGCGCAGCCGGCGTGAGCCGAGAATGTGTCCGACGTTGGAGGGGAAGCGGCTGACCTCGGCGGACACCAGCGCCGCGATCGCGTCCATCAATCGCTGCAGCCGGACACCCCATTCGCAACTCTCGATGCCGTCGATGCGGACCTTGAGCGCATATTCGGTGTCGTAGATTTCGGCGAGCAGGTCGCGGGCGACCAGCACCCGGTTGTGCCGGAGCGCAACCCTGAGCGCGAGGCGCTTGTCGTCGAGCCGGTCGAGCACCATGGCAACCACGCAGGCATAGGGCGTGGCGGCGACGTCGGCCGCGCTCTTGCTGGCGGCGGCTTTGGTGGCGAGGCGCACCAATTGCCATGACGTCTTCAGTCGCCGCGCCACCAGCGCCAGTGCGAACGGCAGCGCTTCGGGATTGGACTTCTTGAAGGCGTCGAGCTGCGCGGTGATCTGGGCAACCTGGCCGTCGTCGAACTTGGCGATCGTCGCGGGCAGCTTCTCGTTGTACTTCGGCAGCGCGTCGCCGGCGCGCAGCACCTGCTGCATCTTCCTGACGTCGTCGAAGGCGGTGCGCGATGCCGTGTACTGCGCGAGCTTGGCGCGCGCGAACTCGGTGCTCTCCGCTGATGCCAGGGTATTCTCGAGAACCTTGATGACCTTGGTCTGGAAGGTCGAGGCGGTCTTCAGCACTTCCTTCGGGTTGTTGGCTGCGACCTGGTCGTTGATCGCCTTGATGTAGTCGCGCGCCATGGTCGGCAGCAGGTCGCGGCAGATCCACTCCCAGATCGGGGTGAGCGTGTTGCGCGAAATCCGCCCCATGTTGGGATGCTCAGGCGCGCCGTCGATCAGCAGCAGCTCGAGCGGAGCGAAGAAGTAGCGTGAGGGCTGGTGGCGCGCGCCTGGGTCGATCCGTCCTTGCGGAACTCGGCGCGCAAGCGGGCCTGGACGGCGGCCGAGCCCGGCATGTCGATGCCGCACAGCTCGAGCCGCTCGAGCTCGCTGAGCAGACAGCTGCGCGACAGCGGCGTCAGCTTCTGCAAGAATTCCGATAGCTGGTCGATTTCGTTCATGGCACGCAGTCTTCCGCAACGATTCCAGCAGACCTACCGGCCTAATGCGTGGAGGCATTTGCGCGCTCTCAATTGTGACATAGAGAAGCAAGTCGCCGTTAATTTATCCGTAAAATCCGGGGCCCGCGGACTTCCGGTCTGGAGGCGACCGTTAAGGAGGCTTTTGCCTGATTGCGCATAATTTGGGCAGATTTATCAACCCTGACATAGTCAGGGGTGCTGTCACACAAGCACAAATTGTGCCTATTTCAACTTTTTAGCACAAAACTGCCAAAATCACCGTAGTCTTACGGAGAAAAAAGTTAACCACAGAATGCCATGAGTTCCGCTAAACGAGTCACATGGGGTCACAGAACGATACGGCCACTGATTCGCGGCCGTCGGAATGGTTCGAAAGCAGCACCGCTCCGACCGAAGAGCTCGACTACGTTCGCCTGAACGCGGCTCGCGCCAAGGCCGCCGACGAAATGGCCGCCGCCATCGCCCGTGAACTCAACGGCCCCCTGACCGCGCTCCTGCTCTACATGGGTGAGATCAAGCATCACAGCGATCAGCTCGCGCCTGTGACGGGCGACCGTGCCTATCTGCAGCGGGTGATCGAGAATGCGCTGGCGCAGACCGAGCGCGTTTGCGGCGTGGTCAAGCAGCTTGCCGGTCCTCACAAGGCCGGCTTGCCGATCCCGTCCAGAGCCGATGACGCCGAAACGCAGGCCGCCCGTGCGCCGCAGCCGCAGCGTACGCCGAACGCGGAGTTGTCGGGCCAGAAGCGGCTGACCAAGCGCGAACGCGAGGTGCTGAGGCTGATCAGCGAGGGTTACTCGAACAAGCAGGGTGCGCTGCGGATGCAGATCAGTCCGCGCACCTTCGAGAGCCATCGTGCCGAGGCGATGCGCAAGCTCGGTGCGCGCAACACCGCGGACCTCGTCCGTGCGGCGCTGCTCTATTCGATCGACTGAAGGTCTGTTCTTGCGCCGCCGCTGGCGGCGCAGGCCGGCTTCGAGGCCGCTTGCGTTCAGAGATAGTCTTCGGCGAAAGGACGCGCCCGCGAGCCGGGCCGCAGCGGCTTGATCGATTCCTTCGGCGCGTTCGGGATGATCGTGATGGTCCAGCGCGGAGGGGTGCTCGATTCCTGCTCCAGCACCGAGCGCACGAAGCCTGTCACCGTCGACTCGCCTGCCTTCACCGTGGCCATCCGGCCGTTGAACTGGGCGATGCGGAAGCGGCGAACCTCTTTCTGGTCCGCGGTCTCATAGGTGAACATGGAAACCCTCCTGGTTTCCGGTGAATATCGCCGCCCATGATTAGCCATCTGTGAAAATCCCAAACCGTAGAAGTACGGCGGGTTTTGCACGCGTTTCGCTAGGCCTGCGGCTCCTGCACGCGCGCGGCGGCATAGGCGGCATCCATCCGGTCGAGGAGATCGCAGAATTCGGCTTCGCCGATCGCCTCTGCTGATGTCTCCAGCCGCAACGCCAGCGCTGCCAGCCTGAGATAGCCGAACGTCCCGGCAGCGCTCTTCAGCGAATGCGCTTCGCGCGCGATCCTGGCGTGGTGTTGCGCGAGCGAGAGCGTGCGGAACAATTGCAGCCGCGCGCTGGTCTCGCTCCAGAACACGGCTCGAACTTCGCTAGCGCCGTCGTCGCCGATCTCGCGCACCAGCGCCTGGTATGCGCCCGGCTCGCGCGCGGGTTCGGCATCTAGCGCCTTTTGCGCAGGCGCAACGGTCACTTCAAACATGGCTTTGTCGATCTTGATCACGGGTGGTCTGTCGCGCAGCCGGTCCGGCGCGAGGCACGCCTCATGTCTACGGCATTCGGATTTCAGTTCCGGTAGCAGGACAGCAGGTGTTTGCGGGCTCGCGTTAGCTGCCGGTTTACCACGCAGCCGTGGCGGTCAGCGCGCCCCGAGCAGCCGGTCGTACTGGCCCTTCACGGTGGCGTAACATTCGCACGCGGTCTGGCGCAGGCCTTCCAGGTTGAGGATCTGGATGTGCCCGCGGCTGTAGTGAATGAAATTCGCCTGCTGCAACGTATTGGCGACCAGCGACACGCTGTTACGCCGCGCTCCGATCATCTGCGCCATCGCCTCCTGGGTCAGCAGCAGCCTGTAGTCACCCGACAGGTCGTGAGTGTGCAGCAGGCAGCGCGACAGCCGCGATTCCACCGGATGGGCGGCGTTGCAGCCCGCGGTCTGCTGGACCTGTGCGTAGACCGCCAGCCCGTGACGCGTGAGCAGCGTCCGCAGAGTGCTGCTCTGGTCGGCTATGACTCGCAGCCGGTCGAGGTCCATCACCGAGGCGGCGCCGGGAACCAGCACGATCGCCGTGTTCAGCGCACAGGCATCGCCCATCGTCGAGAGCGTACCGAGCAGGCTGTCGCGGCCGACCATGGCGACCTGCACATGTTCGCCCTTGGCGAGTTTCACCACCAGCGAGATGACGCCGCGGTGGGGAAAGTAGGCGCGCTTGAGCGTCTCGCCGGTTTCGACCAGGACCGCTTCATGCGGCAGATCAATTGTGCGCAGATGTGGGCGGATCAACTCGTAGTCGTCCGCCGACAACGCGGCCAGGAATCCGTTGGATGGGCGCACTATCGTTTCCAAAGCTGCCTCCCGTCTCGTCAGCGAAGCGGGTCTGCTGATCCCCCGCGCCGTCAAGTTCCATCATGTTCACGTCGGGATATATTGGCAATTGGTACTTTGTTATCCGGGTAATTACGCAATCGTCAGATATGGCCTGTGTGCACGTCGGCATGCAGCCGGGAGCGTCCTCCGCCAGCGTCATTGCCGGATTCCGATCAAGGCTGCGTGGCGTGCCTTCACGACCGCATGACAATTACAGGACGTCGTCTCCAACGCGCGCAGGTCGATGATCTCGATCTGGCCGCGGGTGTAGTGAATGATTCCGGCGCGCTGGAGTGCGTTTGCGACGAGGGAAATCGCGTTGCGCCGTACGCCCATCATCTGCGCCAGTGTCTCCTGAGTCAGCGGGAGGATTTTGCTGTCGGACAGGTCGCGGGCGCGCAACAGCCAGCGCGCCAGTCGGGCTTCGACCGGATGCAACGTGTTGCAGAGCAACGATTGCTGCGCGTGCGCGAGCATGACTTGTTCATGGCGAACCATCAGGTTGCGAAACTGTGCGCTTGCGGCGGCGACCGCGCGGAAAGCCGCAATTTCCAGCATGGCAGCAGCGCCTGGGAACAGCACGATGGCGTCCGCCGGAGCGACGCCATCGGCGAGTGCCGCTCCGCCGCCCACGACGCTGTCGCGGCCCAGCATGGCAATCTCGATCATCTGTCCCTCGGAAAGGCTCACCGTGATCGAGACGGATCCGCTGTGCGGGAAGTAGACGTGGCGTAACGTCGCGCCCGCTTCTCCCAAGGCAGTCCCCCTGACCAATTCAACCGTCGCAAGATAGGGGCGCAGCAGATCGAAGTGTGCCACGTCGAGCATTTGCAGCAACTGGTTTGGCGGCTGGCTTGCGCTCATGCAGAGATTCATCCGGTGCGTTCATCGACAAATCGATGCCGCGCATCTCTTCGTGATCAAGTTGCACAGCTATTCAACCATATTGTAAAGGTTGTAGTGCCGTTCATATACCCGTTGGAGGGCAGACAGGCCGTCGCATTTACGGCGGAAATGAGAACGGCGCGCTGATCCGCTCATGAACGCGGAGCGCCCATCCCGCTCTGATCGGCGGGACAAAGCGGCAAGGGGGCCATCATGAGCAGGAACCATCGCATCCGTGCCGTCATCGGGCATCGGCCGACATTTGCGGCCATACTTCTCAAGCGAAGCATTTCAATCATCAGGGACTGGTCTGCAACGCGGGTTGTCGGCGCCGCGAATGTCGCATCCCCTCTCCACAATTTCTCGACGCGGCCGGCGACGTTTGCGGCCATCAATGTTTCGATTCCAGCCAGAGGAGAACGGCGTGCCCCACGGTTCAATTTTTGAATCGCCAAAACGGGAAGCTCAAACGGGGACGGGAGATCTGCACCATATTCTGGTTGTCGACGACGATCCGATGGTGTGCATGGCCATCGAGATCTATCTCCAGCGGAATAATTTCCAGGTGACGATCGCCGAAGGAGGAGAAGCCGGATTACGCGCTCTCGAAAACGGGCGGTTCGATCTCATGATGATCGACATTTTCATGCCCCACATGCGAGGTTTCGAGTCGATCCGGATCTTTCACGAACGCGCGCCGGCCATTCCGCTCATCGCGATGTCCGGCTACGCTTTCGCAAATTTGAACTCGCCCGCGCCCGACTTTCTCCGTATGGCGCTGGAGCTCGGTGCGGCGCGTTGCCTTCGCAAGCCGTTTACGCCGGATGCATTGCTCGCCGTCATCAATAACTGCCTCGCCGAGCACCGGGCCGCCGCCGCGCGATTGGGTTAGCGCGTTATCAATCGCGGCTTCGGCGCGACAAGTTTCCGTTTACCGCAATCGCAGGTCCTGCGGACTCTGGCGGGCGAGCAGCAGGCGGTCGTGTGAGCGACCCTGATTGCGCGTGATTTGATTCAATTCGCGCGGTCCGTGCATATGCTGCCGCAATGACAGGAGTTTTCGCGCACGTCGTAACGTCGTTATCGGAGCGTTTACCCAGGGCATCCGATGCGTGAGACGTCGCGGGGCTCTTGCCGGAAAACGCTATCGCATGCGGTCGAACGGCAAACTTCTCTTCAATATCCGTATTAGCACGGAGGCTGAAATTAACGGGACCGTGAAAGGGGATGTCTAACGATCCAGACGAGGACTTCCGTCTGATCCAGCTGCGGCACAGGCATCGAAGTCCAGCTCAGTTAAGGCGTAGCTCATGGATGATCTGTTGCGGGAGTTTTTGACGGAGACCAGTGAAAGCCTGGACACCGTCGACAATCAGCTGGTGAAGTTCGAGCAGGAGCCGAACAACGCCAAGATCCTGGATAACATCTTCCGTCTGGTCCACACCATCAAGGGCACCTGCGGCTTCCTCGGACTGCCGCGGCTGGAAGCGCTGGCGCATGCCGGCGAGACGCTGATGGACAAATTCCGCTGCGGCATGCCGGTGACGGCGGCGGCGGTGACTTTGATCCTCGCCTCGATCGACCGGATCAAGGAGATCCTGGCGGGCCTCGAGGCGACCGAAGCCGAACCCGAGGGCAACGACCGCGATCTCATCGACAAGCTGGAGGCGATGGTCGTGCAGGGCATGGCGGCAATGTCAGCGTCGGCTTCGCCGATCGCGTCAGGCTCGGCGCAGCCGATGCCGGCTGCTGCAGCTGCTGCTCCCGTTGCGGAAGCGCCGCCGCTGGTGCCGGAAGCGCCGGCCGCCGCTGCGCCTGCGCCCGCAAAGGAGATGACCTCGGGCACGCTGATCGACCAGACTTTGGAGCGTCCGCTGCGTCCGGGCGAAGTGTCGCTCGACGAGCTCGAGCGCGCCTTCCGTGAGACCCCGATCGAAGCGCCGGCCCCCGTTGCCGAGGTCAAGGCCGAGCCCGCCGCTGAAGCGCCGGCGCCGGTTGCCAAGGAGGTCGTCAAGGAAGCCAAGGCCCCCAACGAAAAGGCCTCCAACGAAAAGGCGCCCAAGGAAAAGGCCGCGCCGAAGAAGTCGGCGGCCGACGAGGCCGCAGGCGAGGGCGACCGCGTCGCCAACCAGTCGATCCGCGTCAACGTGGATACGCTGGAACATCTGATGACCATGGTCTCCGAGCTGGTGCTGACCCGCAACCAGCTGCTGGAGATCTCCCGCCGCAACGAGGACACCGAGTTCAAGGTGCCGTTGCAGCGCCTGTCCAACGTCACCGCCGAGCTGCAGGAAGGCGTCATGAAGACGCGCATGCAGCCGATCGGCAATGCCTGGCAGAAGCTGCCCCGCATCGTCCGCGACCTCTCGAGCGAACTCGGCAAGCAGATCGATCTGGAGATGCACGGCGCCGACACCGAGCTCGACCGCCAGGTGCTCGACCTGATCAAGGACCCGCTCACCCACATGGTGCGCAACTCCGCCGACCATGGCCTCGAGACCCCGGCCGAGCGGCTGGCGAACGGCAAGGGCGAGCAGGGCACCATCCGCCTGTCCGCCTATCACGAGGGCGGCCACATCATCATCTGCATCGCCGACAACGGCCGCGGCCTCAACACCGACAAGATCAAGACCAAGGCGATCTCCTCCGGTCTCGTCACCGAGGCCGAGCTCGAGAAGATGAGCGAAGCCCAGATCCACAAGTTCATCTTCGCGCCGGGCTTCTCGACCGCGGCCGCCATCACCTCGGTCTCCGGCCGCGGCGTCGGCATGGACGTGGTCCGCACCAATATCGACCAGATCGGCGGCACCATCGACATCAAGTCGGTGGCCGGCGAGGGCTCCTCGGTCACCATCAAGATCCCGCTGACGCTCGCCATCGTCTCCGCGCTGATCGTGGAAGCCGCCGGCGACCGCTTTGCGATCCCGCAGCTCTCGGTGGTCGAGCTCGTCCGTGCCCGCGCCAACTCGGAGCACCGCATCGAGCGCATCAAGGACACCGCGGTGCTTCGGCTGCGCAACAAGCTGCTGCCGCTGATCCATCTGAAGAAGCTCCTGAAGATCGACGACGGCGCCGTCTCCGATCCCGAGAACGGCTTCATCGTGGTGACGCAAGTCGGCAGCCAGACCTTCGGCATCGTCGTCGACGGCGTGTTCCACACCGAAGAAATCGTGGTCAAGCCGATGTCGACGAAGCTGCGTCACATCGACATGTTCTCCGGCAACACTATCCTGGGCGATGGCGCAGTCATCATGATCATCGACCCCAACGGCATTGCCAAGGCACTCGGCGCCGCCGGCTCCTCGGCCCATGACATGGCCAACGAGAACGGCGCGCATCATATCGGAAGCGGCGAGCAGACCACCTCGCTGCTGGTGTTCCGCGCCGGCTCCAGCCAGCCCAAGGCGGTCCCGCTCGGGCTCGTCACCCGCCTGGAAGAGCTCCCCGCCGACAAGATCGAGTTCTCCAACGGCCGCTACATGGTGCAGTACCGCGAGCAGCTGATGCCGCTCGTCGCCATGGAGAGCGTCACCATTGCAAGCCAGGGCGCGCAGCCGATCCTGGTGTTCTCCGATGACGGCCGCTCCATGGGCCTCGTCGTCGACGAGATCATCGACATCGTCGAGGAGCGGCTCAACATCGAGGTCGGCGGCGCCAGCCAGGGCATCCTGGGCTCGGCCGTGATCAAGGGCCAGGCCACCGAAGTGATCGACGTCGGCCACTTCCTGCCGATGGCGTTCTCCGACTGGTTCACCCGCAAGGAGATGAAGCCGTCGATGCACTCGCAGTCGGTGCTGCTGGTCGACGACTCCGCGTTCTTCCGCAACATGCTGGCACCCGTGCTCAAGGCCGCCGGCTACCGCGTCCGCACCGCGCCGACCGCGCAGGAGGGCCTGGCTGCGCTCCGCGCGCAAACCTTCGACGTGGTCCTGACCGACATCGAGATGCCCGATATGAACGGGTTCGAGTTCGCCGAGACCATCCGCTCCGACAGCAATCTGGGCGCGATGCCGATCATCGGCCTCTCCGCGCTGGTGTCGCCGGCGGCGATCGAGCGCGGCCGTCAGGCCGGCTTCCACGACTATGTCGCCAAGTTCGACCGTCCCGGTCTGATCGCGGCGCTCAAGGAACAGACCGCGGGTGCCGCCGGCGCCTCCGAGCTGAACCGGGCAGCGGCGTAAGAGCAGGACAGGGATCAGGAGATACGCCTATGACCAAGAAGACCCAGTCCGCCGAAGGCGCCATGGTCGAATACGTCACCGCGATGATCGGCGGCCAGCTGTTCGGGCTGCCGATCTCCCGCGTCCAGGACGTGTTCATGCCCGAGCGCGTCACCCGCGTTCCCCTGTCCTCGCGCGAGATCGCCGGCGTGCTGAACCTGCGCGGCCGCATCGTCACCGTGGTCGACATGCGCGCCCGGCTCGGCCTGCCCAAGCCCGAGGACGGCAAGACCCCGATGGCGGTCGGCGTCGACCTGCGCGGTGAATCCTATGGCTTGCTGATCGACCAGATCGGCGAAGTGCTGCGTCTCGCCGAGGACGGCAAGGAAGAGAACCCCGTCAACCTCGACCCCGGCATGGCGAAATTCGCCGGCGGCGTTCATCGCCTCGACGGACAGCTCATGGTCGTCCTCGACGTCGACCGCGTCCTCGAGCTCAAGACCGAAGTGCAATTGGCTGCCTGAACTTTCACAAAAGACATTTAAGCGGGAGATCCAAGATGAAGACGTGTTTGGTGGTTGACGATTCCAGCATCGTGCGCAAGGTCGCGCGTCGTATCGTCGAAGCGCTGGGCTTTCAGGTCATCGAAGCGGAAGACGGCGTCGAGGCGCTGGTTCACTGCAAGAAGGCGATGCCGGAAGCCATCCTGCTCGACTGGAACATGCCGGTCATGGACGGATTCCAGTTCCTCGGCACGCTGCGCCGCATGCCCGGCGGCGAGGAGCCCATGGTCGTGTTCTGCACCACAGAGACCGGTATCGACCACATCACGCGTGCGATGGGCGGCGGTGCGAACGAATACATCATGAAGCCGTTCGACAAGGACATCGTGATGGCGAAGTTCCAGGAAGTGGGGCTGATTGCGCTCGGCGAAGAAACTGCTGCCTGAAGTTCATTCGCTAACGCCAAGAGGTCTTCCGTGAACCCGACCGAGTACGAGTACCTGCGTAAGTTTCTGAAGGATAGTTCCGGTCTCGACCTGTCTGCTGACAAGCAGTATCTGATCGAAAGCCGCTTGCTGCCGCTCGCGCGGAAGGCTGGACTCTCCGGCATCGGCGAACTCGTGCCAAAGCTTCAGGCCGGCTCGAGCGCGCTGATCGGCAGCGTGGTCGAGGCCATGACCACCAACGAGACCTTCTTCTTCCGCGACAAGGTCCCGTTCGATCATTTCCGCGACACCATCATGCCCGAGGTGATCAAGGCGCGCGCCGGCAAACGCAGCGTGCGCATCTGGTGTGCCGCCGGCTCGAGCGGGCAGGAGCCGTATTCGCTGGCGATGTGCCTGAAGGAGATGGGCGCGGCCCTCACCGGCTGGCGCGTCGAAATCATCGCGACCGACCTGTCGCAGGAGGTGCTGGAGAAGGCCAAGTCCGGCATCTACAGCCAGTTCGAAGTGCAGCGCGGGCTGCCGATCCAGATGCTGATGAAATATTTCAAGCAGAACGGCGAGACCTGGCAGATCAATCCCGAGCTGCGGGCCATGATCCAGCACCGGCAGCTCAACCTGCTGCACGATTTCGCCCAGCTCGGCACGTTCGACGTCATCTTCTGCCGCAACGTGCTGATCTATTTCGACCAGGACACCAAGATCAACATCTTCAACCGCCTGGCACGCCAGATCGAGCCCGACGGCTTCCTGGTGCTCGGTGCGGCGGAGACCGTGGTCGGCCTGACCGACACGTTCCGGCCGCTCCCTGAAAAGCGCGGCCTCTACAAGCCGAACGACCCGCGTGCGGCCGCGGCCAAGCCGGCTGGCGCCGGTGCCGCGCCGCCGCGCATCGCGGTGATGGCAGGACGATAAGCATGGCCGAGGATGGCAAGGGTGCGGAGCGCGTCACGTTCAGTCGCGGCTATGATGTCTGCATCATGGCGATCGACGGCACGTGGCGGCGCGACTGCAAGCTCAACGCGATCTCCGACACCGATGCGATCCTTACGGTGGAAGGCTCGATCCAGGGATTGAACCTGAAGGAGTTCTTCCTTCTGCTGTCGTCGACGGGGCTCGCCTATCGCCGCTGCGAGCTGGTGCGCGTCAACGGCGCAGAAATGGACATCCAGTTCCTGCGCGGCAAGAACCGGAAGAAGCGCGGTGCCGCCGGCGGCCGAGACGAAGCGGCGTGATCCTGACGCAGTCCGCGTCGCCGCTTTCCGAGACGTTGGTTCACAATTGCTGAAATTTCCGGGCGAATTCGCCGCATCGGCTTTACGTCGCCTAAGCGCGAGCCGTGTATCCTTGAGTGGTCTCAATCCCAGGATACGGAAATGCCCAGAAGTTCCCTCTCCCCCATCCCGTCAAACCTGCCCGACGTCGCCGAGCGGCGCGCGCTTCAGCTGCTTGTCGTCGACGACGACGCCACGCAGCGCAGCCTGATCACCGTCGCCGCCAAGCAGGCCGGCCACGAGGTCACGGTGGCGCCGTCCGTGGCGGAGGCGGTCGAAAAGCTCCGTGCCTCACGCTTCGACTGCGTGACGCTCGATCTCGTGCTTGAGGATGGCGACGGCATCGAGGTGCTGGGCGAGATGGCGAAGGTGAAGTTCGCCGGCGCGGTGATCGTCATCAGCGGCATGGATGGCAAGCGCCGCAGTGCCGCCCGCAGCTTCGCCCGCTCCGTCGGCATCGAACTCCAGAGCCTGCCGAAGCCGCTGGATCTCGCGGCCCTGCGCATCAGCCTCGCCAATCTCGGCAAGACGGCGATGGGCCTTCCGGCGATCCACACCTGGGGCGGCGTCGCCACCGATGAGATCGTGGGTCGGCACCGCGCCTGACTCGCGGAACTGCCAGTCAGCTGCGGCAGATCAGCCGCGCTGATTGCGGCTCAAGCTGAGTTGCTGAATTCCGATAGTTGCTGCAGGGCGCGGCCAAGGCCCGTCCGGCAGACGTTGAGGGTGGCGCTCGCCGTGGCATAGCAGGGCGTCACGTCGTCGAGCACGACCACATCGACGGAACCTGCGGCATTGCCTGTATCGTCCCGCTCCATGGCTGCGTCGATCAGGCGCATGCTGATATCGATGCGCGCGATCAGGGAGCGAAGGCCCGCTGCGATCAACTGACGGCTGTCAGTTTCAGGCGCGACGAGCGAGGGTGTGCCAGCGAAATTTAACATGGATATTCTCCGTGTCCCGCAATTAGACCCCCTGCCGCTACTTGTGCGTTAAGTGCATGTCCCGTACAAATACGGGTGGGCCGAATCTGCGCCGAACGCCATAACGAAAAGGCGCGGACGCGAGTCTTTAATGTCGGATGGACATGGCACATGGTCGAACAATCCTCCCGTGGTGAGATCTTCGTGGTCGATGACGACCCCGCCGTTCGCGACACCTTGTCGATGGTGTTGAAGGCCGCGGGCTATGAAGTGATTTGTTTTGCGGACGGCGCGGCACTGCTCTCCGTCGCGCGAGGCCGCACACCGGCAGCGATCCTGCTTGACGTGCACATTCCCGGAAAGTCGGGTCTCGACATTCTCAAGGAGCTGCACGGCGAGGACTATCCGGCGCCGATCTTCATGATCTCCGGACAGGGCGACATCACGATGGCGGTGGGCGCCATCAAGAGCGGCGCGCTCGATTTCATCGAGAAGCCGTTCCGCGGTAGCGAGATCGTCGCCCGACTCGACGAGGCGATCGGAGCCTATGCACGCAGGCAGGCAGAGAGTGTGTCGCCGAAATTCAACTCGCTGCATTTCCCCGGACGCGAGCCGTTGACGCGGCGTGAACGGGAGGTGCTCGAACAGTTCGCTTCCGGTGCGTCCAACAAGGAGGCCGGCCGCACGCTCGGCATCAGCCCGCGCACCATCGAGGATCACCGCGCCAACATCATGAAGAAGCTCGGCGCGCGCAATGCCGCCGACCTGATCCGCATCGTGATGACCGCGGCCCAGCGCGCGTCGTAAGCGGTTGCTCTCCTCTCGCGCCCCGGACGCAGCGCATCATGCAATGATGCGTTGCAGAGCCGGGGCCCATCTCTCCAATTCAAAGATAGTAACTCTGGGTCCCGGCTCTGCACGGCAGCGCTGCGCGCTGCAGTGCGTCCGGGACACGAGATCGAGACGTTAGCCGCTCAGCGCCTTGCGGATGATCCGCGCCAGATCCGATTTGCGATACGGCTTCGCGAGCAGCAGCACGCCCAAATCCAGCCGGCCGTGGTGGATGATTGCATTCTCGGTATAGCCGGACGTGAAGACCACCCTGAGATCGGGGTGCATCTTCAAGACTTCGTCAGCGAGCTGCCGCCCGTTCATCTTGCCGGGCATGATGACGTCGGTGAACAGCAGGTCGAACGGTTTTCCGCTCGCGACGATCGCGAGCGCCTCTGCGGCGTTCGCCGCCTGCAGGGTGACGTAGCCGAGCGAATGCAGCTGGGCCAGCACGTACTCACGGACCAGCCGGTCGTCCTCGACCACGAGGATGGTCTCGTGTCCACCCTCGACCGCCGCCTGGGTCACGCCTTCGCCCACCGCCGTAGGCGTCTTGCCCGGCGGCAGGTACATCTTGATCGTGGTGCCGTGGCCCTCCTCGCTGTAGATCTTGATGTGGCCCGCGGACTGCTTGATGAAGCCGTAGACCATCGAGAGCCCGAGCCCGGTGCCCTTGCCTGGTCCCTTCGAGGTGAAGAAGGGATCGAACACCCTGGCCAGCATGTTGGCGGGAATGCCGGTGCCGGTGTCGCTCACCGCGATCAGCACGTAGCGTCCGGGCGGGACGTCGTTGGCGCTGGCATAGACCTCGTCGAGATAGGCGGCGCCCGTCTCCACGATGAGCTTGCCGCCGCCAGGCATGGCGTCGCGGGCATTGAGCGCGAGATTGAGCAGCGCGGTGGTGAGCTGGTTGGGGTCGACGATCCCGACGCAGCTCTCGTCCTCGAACACCGATTCGATCTGGATCTGCTCGCCCAGCGTCGGCCGCAGCAGCTTCGCGGTGTCGATGATCAGCGAATTGATGTCGATCTCGCGCGGCTGGAGCGGCTGCTTGCGCGCGAAAGCGAGCAGGTGCTGGGTCAGCTCGGCGCCGCGCCCGGCCGCCTCGTCGATCATCTTCGTGATCGCCACGAGCTCCGGTTCCTTGGCCACCGCCTCGCCGAGGATCTCGATCGTCCCGGTGATGACGGTGAGAATGTTGTTGAAGTCATGCGCCACGCCGCCGGTGAGCTGGCCGACCGCCTCCATCTTCTCGGCATGGCGGATGCGCTCCTCGGACGCGATCTTGTCGGTGAGGTCGCGGTAGAACACGTTGAACAGGACGCCTTCGCGGCGCCGCAGCGCGGTGACGCTCAGCTCGGCCTTGAAGTCCTTGCCGTCGCGGCGGCGGCACATGAGCTCGCGGCGGCGATTGAGTGTCTGGCCCTCCGCGGACTCGAGGAACCGTGCGAGGCCGGCCGTGACCCTTTCACGCTCAGCCTCGGCGACGATGAGATCGATCGCGTTCCTGCCCAGCACCTCGTCGCGGCGCCAGCCGAACAGCTCTTCGGCCCGCGAGCTCCAGTTCAGGATGGTGCTGCGGTCGTCGGTCTGGACGAAGGCGTCGAGTGCGGTCTCGACGATGTTGCGGGCGAGATGCTCGCTCTCACGCAAGGATTCTTCCGCGAGCCTTGCCTCGGTCATGTCGCGTCCGACGAAGAAGAAGCGCCGGGCCTGATCCGACCAGTTGCCGAGCCAGCTTAGCCAGACTTCGTGTCCGTCCTTGTGGAAGCAGCGGGTGTCGGCGAGCTTGGGAGAGCCGCCGTTCCGGAGCGCGCGCATTTCCTCGCGGGATTGCTCGAGATGGGCGGGATGGATGAAATCGACGCCGCTGCGGCCGATCATCTCGTCCGGTCGGTAGCCGAGAATGGTCTCGCTGCTCGGACTGATCTGCACGATATGGCCGCGCGAGTTCATGATCATGATGAGATCCTGCGAGGCGTCGAACAGCTGCCGCCGCTCCTCTAGCTGCTGCTGCAAGGCCCGTTCGGTCCTCCGCTCATCGGTGAGGCGGCGCGCCGAGCCGGACGCGCCGATGATCTCGCCCGAGGCGCCCCTGATCGGTGACAGGCTCACCGAGATCTCGACCGGACTGCCGTCCTTGTGCACCCGCATGGTCTCGAAATGCTCGATGCGCTCACCCCTCGCAATCCGGGCAAGATAGTCCTTGCCCTCCTCGCGGCGATCGGGCGGCAGGATGATCGAGGTCGGTTGTCCGACCGCTTCCTCGGCCGAATGGCCATAGAGCCGCTCGGCCGCTCCGTTCCAGCCGATGATGATGCCGTCGAGCGTCTGCAGGACGATCGAATCGTCGGAGGACTCGACCGCGGCGCTGAACAGGCGTTCGCGGACGGCGAGCTGGTCGCGGGCGGCCTCGGTGCGCCGACGCTCCTCGACCTCATGCTCCAATGCCGATGTCTTCGCCTTGGTCTCCTCGACCATGCGGGCAAACGCCCGCGCCAGCATGCCGGTCTCGCCCGAGGCGTCCATCGGGATGTTCGCGGGCTTGCCGCGCCCGATCGCTTCGACCGCGGCCGTGAGTCGTCCGATCGGCCGGGTCAGCGACCGCGCCAGCAGCACGGCAAGCACGGCCGCGACCATCACCGCGATGAGGCCGATCGTGATGGTGGTTCGTTGGATGATGACGGCGGGCGCCATGAAGACGGCGTTGGGCACGACGCGGATGATGGCGACCCACTGCCCCTCGGCCAGGATCGCGGGCGCGATCGCGGTCCCGCTCGGCTTGCCGTCGCTGTCCGGCACGACCTGCGTAGCTGTCAGCGTCGATCCCGTGGTCGCGGCAAAATAGGGGAAGTCGTCCTGCCAGCGCGTCGGTGTCCCCAGTTGCGAACCGAACTCGCGGGTACGATCTGGATGCACGAGGTAATCGCCGTTGCGGCCGACGACATAGACCGACTCGCCCTGCCGCATCGATATGCGAATGCGATCGAACACCTGTCGCATGTCGATATTGACGACGACGATGCCGAACAGCCGGTGATCGGGCCCGAACAGCGGTCCCGCGACGCGCAATGTCGGAACATGCGGCATCTGAATGACGCCGTCGTCGACGTTGAGGTCGACCGGAGAGACGTAGATCTGGTCCTCGGACAGCTTGATGGCGTCCTGGAAGAAGAAGCGATCGTCCTTGCTCTGCAGAGCCTCGTCGGGAACGATGCGCACCGATCCGCCCGGTCCCGATCGGTCGACGCGCAGATATTCGCGGCCGTCGGCGCCGATCACGCGAAACTTTGCGTAGGCCGGATGGGCCCCGACATCGGCCAGGAGGCGCGTCAGCAGCCGCTCGCGCCAGGTCTTTTCCGAGAGGCGATCGGTCGGATCGACACCGCCGTTGAAATGGGCATCGATCATGCCACGCACGGCGGCATTGGCGCTGAATGTCACGATGTCGGCATGCGCGCCGGCGGTCTGGGCTTCGAGTTGGGAGGCGAGCAGCCGTGACTGGCTCTCGATGCGTTCGAGCACGCGCGGCAGGAAAGCCTGCTCCAGACTGTAATGGCTCAGCCATCCGACGGCGGCGATCGCAACCGCGACCAGCAGGATCATTGCGACGGCCAGTCGGGTTGCGAGAGTCATGTCGGCCTTTGCGCCGCGTCGAGAACAGTCTGGAAGCTTCTGCCACGCTGCAACATGGAGCTTTCAGCTATCAGCAGCCGCAGCCGGCATTGGGTTGCTGCGGGGATGACGATTGCGCCGATCCGAGGCAGCTGTCGACAGCCGCAAGCAATGCCTCGGGCCGAAACGGCTTTTGCAGGCTGGCGACCGCGCCGAGCTTGGTCGCCATCTTCAGGAAGTCCGGTTCGGCATAAGCGTCCGGCGTAACCGAGCGGCCGGAAATGACGATGATGGGAATCGCCGGCCGCCGCGCCCGGATGTGGCGCATCGTCTCGAGGCCATCCATGCCGGGCATGAAGATGTCGAGGAACAGCAATTCGAACTGGCTGGCCTCGAACAGCAGCAGTCCCTTGCGGCCATCGCCGGCGACGGTGACGTGATGACCGGCCCTCTCCAGGATCAGCCGGATCGTGAGCTGCACGGCCGGGTCGTCATCCACGATCAGGATGTTGGCCACGTCTAAAATCCTCCGGGTCGATCGGGATGTCCCGCCGACCCAAATCAAAGTTTCAAATGAGAAATTGTTGCGCGGATTGTGCCCATCCTGCAAGCACTTCGCGGCCGATGCAGCATTCGCCTCGCGCGATTCCGACGGCGGCGCTCATATGCATGTTTACGTGCATATGGATTTCCGGGCGGACTTAGTCGGTCAGGTACTCAGGATGATGGCTCCGGATCTTGTCGAGCTCGCTGAGCGTGCCTGACAGGTGCATGCGCAGATGCTGCTGCGCCGCATCGGCGTCGCCGGCCTCGATCGCGCGTGCGATCAGTCTGTGATGGCGGACGATGTTCTGGGCCTTGCCGGGCGAGGGCAGATGTAGCCGTCGGAGCCGGTCGATATGTCCGCTGCGGCTGCGCACCAGCGTCCAAAGCTCCTGCTTGCACGCTGCGGCGTAGAGCTGGGCATGGAAGTCGTTGTCGCCGGCCATGAACGCCTCGAAGTCACCGGCCTTGGCGAACTGTTGCTGCAGTGCGATGGCCTGATCCAGGCGGACCACCAGCGCGGCGTCGCAGTTGCCTGCGAGCAGGCGCACGATCTCCAGCTCCAGCGCCTGGCGCAGGAAATGCGCCAGCTCGGCGCGGCTGATGTCGATCCGGCTGACCACGGTCGCGTGCTGCGGAAAGACGTCGACCAGGCCTTCCTCTTCGAGCCGCATCAGCGCATCGCGCACCGGCGTCAGGCTGACGCCGAACTGCCCGGCGAGTACGGCGCGTGACAGCGGCGCGCCCGGCGGCAGCTCCAGGGCGATGATCGCATTGCGCAGGCGCTCGAACACCTGCGGCGCGGCCTGGCGGGCGCGATCGAGCCGGGCCGCGCGAGGCGCAGTATGGGTTGCTTCCATGTCGGGTCCCGCGGGCTTGCCTTCGATGCACTAATATATTAGTGCATCACCGGGGTCAACGCGGCGCGACGCTGGCCGGAGGAAACACACAACAATGATCAAGCATCTTCGTAGCAGGCTTGCGGTTGCCGTCGTGATCGCCACGGCCGCCTTCACATTATCCGCGGCACATGCGCAGCAGAAGTCCGAGATCTCACTGTCGCGCCAGCCCGGCATTTTCTACATGCCGAGCCACATCATGGAAAAGCAGAAGCTGATCCAGAAGCATGCGGCCGCGCTCGGCGTGCCAGGCGTCACCACCAAATGGATCACCTTCTCGGGCGGCGGGGCGCAGACCGATGCGCTGCTGGCCGGCGGCGTCGACATCCTCAACACCGGCACCGGCAATCTGCTGCTGCTGTGGGATCGGACCCGCGGCGGGGTGAAGGGCATCGTCGCGACCTCGGCGCAGCCGATGACGCTGATAAGCCGCGATGCCAACATCAAGTCGATCAAGGATTTCGGCCCGAGCGACAAGATCGCGGTGCCGACGGTGAAAGTGTCGACCCAGGCGATCGTGCTTCAGATCGCGGCGGCCGAGGCCTTCGGCGCCGATCAATGGGCGAAGCTCGATACCAACACCGTGCAGCTCGGTCATCCCGACGCCTATGCGGCGCTCGCCAATCCCAAGCATGAGGTGCACACACACTTCTCGATTCCGCCGTTCACCTTCCTGGAGCTGAAGAACGTGCCGGGCGCGCATGTCGTGCTGTCGTCGCCCGACGTGATGGGCGGTCCGCTCAGCCAGGCCCAGTTCTTCACCACGACGAAATTCGCCGATGCCAATCCGAAGATCATCCAGGCCGTGCGCGACGCGACCAGGGAAGCGCAGGACCTGATCCGCAGCGACACCAGGCAAGCCGTCGAGATCTACAAGGAGATCACCGGCGACAAGACCTCGGTGGAAGAGCTGCTCGATCTCCTCAAGGAGCCCGGCATGATGGAGTGGAATCTCGAGCCGCAGGGCACGATGAAGTTCGCGGCGCATCTGTTCAAGACCGGCACGCTGAAGAGCCAGCCCAAGGCCTGGACCGATTATTATCTCCCCGTCGCGCACGATCTGAAGGGCAACTGATGGCGCTGCTCGACGTCAACGGGGTGACGCTGCGCTACAAGACCTCCAGCGCAGTCGTCACCGCCACCGAAAGGGTGAGCTTTACGGTCGACAAGTCCGACCGCTTCGTGCTGCTCGGGCCCTCCGGTTGCGGCAAGTCGACCTTGCTCAAGGCCGTCGGCGGTTACATGGCGCCGAGCGAGGGGCGCATGAGCATCAACGGCCGCGAGATCCGTGGTCCCGGCGCCGACCGCATGATGATCTTCCAGGAGTTCGATCAGCTGCTGCCCTGGAAGAGCGTGCTTGCGAACGTCATGTTCCCGCTGCTGACCGCGCGGAAGCTGTCGCGCAAGGAGGCCGAGGCGCGGGCGCGGTCCTATATCGAGAAGGTCGGCCTCACCCGTGTCGTCGATGCCTATCCGCACACGCTCTCCGGTGGCATGAAGCAGCGGGTTGCGATCGCGCGTGGCATGGCGATGGAGCCGGACATTCTCCTGATGGACGAGCCGTTCGCGGCGCTCGACGCGCTGACGCGGCGGACCTGCCAGGACGAGCTGCTCCAGCTCTGGAGCGAGACCAAGTTCACTGTGCTGTTCGTGACCCATTCGATTGCGGAGGCGATCCGCATCGGCAACCGCATCCTGCTGCTGTCGCCGCATCCCGGCCGCGTCAAGGCCGAGGTGGTCGACGTCGACAAGGTCTCCAGCGACGATGGCAGCGCCGGCCGGCTGGAGAAGGAGATCCACGATCTCCTCTTCGCTGCCGAAGCAACGGCGCATTGAAGGAGCCTCTCATGGGCGAAGCAAGAATATTGCTGCGTGACGCACCGGTGGCCGGCGGCGGTGTCGCCGAGGTCGAGCGCAAGCTCAGCGTGCCTGAAATGCTGTGGAACGACGGCTTCGTCCGCAAGACCGTCATCATCCTGTTTCTCGCCGCGGTCTGGGAGGCCTACGGCGTCACCCTCGACAATCCCCTGCTGTTTCCGACGCTGCACGACACGATCGCCACGCTCTGGGATCGCGTCAGGGACGGCACGATCCCGATGCGCGCCTGGGCTTCGCTCAAAGTTCTCTTCATGGGCTATTCGGCCGGCATCGTGCTCGCCGCCATCTTCACCGTGCTTGCGATCTCGACACGCATCGGGACAGACTTCCTGGAGACGGTCACGGCGATGTTCAACCCGCTGCCGGCGATCGCGCTGCTGCCGCTTGCGCTGATCTGGTTCGGTCTCGGCAATGGCAGCCTGGTCTTCGTGCTGATCCATTCGGTGCTGTGGCCGGTCGCGCTCAACACCCATTCCGGCTTCAAGAGCGTGTCCAACACGCTGCGCATGGTCGGCCGCAATTACGGCCTGCGCGGATTGCCCTATGTGGCGAAGATCCTGATCCCCGCCGCCTTCGGCTCGATCCTCACCGGCCTCAAGATCGGCTGGGCCTTTGCCTGGCGCACGCTGATCGCGGCCGAGCTGGTGTTCGGCGTGTCCTCGGGGCAGGGCGGGCTCGGCTGGTTCATCTTCGAAAACCGCAACCTCCTCGACATACCTGCGGTCTTCGCAGGCCTCTTGACGGTGATTATCATCGGGCTCTTTGTCGAGAACCTGATCTTCCGCACCATCGAGCGGAACACCGTGCAGAAATGGGGCACCCAATCATGACCAAGACCAAGAAGAAGACACCCGACCAGCTCCGCAGCGCCCGCTGGTTCGCGCCCGACGATCTTCGCTCGTTCGGCCATCGCTCCCGCGCCATGCAGATGGGTTATGCCCCGGAGGAGTGGAAGGACCGTCCGATCATCGCGATCCTCAACACCTGGTCGGATGCGCAGCCCTGCCACATGCACTTCAAGTCGCGCGTCGACGACGTCAAGCGCGGCATCCTGATGGCGGGCGGCCTGCCGCTGGAGCTGCCGGCACTGTCGCTGTCGGAATCGCTGCTGAAGCCGACCACCATGCTCTACCGCAATCTGCTGGCGATGGACGCCGAGGAGCTGCTGCGCAGCCATCCCGTCGACGGCGTGGTGCTGATGGGCGGCTGCGACAAGACCACGCCCGCGCTGCTGCTTGGCGCCACCTCGATGAACATCCCGGCGATCTACCTGCCGGCAGGTCCGATGCTGCGCGGCAACTGGAAGGGCAAGACGCTCGGCTCCGGCTCGGACGGCTGGAAATATTGGGACGAGCGACGCGCCGGCAAGATCTCCGAGAAGGACTGGCTCGACATCGAAGCCGGCATCGCCCGCAGCTACGGCACCTGCATGACCATGGGCACGGCCTCGACCATGACCGCGATCGCGGAAGCGATCGGCCTGACGCTGCCGGGCGCCTCCTCGATCCCCGCGGCGGACGCCAACCACATCCGCATGGCCTCCGAATGCGGCCGCCGCATCGTCGAGATGGTGTGGGAAGATCTGACGCCGAAGACGATCCAGACCCGCAAGGCGTTCGAGAACGCCATTGCGGTCGCGATGGCGATGGGCTGCTCGACCAATGCGATCATCCATCTGATCGCGCAGGCCCGCCGCGCCGGCCAGGACATCGGCCTTGACGATTTCGAGGTCGCGAGCCGCAAGGTACCCGTGATTGCCAACGTCCGCCCGAGCGGCGATGCCTATCTGATGGAGGACTTCTTCTACGCTGGTGGCCTGCCGGCGCTGATGAGCCAGATCAAGCCGCATTTGCATCTCGACTGCATCACCGTCACCGGCAAGACGCTCGGTGAGGACATCGCGCATGCGGAGGTGCACAATGACGACGTGATCCGCTCGGTCGACAATCCCATCTACAAGGAGGGCGCGCTCGCCGTGCTCAAGGGGAATCTCGCGCCCGACGGCTGCGTCATCAAGCCCTCCGCCTGCGCGCCGCGTTTCCTCAAGCACACCGGGCCGGCCCTGGTGTTCGACGACTATGCCTCGATGAAGAAGGCGGTCGAGGATCCCGATCTGGACGTCACCGAAGACCACATCCTGATCCTGCGCAATGCGGGGCCGCAGGGCGGGCCGGGCATGCCGGAATGGGGCATGCTGCCGATCCCGACCAAGCTCGTGAAGCAGGGCGTGCGCGACATGGTGCGCATCTCGGACGCGCGCATGAGCGGCACCAGCTATGGTGCCTGCATCCTGCACGTCTCGCCGGAGTCCTATATCGGCGGACCGCTGGCGCTGGTGCGGAACGGCGATCGCATCACGCTCGACGTCGCCGCGCGCGCCATCAATCTCGATGTCCCCGAAGCCGAGCTCGACAAGCGCCGTGCCGCCTGGAAGCAGCCCGAACGCCGCTTCGAGCGCGGCTACGGCTGGATGTTCACCAAGCACATCAAGCAGGCCAATGAGGGCTGCGACTTCGACTTCCTCGAGACCGATTTCGGCGCGCCGATCGGTGAGCCGTCTATCTACTAGAGAACTGTCATTCCGGGGCATCGCGAAGCGATGAGCCCGGAATCCATCGAGCCGCAGTCCGTGCCGCCTGATGGATTCCGGGCTCGCGCCAAGTGGCGCGCCCCGGAATGACGAAAGAGAGAGCACACCATGACCAAACTGTCCGAAGCCACCCGCACCAAGCTCAAATCCGTCTCCACCGCCACTGTCGCCACCGCTTTGTTCAAGCGCGGCCTGCGCATCCAGATGATCCAGGATGTGCATCCCCTGGGCGCGGACCAGCCGACCATGGTTGGGGAGGCTTTCACCCTGCGCTACATGCCGGCGCGGGAGGATCTCAACACGATCGACGTGTTCAAGGACCGCTCGCATCCGCAGCGCAAGGCGGTCGAGGATTGTCCGCCCGGTTCGGTGCTGGTGATGGACAGCCGCAAGGACGCGCGCGCGGCTTCGGCCGGCGCGATCCTGGTGACGCGGTTGATGAAGCGCGGCGTTGCCGGCGTCGTCACCGACGGCGGTTTTCGCGATTCCGCCGAGATCGCCAGGCTCGGCATTCCCGCTTATCACCATCGCCCGTCCGCGCCGACCAACCTGACGCTGCACCAAGCCATTGAGATCAACGTGCCAATCGGCTGCGGTGACGCGCCGGTGTTCCCCGGCGACGTCATCCTCGGCGATGCCGACGGCGTCATCGCGATCCCCGCGCATCTCGCCGAAGAGATCGCCAACGAAACCTTCGAGATGACGGCGTTCGAGGACTTCGTCACCGAGGAAGTCGGCAAGGGCCGCGGCATCTTCGGTCTCTATCCGGCCACAGATCCGCAGACGCTCATCGACTTTGCGGACTGGCGGAAGAAGAACGGGCGGTAGCAGGCGCCGGTCGCGGAACGATCACAGCATCCCGGGCCGGAACAGCTTCCGGTACTTGCGTGTCTCGGCGCCGGAGATCATGAATTCGCCGTCGCCGCGATAGTGGATGGTCTTTGGCAGCTTCGGCGCCGTCGCCACGTGCGCCTTGACCACTTCGAACACGAACATGTTGTACTTTTTCACCTGGCTGGCGTCGGCAAGCTGGCATTCGAAGCTCGCGTAGCACTCGTCGATCAGCGGCGCCCGGACATGCGTGCCCGGTTTGGGCGTCAGGCCGAATTCGCCGAACTTGTCGATATCGCGCCCGGAGCTGTTGCCTATCTTCACGACCGTCGTTGCGAGGTCGGCGGTCGGGATGTTGATCACGCATTGGCGGCTCTTGCGGATCAGGTCGAAACTGTGGTTCGCGCTCGAGATGACGCAGGCCACCAGCGCCGGCGAGAATTCCATCATCATGTGCCAGCCCATCGTCATGATGTTGGTCTCGTCCTTGTGGGCCGAGCTCACCAGGACGATGGGCCCCGGCTCGAGCAGGCGGCGGACGTTCGAGGTCGGAAAATCCCGCTTGATGTAACGTCGCATGCTCGCTCCTGTCGCCCGGATGGAGCGTAGCGCAATCCGGGGCGGTGCTTGTTTTGGATAAGGTCCCGGATTTCGCTTCCGCTCCATCCGGGCTACGAGATTACGCTCAGGCCTGCGCCATCCCCGCCGCCCACAGCGCGAACGCGTAGACGATCGCGACCTCGTCGAGCCGGTCGAAGCGACCAGACGCGCCGCCGTGGCCGGCGCCCATGTTGGTGCGCAGGAGCACCGGGCCGCCGCCGCTCATGGTGGCGCGCAGGCGGGCGATCCACTTGGCCGGCTCCCAATAGGTGACGCGCGGATCGGTCAAGCCGCCCATCGCCAGGATTGCCGGATACTCCTTCGCGGCGACATTGTCGTAGGGCGAGTAGGACAGGATGGTGCGAAAGTCCTTCTCGCTCTCGATCGGGTTGCCCCATTCGGGCCATTCCGGCGGCGTCAGCGGCAGCGTATCATCGAGCATGGTGTTGAGCACGTCGACGAAGGGCACCTCGGCGACGATGCCCGCGAACAACTCGCCGGCGCGGTTCGCCACCGCGCCCATCAACATGCCGCCGGCCGAGCCGCCATGGCCGACGATGCGCTTTGCGCTGGTGTACTTCGCATCGATCAGCGCGCGGGCGCTGGCCGCGAAATCGTCGAAGCTGTTGGTCTTCTTCTCGCGCTTGCCGTCGAGATACCAGCCCCAGCCCTTGTCGGCGCCGCCGCGAATATGGGCGATGGCGTAGACGAAGCCGCGGTCGACCAGCGACAGGCGGTTGGCGTTGAACGAGGCCGGCATCGCCATGCCGTAGGAGCCGTAGCCGTAGAGCAGCAGCGGCGCCGATCCGTCGAGCTCGAGGCCGCGACGATAGAGGATCGACACCGGCACCTCGGCGCCGTCATGCGCCTTCGCCATGATGCGCGTGGTGACGTAGTCGGCGGCATCGTGGCCGGACGGAATCTCCTGGCGCTTGCGCAAGGTGCGCGTCCGCTTGACCATGTCGTAGTCGTAGACCTCCGACGGCGTCGTCATCGACGAATAGGCGAAGCGCAAATTCGTCGTCTCGAATTCGTAGGATCCCATCGTGTCGAGCGAATAAGCCGCTTCGTCGAACGCGATCGCGTGCTCTTCTTTCGTCACGAGATCGCGGATCAAGATCGACGGCAGCGCATTGGCGCGCTCCAGCCGCACCAGATGGCCGGCATAGAGATCGAGATCGATGATGTAGATCCCCGGACGATACGGGATCAGATCGCGCCAGTTGTTGCGCTCCGGCGAGCCAAGCGGCGCCGTGACGATCTTGAAGTCGATGGCGTCATCGGCATTGGTGAGGATGAAGAGCTCGTCGCCGCGGTCGGCCAGCGAATATTGCACGCCTTCCTCGCGCGCCGCGACCAGCCGCGGCGGCGCTTCGGGGTGCGCGAGATCGATCAGCCGCTGTTCCGAGGTCTCGTGGTCGCCGCCGGCGATCACGCAGAAGCGGCCGCTGGTGCTCTCTTGCAGATGGGTGAACCAGCCGGCATCCTGCTCTTCGTAGACCAGCGTGTCGTCGGCCTGCTTGGTGCCGAGCTTGTGCCGCCACACCTGCATCGGCCGGTGATTGTCGTCGAGCTTCACGTAGAAGAAGGACCTGGCGTCCGCAGCCCAGACCACGCCGCCATCGGTCTCCTCGACGACGTCGTCGAGATCCTTGCCCGTGGCCCAGTCGCGGACACGGATCGAAAAATATTCGGAGCCCTTGGTGTCGGCGCTCCAGGCCTGCAGCTTGTGATCGTTGGAGTGGCGGCTGCCGCCGAACTTGAAATAGGTGTGGTCCTTGGCCAGCGCGTCGCCGTCGAGCACGACATGACCCTCGCCGCCGTCGCGCGGCATGCGGCCGAACAGCTCGTGCTGCCCGCCTTCGCGGAACTTGCGGAAATAAGCGAACGGACCATCCGGCGAGGGCACGCTGGAATCGTCCTCCTTGATCCGCCCGCGCATCTCGCGCACCAGCGTCTTCTGCAGGGCGCCGGTGTGGCCGAGCAGGCTTTCGGTGTAGACGTTCTCTTCATCGAGATATTTTCGGATATCCGGATCGAGCACCTTGGGCTCGCGCAACACCTCTTGCCATTTCTCGTCCTTCAGCCAGGCATAGTCGTCGGTCACGGTGATCCCGTGCCGCGTAAAGGAATGCGGCCGGCGCGGGGCGACGGGGGGCTGGGAGGGTGTCTTGGTCTGGGTCACTCGGTCCTCGTTCAGATGTCTGTCCCGTCTTATATCGTCCCGATCTAACGAATTGCCAGCGACCGCGCCAAGTCGCCGGGTTGTTGATGGGCTCCTTGTATGCTTTAGGGACGATATCCCGCCGCCGGTCCAGCCTGATGCTGTTCAATTCCTATCCGTTCATCCTGCTGTTCCTGCCGGTCGTGCTGGCCGGGTATTTCTGGCTCGGGCGGCGCAGCAATCTGGCCCCGGTGATCTGGCTGGCGCTGGCCTCGCTCGCCTTCTACGCCATCGGCAGCTGGCAGTTCGTGGCCCTGTTGCTGCTGTCGATCGCCTTCAATTACGGCGTCGGCCATCTCCTCATCGTGGCGAAGCTCACCCCGCCGCAGCGAAAGGCCGCGCTCGCGCTCGGTGTCGTCGGCGATCTCCTCGTGCTCGGCGTCTTCAAATATGCCGGCTTTGCCGCCGACAACATCAACGCGCTGTTCGGCACGCATGCCGCAGTCCACATCCTGCTGCCGGTCGGCATCTCCTTCTACACCTTCACCCAGATCGCGTTCCTGGTCGATGCGTATCGCGGCCAGGTCGCTGCCTATGCACTGCCGCATTATGCGGTGTTCGTGACGTATTTTCCGCATCTGATCGCCGGGCCGATCCTCCACCATAAGGACATGATCCCGCAATTCGAGCGCGAGGAGTCCAAGCATCCGGACCCGCATCTGATGCTGTGCGGAATCATCATCTTCGCCATCGGCCTGTTCAAGAAGACCTGCCTTGCCGACGGCATCCAGCCGCTGGTCGCGCTCGCCTTCGACGCGCGCGCGCCGAGCTTCGACCAGGCATGGTGTGGCGTGCTCGCCTACACGTTCCAGCTCTATTTCGACTTCTCCGGCTATTCCGACATGGCGGTCGGGATCTCGCTGATGTTCGGCATCTTCCTGCCGGTCAATTTCAACTCGCCCTACAAGGCGACCAGCATCGTCGAGTTCTGGCGGCGCTGGCACATGACCTTGTCGCAGTTCTTGCGCGACTATCTCTATATCCCGCTCGGCGGCAACCGCCACGGCCGCGTGCTGCGTTACGTCAACCTGCTGATCACGATGCTGCTCGGCGGGCTCTGGCACGGCGCGGCCTGGACGTTTGTCATCTGGGGCGCGCTGCACGGCGCCTATCTCTGCGTCAACCATGCCTTCAACGCGCTGGTGCCGAACGTCCCGGCGATCCTTGCGCGGCCGGTTCGTTTCGCCGGCGCCGTGTTGACTTTCCTCGCCGTCGTCGTCGCCTGGGTGTTCTTCCGCGCCGAGCGGGTCGATTGGGCGCTGCGGATCCTCCACGCGATGGCGGATCCCGCGACTATCGTGTTCGGGCGCGAGGAGATCGCGGCACTGGTGATGATATCGATCTACGCGGCGCTGGTGTGGCTGGCGCCGAACACGCAAGCGATCATGGGATATGATCATGGCAATCGCCAGGTCGGCGAGACCTTGCGGGCAGAGCGCATGCGGCCGTTGGTCCTCTATGGCGCATCGTTGGTGCTCGCGCTCGGGATTCTCGGCATCCAGAGCCACAGCGAATTCATCTATTTCCGGTTCTGATGCGCAGCGCCTTCACCAGTCTGAAGCGTCTCATCCTCGCGAGCATCGCCTGCGTGCTGGGCGCGGCCGCGCTCATCTTCGTCGTCGACCCCCTGCAACTGTTCCGTCCCGCGCGTCTCGTCGCAGCCGGTTACTCCGAAGACACGCGCGTGCAGAATGCCGGGCTGATCCGCAGCCAGTCGTTCAACACCGCCTTCATGGGCACCTCGCTCGCGATCCACTTTCGCCAGAGCGACATCGACCGCGCGCTCGGCGTCCGCTCGCTCAAGCTGGCGATGACCGGGTCCAACTCGCGCCAGCAGGGATTCGTGCTAGAGCAAGCAATCGACCGCGGCGCGCGGCGCGTGATCTGGGCAATGGACGATTTCAGCTTCGTCGATGCGGCCGATATCGAGGTCGATCCGTATCTCTCCGTCGATCTCTATCGCAGGACGCCGAAGGGCATCGCGTCCTATCTGTTCAGCGCCGCAATGGCGAAGGAATCCCTGTTCGCGTTGCTGCGATCGGTTCCGCCGCTGCGGGACCCGCTGACACGGGCGGCACCTTATCTTCCCGTCAAGTTCGCGTTGTCCGACGTCGACGACATCTACGCCCTGCCGCGGAATTTCGACGTCGCGCGCGGCTACAATGCGGAGAGGACGCTTGCCGCCTTCGCCTATATCACTGATCCTGTCCGCAGCCGCTTCCTCGGCGAAGGCTATGGCTATGAGGCCATGGTGCGACATTTCGAGCACGACGTTGCAGGCCTCGTCACGCGCCATCCGGACGTGACCTTCGATATCTACTTCCCGCCCTATTCGATCCTGCAATTCGTCGCGATGCGCGATGCCTCGCCGGCGACGCTGAAGATCGTCATCGATCTCACCACCCACATCGCGCAGCGCCTGTCGCAGCTTCCGAACGTCCGCCTGCACGACTTTCGCGCGATCAAGGCGGTGACGCACGAGCTCGGCAATTACAGCGACGTCATCCATCATTCGCCGGTGGTGGATGCGATGGTGCTGGGATGGCTGGCGAGCGGGGAATACCGCGTCGATCCGAAGAAGCCGCTCGCGTCGCTGGAGGAACTGAAGGCGCAGGTCGAAGCGTATCGGGTACCGCAACCGTAGCCAATCACTCCGCTGTCGTCCCGGACAAGCGAAGCGCAGATCCGGGACCCATAACCCCGGGCAGGAGTTATCGCCCGAACTGGCGACTCCGAGTCTTCGCCAAACCACTCCCTGTGGTTATGGGTCCCGGGTTCGCGCCATGCGCGCCCCGGGACGACGGCGGAGTGTGGAGCGTTGGCTTTCGCCCTACGCCGCCACCTCTTCGCCGAGATACGCGACCGCCGCTTCCAGTCCGCCCTTGCCGTGCGGGATCTTCAGCGCGTTGAGGCCGACCTCGATCACTCCGAGCGTGCCGAGCAGCATCGGTGCGTTGACGTGGCCCATATGGGCGATGCGGAACGCCTGGCCCGAGAGATCGCCGATGCCGGTGCCGAGCACGACGCCGCACTTCTCCTTGCAATAGCGTTGCAGCACGGCCGGATCGTAGCCGTTGCTCATGGTCACCGTGGTCACGGTGTTGGAGCGTTCGCTGGCTTCCGCGATGTTGAAGCCGAGCACCTGGCCTTCCGACCATGCGGAGACCGCGCGGCGCGTGGCTTCGCCGAGCAGGCTGTGGCGGCGGAAGGCGTTCTCAAGCCCTTCCTCGTGCAGCAGGTCGATCGCCTGGCGCAGCGCGAACAGCAGATGCACCGGCGCGGTGCCGGCATATTTGCGATAGTGCTCGCTGCCCTCGCGTTCGCTCCAGCTCCAGTAAGGGGTGCTCATATTGGCCTTCTTCTGCACTTCGAGCGCGCGCGCATTGGCGGCGACGAAGCCGAGGCCGGGCGGCGTCATCAGGCCCTTCTGCGAGCCGGACATCGCGACGTCGACGCCCCATTTGTCCATCTCGAACGGCATGCAGCCGAGCGAGGCCACGGTGTCGACCATGTACAAAGCCGGATGGCCGCTCGCCTTGATCGCCTTGCCGATCGCCTCGATGTCGTTCTGCACGCCCGAGGCCGTGTCGACCTGGACGACGACGACGGCCTTGATCGCGTGCTCCTTGTCGCGGCGCAGGCGTTCCTCGACCTCGTGCGGCCGCACTGCGCGGCGCCAGTCGCCCTTGAGCACCTCGACCTCGGCGCCCATCAGGGCTGCGGCATGGCCCCAGCCGATCGCGAAGCGTCCGCTCTCCAGAACCAGCACCTTGTCGCCGCGCGACAGCACGTTGCTCAGCGCGGCTTCCCAGGCGCCATGGCCGTTGGCGATGTAGATGTAGGACTTGCCCTTGGTGGCAAACAGGCCCGAGATGTCGCGGAGCAGGCTCTCGGTCAGATCGGTCATCTGTTTGGAGTAGATGTCGATCGCCGGACGATGCATCGCCTGCAACACGGCGTCGGGCATCGTGGTGGGCCCGGGGATGGCCAGAAATTCCCGGCCCGCGCGAACGGTCATTGCGGTCAGTCCTTGTTGCTTGAGAACAGGGTGGTGGGTCGCTGATTCATGCTTTTACGCGGCGCTGCGATGCAAGAAAAGCGCCTAAAACGCAGGTCTGAGGTAGCTTTTTGTTTTGAGCATGGTCTTGTCGGAAAACCGCTTCACACTTTTCCGGACCATGCTCTATCTCTTCGTTTCGCGGCAGCCGGCGGCCTCAGCCTCTTCCACCGAGCAGAACCAGCGGGTGCCCTTGCTGATCCGCATCTTGATCTGAGAGTACCAGCGGCTGGTCGGCGGGTGAAAGATGCACTCGCCGGCGCTGTTGACGTTGCCCTTGATGGTGCAGTCGGGCGAGGGCGCGACCGGCCCCGAGGCGGAGGCGAGCAGGATCGAATGGGTGCCGTCCGGCGGCTTGGTCGCGCCCAATATGGTCGTCTTCTTGTTGCGCACGCGCCAGTCCCAGGGCGCGATGAAGGCGCCCTGCCACATGCCGGCTTTTGCCTCGCGCGCGGCGGCCTCGTCGGCGTCGTAGTCATGCGAGACGCGGGTGTAGGACAAGGCCCAGCCGCTCCGCACCAGCCATTTCTGGATGTCCTCGCCGCCGACCTCGCAGCGCGCCACGGTGCGGCCGCGCCGGTCGATCGCGCGGGTATGGCAGAGCCAGGTCTTGCCCTCGGCATATTTGGCGAGCTCGTCGCGCGCGGCGACGCCGCAGGTCCAGCGCTCGCCCTTGGTGTTGAGGCAGAGCTGGTCGGAGGACGGCGCGTCGATGCCGCCGAGCCGGATCCGCGTGTTGCCGATCACCACGGAATCGCCGTCGCGGACTTTTGCCGTGCCGGTGACGTCGGCGGCCTCAGCCAGCGAGGGCAAGGTGAGCTGGCACAAGCCGAGCAATGACAGCGCAATCAGGAATTTTCGCAACATGCCGGTCCGCGTGTGAAGAAAATCTCGATAGAGCCCGCAATTGTGGTCGGCTTTTGTCCGCCCGGCCAGCGCCTGCCTGACGATTGACCTTTCAACTTCCCGTCATTGCGCGAGGGTCTTCTCCGCTCTCGTGTCCCGGACGCGGTGCGGCGTGCAACGCCGCTCCGCAGAGCCCGGGGCACGAGACCGGGCTATCCCCGTCCGGCCATCGCTCGCTTCGCCACCGCGAGCCCCATCAGCACGAACGCCGACGTCACTTCCGGTCCGCCCACCAGAATCCGTGTCGGCGTCTTCATCTTGTTCCATTCATAGGCGCGGAACGGCCCGCGGCGGCCGCCTTCGCCGAGGCTGGCGACGATCACGTTCAGCGCCGGTGCGAACGCACGCGGGTCGGCGCCGAGATGGCCGAGCGCGATCAGCGCCAGCGCAGCGTCGAACACGTTCATCTCCGCGGCCATCAGCTCGCCCTTGACGTAGGACAGCACGCGGTGGCGGATGAAGTCGAAATCGCCGTGAGGGTCGATCGCGGCCTGCGCCGCCAGCGGCAGCGCCAGGAAGGCTGCATAGCAGCGGCCGAAATAGGCGCTGTAGAGCTCCGGCAGATAGTAAATGTGCGAGCGCGGATTGGCGAAGGCGCCGCTGGCGGCAAGCCGCTTCTGGAAGCCGATGATGCGATGCACGGTGGCAAGCCGCGCCGGCGTCTCCAGGATCTTCCAGCGCGCAAGGTTACGAAAGCTCACCTCGAGAATGTCGAGATTGAGCGTCGGATCGAGATCGTTGCCGTAGGGCCGCTCACCCTTGAGATTATCGATCCAGGTCGCGACCCCGCCCTCGTAGTCGATGTTGTCGTTGATCGGCACCGTCACGCGCGGCTCGTTGACGCCGGCGCGCACCTGGTAGCCCGAATAGAAATCCAGCAGCGGCTGGTCGATGATCGGATCAGTGCAGCCGGCCTGCGTCGCCGCCGAGATCGAGCACGCGGTGGTGTCGCAATCCGGCACGTAGACGCCGAAGCCGAGGTCCTGCTTGATCTGCGCGAAGAAGCGCGAAAAGCGCGGATGTGGCGCCGGCGCCAGTGCGGTGATGACGTTGAACCGCGCGCCGTCCAGGCCCTCGACCTCCTCGCGGCTGATGTTGACGCAGAAATCCACCATGTCGGCGATGGCGCGCTCTGCCGCGATCTTGTCGACCGGCGAGGCGAGGCCGGTCTCGGCGTAGCTCAGCAGCGCCTCGATGAAGAACGCGTCGTAATAGGCCGAGCGGTGGCGGATCTGCACCGGCTCCCACATCGGCTCGGCGATGCCGGTCCAGGGCGGATTGATGACGGCACGGGCCGGCGATCGCGCGATGAAGACGCGGGCGAGGTTGAACAGCAGCGAGGAGTTCTTGTAGCCGCGCGCGTTCAGCCCCGTCAGCGCCATGATCAGCTCGCGCCCGCGAAAATCGGGGTCGCCGATCAAATTGAAGGCCGCATAGGTCGGCAGGAAGCCGTTCTTGCGGTACGAGCCGAGCAGATGCTGCGCGCAGTCGCGGATCACGCCGTCGATCTGCGCCTGCGGCGGCGCTGAGCCGGTGAACATCGCCGGTGGCGGTTTCGGATGGTCGAGCGCGATGCTGTCGACGAGATCGGCGACGGGCTGGCCGACCGCCGCCCAGTCGGGCTCGGCCTCGTCGCGGGCGTGCGCGAGCGCCGCGCGCAGTTTGCCAAGCTTCGCCTCGTCACGCAGCTCGGGCAGGCCCGCGCGTCGCAGCAGCACCCGCAGTGCGGGATTGCCGAGCGCGGTCTTGTAGAATTTGGCCAGATGCGGATCGCCGCTGGTGGTCGCAGACAATACGGGATCGCAGACGTCATAAAGAGAGGGGCCGTCCTTCGGCGCCAGCAGCGCCCGGCAGGCGGCGCCGGCAAAATAATGAAAGCTCATGAAATACCTGGTCGCGGGGCCTCGGCCGGGGGCCGGCCGGCACGCTCCCACCTGCGTGCCACCCCCTGCAAGTCTTTGAAAAAGCTACCCGGATTCGCAGGAAATACAAATGTGATGATGGTCACGGAAAAAGCCGGCGCGAGGGCTGCATATTTGACTCCCGCAAGGCTACGGGGATGGGAAAAATGCGCAAATCTCGTTCGGCAGATTAACTAATACATTCAGCGGCTTAGCTCAAATTTTGGGCAATCTATTGCCGGGGAGGCGATATCCGGTTAAGGGTTTGTTTGGTGCGGCGCCGCAAATTGCGCGCAATTCGGGGGCACACCCCCGGCCAATCCCTCAAACCTGAAGACGCTATCGCGCTACTTAAACTGTGTGCGCGCGTTTGGCTGGTCTTTGGCACTGACAGGAATGAAGCGAGATGAATGTAAGGCAGCTCGACATTTCCCGACGCACGATCGCGGTGGCCGCAGCCCTTATCGGGACGGTCTCGCTCGTGATCGGCGCCCATGCTGCCCTCAACATGCGCGCGCTCGATGCCGCCAAGGCGGTTACGACCGACCAGGTCACCGGCTCGATCGGCCATGCTTCGCGCCTCGCCCTCGTGATAGGCAATGGACACTATCCCGACGCCGGCGCGCCGCTGACGCAGTCGATCAACGACGCCCGCGCGCTGTCCTCGTCGCTGCGCAAGAACGGCTTTGACGTCGACATGGTGGAAGACGCGACCAAGGACGACATGGTCCGCGCCGTCAACCGCCTGAAGTCCCGGATCAAGCGCGACACCGTCGTCATGCTGTTCTTCGGCGGCTTCGGCGTGCAGGCCGGCCGCCAGAGCTACATGCTGCCGGTCGATGCCGTGATCTGGAAGGAAAGCGACGTCCGCCGCCAGGGCGTCTCCATCGACGGCGTGCTCGACATGATGAAGGAGCAGGGCGCCAAGGCCAAGCTCGTCGTCGTCGACGCCTCACGCCGTAACCCCTACGAGCGCCGCTTCCGCTCCTACAGCCACGGACTCGCGCCGATCAGCGCGTCCGACAACGCGCTGATCCTCACCTCGGCCTCGCCCGGCAAGGTCGCCGACGACGGCAAGGGCGAGCACAGCGTGCTGGTCAGCGAGCTGCTCGGCAATCTCAATGCGCAGGGCAGCGCCGAAAGCGTCTTCAACAAGACCCGCGTCGCTATCTCCCGCGCTTCCGAAGGCGACCAGGTCCCGACCGTCTCCTCCTCGCTGCTCGAAGACGTCCATTTCGACGCAGCCGGCGGCTAGGTTTTCCAGGTCTACGGTCTCTCGTGCCCCGGACGCGGCGCATCATGCAATGATGCGACGCTGAGCCGGGGCCCAGTTTTTTTAAGCTATCGCTGTGTGACGAGAAGGGTCCCGGCTCTGCGCAGCAGCGCTACGCGCTGCAGCGCGTCCGGGACACGCACAATCCTACTTCGCCGCTTCCGCCGCCATCACCGGGCGCACCGGATCGCCTTCGCGGAGCAGCGCGCCGGCGCGGGCGACGACGATATCGCCTTCGTTGAGACCTTCCCGCACCTCGATATTGCCGCCTGACATCAAGCCGATCTCGACGCGCTTGGTCTCGACGCGGTTGCGGCGGATCACCTGCACCACGGTGCCAGCGGTTGAATATTGCACCGAGGTCAGCGGCACCGCGACGTTGCAGCTCTGTCCGGTCTTGATCAGCGCACGTCCGCTCGCATTCAGCAGCAGCCGCTTCTGCGAGGAGATGCCGATATAGACCAGGCCCTGCTGGATGTTGGGCTCGACGGTCGGCCCGATGCGGCGCACCTTGCCGTCGATGTCGCCGGCACCGGCAATGCGCACGGTGGTCGGCTGATTGATCGCGAGCTTGCGAATATCGGTGGTCGCGACCAGGCCGACGAGATCGTATTCGCTGCGCGCCACGATGGTGAACAGCGCCTCGCCCTTGGCCGAGGCGAGGTTGCCGATCTGCGCGGTCGACGTCGCGATCACACCCGCCACGGGGGCGGTGACCTGAAGCGAGCCGCCTTCCGGCAGCGCCAGCCGCGCCAGCACCTGGCCGGCCGTGGTGGTGTCGCCGGCTTCCGCCAGCACGTCAGTGACCTTCAGGCCGGGCCGCTCGGGCCGCACGGAGGTCTCCTCGCGCGCGATGATCGTGCCGGTCGCCTCGACGATGTCCGAGAAGCAGGATTTTGCGACCTTCAGCACCGTGACCGCCGGCCCCTTGGGCGCGTCGTCATCGGCGGCGAGCACGGGCTGGGCGGACAGCAGCAGCCCGGTGAGCGCAATGAGATGTCGGGAAAAGGAACGCGCAGGCAATGGACGCATCGGTCATTCCGGTTGGGGCCTTGACGGCCTCATCGATAGCAGAAGCGACCGCGGCGGGCCATGGTCCGGCCGGATGAGAATGCCGCGGCAGCAGGCGGCGCGATGCCGCCTGTTGGATTAGTCGCCGCCAAGGCCGAGAGGTTCGCTGGAGCGTTTACCCTCCCCTGGAGGGGGAGGGTCAGCTCACATTGAGCGCAGCGAAATGTGAGACGGGGTGGGGTGACGGACTCTCCCCGTCCAACAGTGCCCGAGCGGAGAGATCACCCCACCCCGCTCGCGCTGCGCGCGATCGACCCTCCCCCTCCAGGGGAGGGTAAGCTCACGGCAGGCTCAAGAACTCCACCCAGTTCGGCTTCTTGCCGGTTGGATAGGATTTCAGCCTGGCCAGTGCGCCGCTGCTCTGGTCGATGGCATAGACCGTCATGCTGTCCGACATCTCGCCGACGGCGGCGAGATAGCGCCCGGCGGGATCGATGTGGAAGCCGCGCGGCTGCTTCTCGGTCGGCACGCTGCCGATCGTGGTCAGCTTGCCGCTTGTCGCGTCGACCTTGTAGGCGGTCAGCGTGTTGGTGGTGCGCTCGGAGGCATAGAGGAAGCGGCCGTCCGGGGTGATGTGGATGTCGGCCGCCCAGGGCTTCTTGCCAGGTTCTTTGCCGGAGAATCCTTTCGGCAGCGCGGTGGTGCGCTGGATCTCGTCCCAGGCGCCGCTCCTGGCCTCATAGGCAAACGCCGCGACGTCGCCGTTCAGCTCGTGGACGAGATAGACGAATTTGCCATTGGGGTGGAACACGAAGTGCCGCGGTCCGGATTTCTCCGGCAGCTTGATGACAGGCGGATCGTTCGGCGTGAGCGTGCCGGCTGTCGCATCGAAAGCGAAGGCCAGCACCTGGTCGGAGCCGAGATTGGTTGCGAACACGAAGCGGTTGTCGGGCGAGGGCAGGAAGGCGTGCGCGTTGAGTCCGGTCGGGATCACCTGCTTCGGCTCGCCCACGACGCCCCTCGCCTGCAGCGGATTGAGCGCGACCTTGTTGCCGCCGTAGGAGGCGCTGAACAGGAATTTGCCGCCGCGATCGAGTGAGATATTGGCCATGCTGTCGGCGAGCGGCCCGTTGCCGATATGGCTGAGCCGGCCCGTCCCGGGATCGATCGCAAAGCTCACCGCGAGAAAGGGCTGCGAACGGACGCCGGCGATCAGCACGCGGCGGTCGGGCGTGATCGCGAGCGGCGTCGAGGAGCCGGGCTTCTCGACGCCGGTGAAGGCGGCGGTCTGCACCAAAGTCATCTCGCCGCTTTCGGCCATCTTGAACACGCTGATGTCGTTGCTGTCGGCGTTGCCGACATAGGTGAAGGTGTCGGCCATGCCGGCGCGGACTCCAGGAATGAGGGCAAGGAAAGCGAGGGCGGTGACGATCGCAGCGCGCGATGCGGTGCGGCGTGTCGGTCTGAACATGGACGTCCTCCTTGGGCCGGCGCGGCCTTGTTGTTTTGCCGGGGAGGATAGCGGCAGCCGCGCCGCCGCACCAAATTCCAATTGGGATCGATCGATGCCGAAATCGTATCGGTTGTGAGTGCTAGCGCGCCGCTGCGGTCAAGCCGCGGGACGGCAGATGCGGACCGGAGGGGTGCTCGGGCGGTCCGAGCACGGTCCAAACCGTTACCGCAACCAGGGCCGATGTCAGGATGGTCCAGGCGACGAGTCGGTCCCGCATCAAGCCAAATCCGTCGGTGAAGGCTCGCGCTATCGTGCACTGCAAACAGCGGCGATCCTATGAACTCGTTCACAGCCGAAAACAGCGGAACCGATGCGAACAATTGCCTCGCCGGCGCATTGACCCGGCATGCCCCGCGAGAACGATCTTGAAGGCAAGCCCGACATGGGCGGCAAGCATGGCGGCCAGGCCGGCCAGCCCAAGTCCCTGCCGCGCCCGCGCGAAGGCGCGCGCGATGAAGACGTCGTGGCAAAGCGCCACACCGGTCAAACCGATCGCCCGCCGCCGCCGACCAACACAAAATAGCGCCGCGCTTGGGCCGCACCTCATCGTGCCGGACATTGCGCCGGGAACGGCAGCCTTGCCTTGCCGTTACCTTGATCCCCGCGGGCGGTGGAGATCGAACGGAGGCTGGCAGATGTTTTGGATTTATTGGAACACCGCTTGGTCGCTGATCATCAGCGGCATCATGGTCGCCACCATCATCAGCCACCCCGACGCCGAATTCGCCGAAGTACGCGCCGCAAAGCGGCGGCTGATGTGAACTTCGAGGCCTCCTGAGACGTTAGCTGCTTGATCGCTGGCCTCGCCTTCACGGTGAAGTCACGGTACGAGGTCCGGTTTGGATTCGCCTCCGTTTCCGGGCCTCGTCCCCGCCGGCGTGACGCGAGGGTTTTAGTGACGGCGCGATGCCGCGCCGAAACCCGATCGCTGGGAGGCGATCGGGCGTCGGCCTGAAGTCCGCGACATCGGCCAGTTTCGGCTAGTGGTGATGATGACGCCAGTTGCCGCGTCCCCGGTACCAGCCATAGTGATGTCCGCGATTGCGGTGCCAGCCACCATGGCCGTGACCATGGCCGCCGCGGACCTGGATCACCGCGTCGCTCTGCGTGTCGGTCAAGGTCAAGGGAGCTACTCCCAGCCGTGCCGACGCCGGCGATGACAATGCGATCGTCGCTATCACGGCCGTTGCGGCCAGTCCCAAAAATCTCATGGTTTTTCCTCTCCTGCTCTTCTGATCCCGGATCGCATCGGGGCACGCGGGGCCGGGCCGCCCACCTGCCCGAATTCGGTTTCACCAGCCGCCAGGGAATTCGCGATGCTCGAAAGCCAAACGCCGCTCGAATGGCCTGTGGGATGTTCGGGAGGGGCGGGCAGCGTGCCGTGGCTTGGTGATGTGTTCGGTGACGGTGCGTGCCGGCTGCGTCTCGGGCGTGGGCTCCGGCGCCATCATCGCAAGCGCCTCGCGCGGAGGCTGCTCGTCGTGTTCGACGTCGGCGACAACGGAAGCCGCCGGGACGGACGGATGCGAGACGTCGAACACGATCTTTTCAGGGACAGGGCGTGTCGAGCTGATCCGGATGATGCTTCTGTCCACCTCGGCGGCCGAAATCGGCTCAACGGCAGGCGGAAGAAAATGATCGGCGGCGAACAGCAGCGACAGCAGCAGTCCACCGACGAAGATGAGATATCTGAAGATAGGCATGAACACCCGCGAGCGCGTCCCATGAATCAGGACGCGGCTCTAACGGGAAAAACAGGCAATCGTTCCGATCGATCGCGTCGGAAGGAGCCGATGCGATTGGTAAGCCGTCGATTGGCTGCTCCCGCACCGCCAATTGGAACATTGTCTACAGGTCTGTTGTTGTCAGGAAAAAGATGCAATCGTGGCCTGATCACCATGGCGGGCCGCCGCTCGGCGGGTCCGGCTGGCAGCCATTCTGGTCAACGGACATAAGTTGAACGATGGACGACAAGAAATCGATCGAGGATATTCTTTCGGGCCTGCGGGCCGACTCGCCAGCGAGATCCGTCCAGGCCCTTCCCGCCAGGAATTTCGAGCATCTCAGCGACGAGAGCGTCCTGCGTCTCTATGATGGCATCCGCCGTCAGGTCGACGCCGACAAGGCGCTTGGTGACAAATATCGTCTGGTCGGTCCCGCAACCAGGGAACGAGCGGATCGTCTTTGCGAGGAATTGGTCGAACGAGGGGTGAAGTTCATCCCGATCGTCTGGTAGCCGGCCCCGGGGCTTTCATCGCGACGGGTGAAGCACGTCCGGGTCACGACGACCGGTTGCAGGGCGCGCGCCGCAGAGCGCTTGATCTAAATCATCCGGCAACAGCCGATTTGATGGAAAGTCCCGTCAAACCAGAGAGGTTCACGTGTCCTTTGATCGTTCGCGCATCGCGTCGCCGGCATTTCGCTCGAAAATCATGTCGGCCGATGAAGCCGCCGCGCTCGTGCCGCACGGCGCGAATGTCGGCATGAGCGGCTTTACCGGGTCCGGTCACCCGAAGGCGGTGCCGACGGCACTGGCGCGCCGGATCGAGCAGGCGCATTCGCGCGGCGAACAGTTCCGGATCGGCGTGTGGACCGGCGCTTCGACCGCGCCCGAGCTGGATGGTGCGCTGGCCAAGGTCAACGGCGTCGAGCTGCGCCTGCCCTACCAGTCCGATCCGATCACGCGCGAGCGCATCAATGAAGGCGCGATGGACTACGTCGACATCCACCTCAGCCATGTCGCGCAGTTTGTCTGGTTCGGCTTCCTCGGGCACCTGGATGTCGCGCTGATCGAGGTCACCGCCATCCTGCCGGACGGCAGCCTGGTGCCCTCGAAGTCCATCGGCAACAACAAGACCTGGCTGGACCAGGCCGATCGCATCATTATCGAGGTCAATTCGGGGATGAGCCCGGCGCTGCAAGGCATGCACGACGTCTATTACGGCACCCGGCTGCCGCCGCACCGCAAGCCGATCCCCATCATCGCGCCCGGCGACAGGATCGGCGAGACCACGTTTCGCTGCGATCCCGCCAAGGTCATTGCCGTGGTCGAGACCAACGCCGCGGACCGCGACACCAGCTTCGCCGCACCTGATGCGACATCCGAGGCGATCGCCGGCCACATCCTCGAATTTCTCGGACACGAGGTTCGCCGCGGCAGGCTGCCGCCGGAATTGCTGCCGATCCAGTCCGGCGTCGGCAACGTGGCCAATGCCGTGATGGCGGGACTCGAGAACGGCCCGTTCTCCGGGCTGACCGCCTATACCGAAGTGTTGCAGGACGGCATGCTGAACCTGGTTCGCTCCGGCCGGATGGTGCTCGCCTCCGCCACCGCGCTGTCGTTCAGTGCCGACGCGACCCGGCAATTCGATCGCGACATCGAAAATCTCAAGACGAAAATCGTGCTGCGCACGCAGGAGATCTCCAACCATCCGGAGGTGATCCGGAGGCTCGGCGTGATCGCGATGAACGGATTGATCGAGGCCGACATCTACGGGAACGTCAACTCGACCCACATTCGCGGCACCACCATCATGAACGGCATCGGCGGCTCCGGCGATTTCGCCCGCAACGCCTATCTCTCGATCTTCATGACGCCGTCGACCGCCAAGGGCGGCTCGATCTCGGCGATCGTGCCGATGGTGACGCACGTCGATCACACCGAGCACGACGTGCAGATCATCGTGACCGAGCACGGTCTTGCCGATTTGCGCGGCCTGTCGCCGAAGCAGCGGGCTGCGGTCGTCATCGGCAATGCCGCGCACCCGTCGTTCCGGCCGGCACTGAAGGATTATTTCGAACGTGCGTGCCGGCTCTCGCCGGGAAAGCACACGCCGCATCTGCTGGACGAAGCTTTCCGCATGGTCCAGCCCTTACGCTGAAGAGCGCAGCCGCCGGGGGCGGCTACGTTCAGCTCGCGGGTCTTGCGTTGATCTGCGGCAAGCCGGGCTTGCGCTCCGGAAGCTTCTTTTTCGGCGGCGCGGGAAGCAGGCCTTCCCGGATCAACTGCTTCCGGGCGAGCTTGCGGGCGCGGCGGATCGCCTCGGCTTTCTCGCGCGTCTTTTTCTCGGAGGGCTTCTCGTAGGAGCGCCGCTGTTTCATCTCGCGAAAAACGCCTTCGCGCTGCATCTTCTTCTTCAGAACACGAAGCGCCTGATCGATGTTGTTGTCGCGGACGAGGACCTGCAATTGAGATTCCTTGGCTAGGCTGCGAAATGAGGCAGTCCTGCACGCAGCCGATTGCGCAGGAGTTTCATTGCGATCGTGAGGATGACAGCAACGGCGATCTGGTCCGCCGGCCTCGAACACGCGAGCGACTGGGCATCGCGATACAGTTCGGGGGCGACGTGAACACTCCCGGGCGGCCGTGTCAATCGATAAGGCGGCCCTGGACGTCAATTCGCGGTCCGAAACCCGCGCGGGGCGCGGCGAGGAGCGCGCTAAGCTGCCGCTGCCTGCGCGGCCAGCAATTGCTTCAGCTTTGCCGACGGCACCGCCGGGCTGAACAGCCAACCCTGCATCTGGCTGCATCCGAGCTGCCGCAGCACGTCGCGCTGGGTCTCGGTCTCGACGCCTTCGGCCGTCGTCGCCATGTGGCGGGCGGCGGCCATGTGCACCACCGCCTGCACGATCGGCGACGAATCCTCGGGCTCGCCGATGTCGCTGATGAAGCTGCGGTCGATCTTGATCTTGTCGAAGGGGAAACGGTGCAGGTAGCTCAGCGAGGAATAGCCGGTGCCGAAATCGTCGAGCGCGATGCGCACGCCGAGCTCGCGCAGCTGCTGCAGGATCGTCAGCGCCTCCTCGTCGTCGCGGATCAGCACGGTTTCGGTGACCTCGAGCTCGAGCCGGCCGGGCGCGAGGCCTGATTCCGCGAGCGCGGCGGCGACCTTGAGCGCCAGCGTGCGGGCGCGGAACTGCACCGGCGAGACGTTGACGGCGACATGGATATCGCCCGGCCAGCTGGAGGCTTCGGTACAGGCCTGCTTCAGCACCCATTCGCCGATCTCGCCGATCAGCCCGGTCTCTTCGGCGACCGGGATGAAGTCGGCGGGCGAGATCATGCCGCGCTCGGGATGGCGCCAGCGCAGCAGCGCCTCGCAGCCGGTGACGACATTGGCGGCAAGGTCGACCAGCGGCTGATAGTGGACCTCGAACTCGCCGCGCGCGAGCGCCTGGCGCAGATCGAGCTCGAGCTGCCGGCGCAGCCGCGCTTTGGCGTCGTATTCGGGCACGAACAGGCGGAAGGTGCGGCGGCCCTCGGACTTCGCCGCGTACATCGCCAGATCGGCGCGCTTGAGCAGGTCGTCGAGATTGTCGCCATGGTCGGGCGCGATCGCGATGCCGATGCTGGCGTCGGTCGGAATCTCCTGGCCCTTGCAGTTCACGGGCGAACGCAGCGCCTTAAGGATATCTTCAGCCAATGCCGTCAGTTCAGCCGGGTCGCTGGTTCCGGCCTTGACGATAGCGAACTCGTCGCCGCCGAGACGCGCGACGAGATCGTTGCCGCTGACGCAGGCGCGCAGGCGGTTTGCGACCTGGCGCAGCAATTCGTCGCCGACCTCGTGGCCGAGCGAATCGTTGACGCCCTTGAACTCGTCGACGTCGATATAGAGGATCGCGAACGGCTTGCCCTGGGCCAGCTCCGCCACGCGGCGCTCCAGATGGCCGCGCATCAGCACGCGGTTGGGCAGGTCGGTCAGCGCGTCGTAATGTGCCATGTGCGCAATGCGCTCGTCGGCGCGGATGCGCTCGGTGACGTCGTCATGGGTGGCGAGCCAGCCGCCGGAAGCGCCGGGCTGGTTCTTGATCTCGATCAGGCGGCCGTCGGAAGTCTCCACGATGGCGCTCTGCGTGAGCTCGACCTGGCTCAGGATCCCGTCGCAATAGGCATCGACGTCGCCTTCGAGCGAGCCGGTGTCGTAGCGGTGCTGGATCACATCGCGGAAATAGGCGCCGGGCTTTACCACGTCGGCGGAGAGGCCGTACATCTCGATGTAGCGCCGGTTACAGACGATCAGCTGCTCGTCCTGATCGAACATCAGGAGGCCCTGATTCATCGTGTTCAGGGCGGTGTCGAGCCGCTGCTTCTCGATCGACAGCCGGCGCGTCATCTGGCGGAAGATCAGATAGAGCGTAAGCACGAGCAGGCCGATCGACAGCATGGCGACGGCGACGAAGAATTTCGTTTGGGTGTGCCAGGTCGCGAGCGCCGCGTCCAGCGATCGGGTGGCGACCACGACCAGCGGTTCGCCGGTCAGCATGCGCGAGGCGACGATGCGGTCCTTGCCGTCCATCGGGCTCGCGAGCTGGGTCGTGACGAAGGTGCGCTCGAACACCGCCATCTGCTCGGGCGTGCCCTTGCGGTAGTTCTGCCCGATCATCGCGTCGACATGCGGAATGCGTGCGAGCAGCTGGCCGTTCTGGTGGTGCATCGCGATCGTGGAGTCCTCGCCGAGCCCGCTCGATGCGAAGAAGGATTCCAGTTGCTCCGGCGTGATCGCGCGCGACACTATGCCGAGGAATTCGCCGTGGGGACCGGAGACGCGCCGCGCGAACACGATCGCAGGTCCGTCGCCGAGCCGGCCGGGCACGACCTCGATCTCTTCCTGTGCGGCGGGATCGTTCATGAGCCGGTTGAAATAGCCGCGGTCGGAGACCGAGATGTCGGCGACCGGCCAACGCTTCGACGAATTGACCAGCACGCCTCTGGAATCGAACAAATTGGCGCCGGCGACGTCGGACCAGCCGCTGGCTTTGGCGCGCAGCACTTCGTGCATCGCAAGGGTGCCCATCTCGCTGCGGAAGATCTCGGCGGATTCGATGCCGTGGCTTTCGAGCTCGGCGATGATGCTCTTCTGGAGCACCGCGAAATCCTCGAACTCGCGGTCGAAGTGCCGGGCCAGCAGCCGCACGGCGCTCTCCAGGCTGTCGCGGCCGCTCTCGATCGCATTCTGCCGGAAGCGGTCGACGGTCAGAGCGGTGCCGATCGCCATCGCGACCATCAGCACGACGCCGCCGGCGATCAGCCACGTCAGCGGCGCGCCCTGCCAACGGCGGAGCAGCGCGCGCATGCGCGCGGTCCATCGGATCGATGTGCCCATCCAGCCCTCCCGTGGGATGCAAGATGCAGCAAAACCGCCAAGACCCCGTTACCAGCGAGGGTTAGGAAATGATGAATCGGAGCGGAATCAGCGGGTTGAAGCTCCGGCCGGCGTTCATCGCTTGATCTCCCAATTCAGCGCTTCCGCATTGCCCTTCGCGAACATCGCCGGCACGTCGAACTTGCCGGTCTTGAGGTCGTAACGACATTTCCAGTCGGCCAGCCCCTTCACGGCGACGTTCTTCGGATGCTTGTCCATTTCGCCCGACAGCGAGATCAGCAGGTAGCGGTTGTTGGGCCAGTCGACGCCGAGCCAGCGATAGGCATCTTCGGCGCCCTTCATCAAATTGGCCGAGATGTGATAGTCGAGCTTCATCTTCTTCGTGTCCGGCCGGCTGTGGAAATAGGCCCAGGCGAGATCGCTGAGCGATCTCTTGGTCGCGTTCACGAAGGCGCCGTTCTCGACATGGTAGAGAAACAGATCCTGCTCGCCGGAGCCGGTCTTCTGCATCCGCCCCAGCCATTGCGAGTCGGCGGTGAAGCGGAAGCCGGCGCCATAGCCCTGCTCCGGCTTCAGCTCGGTCATCTGCTCGCCGCGCCGCGCCCAGACCTGCCATTTGACGTCCCAATCGCCGCTGTCCTTCATGTACTGCTCGAGCCTGGTGGCGCCGTCGGGTGAGGTGAAGGCGAGATCGGCATTGTCGGTGAGGACGTAGCCCGGCGGCGGGCCGGACCCGGCAAGCGCGGGGGAGGCGGCCAGTGTGAAGGCGAGCGCCAGCCATGGCGCGGTGCGAAAAAGCGCGGTCACGGAAAAATCCCTGAAAAATGCCGCAGCGCGGCCTCGCTGATTTGACGCCGAAGGGGCCGCGCCGGTTCATCCCATCGACCGTCTTGCTGCCGCAGCCAAATCGGCGCAATTTGCCGCCTTCGGCCGATTTGCCAGCCAAGGTTCATGTCCTGATGATCACCGCGCCCAAGGCCTTCATTGCCTTCTGTCTGCTCGCATTGGTTGGCACCGTGCTGGTTATCGGCCCCACCGAGCTGCGCCGCCTCTTGCCGGGCGGGACGAAGACCGAGATCGCGGCGGCCGCGAAGCCGGAAGTCAGGCCGGAGCCGAAGGCCGAGGCCAAAGTCGAAGCCAAGACGGCAGCCAAACCTGAAGCCAAGCCCGACGAGCCAAAGCTTGCTGCCACGGCGCCGCCCGCGCCATCCGCGTCTCCCGCACCGAAGGCTGATGCGCTGGCCGAGACGCAGAAGCAGGTTACGGCGCTGGCCGATCTCGTGCCGGCCAAGCCGCCGGCGGCCGCGACCGACGCGGGTCCCCGTTTCGACGTTGCGCGCGTCGATGATCATGGCGAGGCCGCGGTGATCGCGGGCGTGGCCGTGCCGGGCGCCAGGGTCGAGCTGCTGCGCGATGGCCAGCCGCTCGATGCTGTGGTGGCCGATGCGTCGGGCCAGTTCGTGATGACCCCGCCAAAGCTTCCCGCCGGTTCCTATGAACTGACCCTGCGCGCGAAATCGCCCGACGGCACCGTCACGCAGTCCGCCCGCACCATGCCGGTGACCGTCGCCGAAGCCGCGCCGCCGCCCGCGCGTATCGCACCGGCCACCCGGCCGGAGGCGAAGCAGGCCGAGAAGCCGGATGAAAAGTCGGATGTCGTCGCGGCTCTTCCGGGGCCGCGCATGTCGTCCGCATCGGAGAAATCAGCGGCGCGGCCGAGGCTGACCGGCGCACCGAAACCGCGGCTGATGGCACATGCGCCAGCCGCGCCGACGCCCACGACGGTCGCATCGGCGTCGCCGGCGGACGTCTTCAACACCGCGCCGGCAGGAACCGGCAGCCGGGTCATCACCCGCGGGGACAGCCTGTGGACCCTCAGCCGGCTCGCTTACGGCGACGGCGCCCGCTACGCCGTGATCTTCAACGCCAACCGCGACAAGATCCACAACCCCAATCTGATCTATCCCGGCCAGACCGTCGTGCTGCCGCAGAAGGCGGAGTGATATTTACTCTCGTCATGCCCGGGCATGACGCCGCTTCGGTCCTCCGCTCCATCTCCGCAATCGCTCGTCATTCCGGGGCGCGCCTCTTGGCGCGAACTATGATGCGCAATTGCGCATCTGAGAATCCATTTAGCCGCGACAATGCTGGCGCGATGGATTCCGGGCTCGTCGCTGCGCGACGCCCCGGAATGACGCCCGCGACGCTTTGACCATCGTGCCCTTCGGAACCTTTGGTTCCGTTCCGAGTCATCTCCCTGCGACGCGATGCGCGCGGAGGGCCAGGACGTGGTCAACTCTTTGGTCAGCTCGATATCACGCATGCGACTGGCGCTGGCGGTTGCGGCCTTCGCGAGTCTGGTCGTGTTGCTGCCTGGCAAAGCCGAGGCGCAGTTCGGGATCCGCGGGGGTCCGCTCGGCGTTGCACGGTTCGCCGTCGGCCATGTCATCGGAATGTCGCGCCTGCGCCATTCCCGCATGGCGGTGCGCAGCGGCCGATACCGCGCCGCCGCGTTGCGGTCGCAGGATCCGCGCGGCGCCGAGCGCGGCCAACTCTCAAATCCATATATTCTGCGCGCCGCGCTCACGGCGCAGGCGGCGCTGTCGGGCTGGCATGGTGGCCGCCGACCGCAGGGCTGGTGGCGTCATCCCGACGGCAGCTATGGCTGGGTCGGCCCGGTGTTCTGGCCGTTCGCGCATGACGATCTCACCAATGCGATCATCCTTGGCGATGCCACCAGCCTCTCGCTCTATGGCTACGGCGACATCTATGCCGCGATCTTTTCGCCCTATGCCGCGACCGAGCTCGCCGCCTACACCGCGCCGCCAACGAGGCGCGGACGAAAGGTCCCGACCCCAGACGCGGTCTGCGACGCCAGCGACAGCGGCGGCCTGCCGGTCGACCGCATCGCCGCCGCCGTGCAGCCGAACGAAGTGCAGCGCGCGGCGCTGGACGAACTCGCGGCCGCGTGGCTCGCGGCGCGCGACGCCATCCGCACCGCCTGTCCGGCCCAGCCGCCGGCAAACGCAACGGAGCGCCTCGGCCTGATGCAGACGCGCCTCGAGGCCATGATCAAGGCGACGGACGCGATCGCCCCGCCGCTGGCAAAATTCGAAGGTCTCCTAGACGATGGCCAGAAGGCCAAGCTCGAGGCGATCTCCAGCGAGCGCCGCGCCGCGCTTGCCGCGATCCAGCGCAAGGACGCCAAATCCACAGCCAAGGCCGCAAGCGCCTGCGATCCCGACAACGATCCCCGCTACGACGTGCAGGCGCAGCGCCAGTACGAACAGCTCGTGCAGCAGCAATGGCCCGCCGCCGAGATCGCGTCCACGCTGAAGCTCGACGAGGTCGCCCGCGCAAGGCTCGACGTGCTCCAGGACACCACGCTGCGCACCATGCAGACGCTCAGCGCCTGCCCGACCAAGCCCGCGGCGACCCCGCAGGCCCGCCTCGCCGCGGTGAAGGCGCGGCTGGAGACGATGCTGCAAGAAGTGAAAGGCGTCGGCGATGCGCTGGACGATTTCGAGGCGGATCTGAGCGACGAGCAGAAGGCGGGGTTCGAGGCGATCGGGCCGAAGCGGGGGGCGTGAAGGAGGGCGCCGCGCGGCAGTCCTTTCCCGACCGGCGATTTAATCGCATAAGACCATTCACAGGAAGTCGTCATGCCCGGGCTCGTCCCGGGCATCCACGTTCTTCATTCCGTCTGGCCACGCGTGGATGGCCGGGACAAGCCCGGCCATGACGCCATGAGGCAAGCTGGGGGCCGATGGCGGCATATGCGGTAGCTCTGCCTTGCCGGAAAGGGACCGACCGCGAAAGCGGAATCAATTGGCCTTGCCGCCTTGCCACCATGCGCCTGATAAGGCACTCCTACGCTCGATCTGACGCTGGGCCACGGGCTTATGAACGCCGTTGAAATCGAAGAGGCCATCTCCGCGCTGGCCGAACAGCCGTTCGATGCTGCGGAGTTCCCCTTCGCCTTCCTTCAAGCCTTTGGCAACAAGGAGACCACTCTCAAGCGTTTGCGCAAGGGCGAGACCAACAAGTCCGACCTCGGCGGCGTGCTCCAGACCGGCAACATCCACATCAAGGTTGCCGCGTCAGGCGAGGTCACGGCAACGCTCGCCGCGTTGAAGGCCAGCCCGGCGACATCGAGGGCCAAAGCCAAATTCGTGCTCGCCACCGACGGCGAGATGTTCGAGGCCGAGGATCTCGCCAGAGGGGAGACCGTCGTCTGCCCCTATCCGGACTTCCCCAACCATTTCGGCTTCTTCCTGCCGCTCGCGGGCATCACCACCGTCAAGCAGATCCGCGAGAACGCCTTCGACATCCGCGCCACCGGCCGGCTCAACCGGCTCTATGTCGAACTGCTGAAGACCAACCCGGAGTGGGGCACCTCCGAGCGCCGCCACGACATGAACCATTTCATGGCACGGCTGATCTTCTGTTTCTTCGCGGAGAGCACCGACATCTTCAACGGCAACGACCTGTTCACGGCGACGGTGACGCAGATGAGCGATGCCACCAACGCCCACGAGGTGATCGGCGCCGTCTTCCGCGCCATGAACGTCAAGATCACGGAGCGCGCGGCCGAAAATCTGCCACGCTGGGCCGACGCCTTCCCCTACGTCAACGGCGGCCTTTTCTCCGGCAGCCTCGACGTCCCCCGCTTCAGCCGCATCGCGCGCTCCTATCTGCTGCATATCGGCAGTCTCGACTGGCGCCTTATCAACCCCGACATCTTCGGCTCGATGATCCAGGCCGTCGCCGAGGACGAGGAGCGCGGCGCGCTCGGCATGCACTACACCAGCGTGCCGAACATCCTGAAGGTGCTCAATCCGCTGTTCCTCGATGATTTGCGAGAGAAGCTCGCGGAAGCCGGCGACAACAGCCGCAAGCTCATCAATCTGCGCAATCGTTTGGCGCGCATCCGCGTGTTCGATCCGGCCTGCGGCTCTGGAAATTTTCTCGTCATCGCCTACAAGGAGATGCGCAAGATCGAGTCCGAGATCAACCGGCGACGCGGCGAGCCGGAGCGGCGAACAGAGATTCCGTTGACAAATTTCCGCGGTATCGAGCTGCGCGATTTTCCAGCCGAGATCGCGCGGCTGGCGCTGATCATCGCGGAGTATCAATGCGACGTGCTGTATCTGGGCCAAAAGGAGGCCCTTCAAGACTTCTTGCCGCTTGACGCTGAGAACTGGATCACTTGCGGCAATGCCCTAAGATTGGACTGGCTAAGCATCTGTCCACCGACCGGAACTGGCGTGCAGCATCATGCCGACGACTTGTTTTACACGCCGCTCGTTCAAGCGCAGATCGACTTCGAAAACGAAGGTGGCGAGACGTACATCTGCGGCAATCCACCGTATTTGGGAAGTACGTGGCAAAGCGCTGAGCAGAAGGCGGACATTCGCACGCTACTCAACGGGCGGACAACGTCGAGTGGCTTTCTTGACTATGTGGTAGGTTGGTTCATCAAGGCGGCAGACTACGGAAAGATCACAGGTTCCGTGGCTGCTTTCGTCTCCACCAACTCGATCTGCCAAGGCCAATCTGTATCGATTCTTTGGCCTGTATTATTTGGGAGCGGCTGCGAGATTCGATTCGCTTGTACGTCTTTCAAGTGGTCGAATTTGGCTAGTAACAAAGCGGGTGTAACCGTCGCTATCGTGGGAATCGGCCCGGCAAAGAATACCCCGTGTCGACTCTATGAGCACGACGAGCAGAACGGCGTCCACGTGCGCGAAGGGACATCAATTACGCCCTATCTTACACTAGGACCTCGGATCATTGTCTCGAAGCGGGATCAGCCGATAGGTGATGTGAGCGTTATGGAGTTTGGCAACAAACCTAGTGACGGCGGTCATTTGCTCTTGCAACCAGCCGAGCTTGATTCTTTAGGCCTCGATGCTGAGCAGCGAAAAAGATTTATTCGGCGGATATTCGGGTCGGATGATTTCATCAATGGCGGTTCACGACTTTGCGTTTGGATAGAAAACCCTCATCTCGCTGAGGCGCAGACTATCGAATCATTGAAAGCGCGCATCGATAGTGTTCGAGCGGTGAGGCTGGCAAGTCGGGATAAGGGAGCCAATGCCCTGGCAAAGCGTGCCCATCAACTTAAACTGATGCGCATAGGAGAGAATAGGACGATCGTCGTGCCAGGGGTTTCCTCGGAACGAAGAACCTATTTGCCTGCGGGCCTCATCGACAATCGAACTACACTAACGAACCTTGCCTTCGGTTTGTATGATGCGCCTATTTGGAATATGGCGTTAGTCGTTTCGCGGCTGCATCTAATTTGGATTGCCACGGTCTGCGGCAAGATGAAGACTGATTTCCGCTATTCCAACACCCTCGGCTGGAACACCTTTCCCGTCCCCACCCTCACCGACAAGAACAAGGCCGACCTGACCAATTGCGCCGAGGACATCCTGCTCGCGCGCGAGGCGCACTTCCCGGCGACCATCGCCGAGCTCTACGATCCCGAGAAGATGCCGGCCGATCTCCGCGAGGCGCATGAGCGCAACGACGAAACGCTGGAGCGCATCTATGTCGGCCGCCGCTTCCGCAACGACACCGAGCGGCTGGAGAAGCTGTTCGAGCTCTACACCAAGGCTGTCGCCGGGAAGACCAAGGACGTCGCCTGATCGCCCCTGCAATCAGCGCGAGAAAGAACTCTGGACGCACGTCTCTTCGGAACATATGATGAACAGCGGAAATGGGGGCGTCCATGGAAGGGTTCTAATGGGACCCCGAGAAGAACATTGCGAACCGGCGCAAGCATGGGCTCTCCTTCGAGGAAGCCGTAGAAATTTTCGACGGACCGGTTCTGACGGCAACGGACGAGAGCACCGGCGAGCCTCGCGAGAAGAGCTTCGGTCTCCTCGGCGGGATTGTCGTGGTCTGCGTCATCCATACCGAGCGAAATGGCAGGATTCGCATCATCAGCGCCCGCAGGGCTACGGCGAGTGAAAGAAAGCAGTTCGATGTCTATCTCAAAAAAGCGCTTGGCTGAGTTGGCAGCCCTGCCGGATGGTGCGATCGACACCTCGGACATTCCCGAGGCGGGAGAGGCGTTTTTCCAGGCGGCAAAGCTCCGACCGGGTACCCCGAAAGCCCGGGCCGGCGTTCCCAGCGTCGCCGTCACCTATGCCCGCACCGGTCAATCCACCCGCGCCAACGCGCTCGGCATGCGGCCGATGCAGGAGCGCGCCTATGAGCGGCGTGGCGAGCAATATTTGCTCATCAAGTCGCCGCCGGCGTCCGGCAAGAGCCGGGCGCTGATGTTCATCGCGCTGGACAAGCTGCACAATCAGAACATCAGGCAGGCGATCATCGTCGTGCCGGAAAAGTCCATCGGCGCAAGTTTCCACGACGAGCCGCTGACGAAGTACGGCTTCTGGGCCGACTGGACCGTCGTGCCCAAATGGAATCTCTGCGACGCGCCCGGCTCGGACAATGGCGGCAAGGTCAATTCCGTGGGCGCGTTCCTGGAAAGCGGCGACAAGGTGCTGGTCTGCACGCATGCCACGTTCCGTTTCGCGGTGGACAAATTCGGTATCGAGGCCTTCGACGGCCGCTTGATCGCGGTGGATGAATTCCACCACGTCTCCGCCAATCCCGACAACAAGCTCGGTCAGCATCTCGGCCAGTTCATCGCCCGCGACCAGGTCCACATCGTCGCGATGACCGGCTCCTATTTCCGGGGCGACGCCGAGGCGGTGCTATCGCCGGCCGACGAGGCGAAGTTCGATACCGTCACCTACACCTACTACGAACAGCTCAACGGCTACGAGCACCTCAAGGAACTCGACATTGGCTATTACTTCTACGCGGGTGCCTATGCCGAGGACATCATCAAGGTGCTCGAGCCCGAAGAAAAGACCATCGTCCACATCCCCAGCGTCAACGCCCGCGAGAGCACCAAGGACAAGATCAAGGAAGTCGAGCACATCATCGAGTCCTTGGGTGAATGGCAGGGCACCGATCCCAGTACCGGTTTCCAGCTCGTGAAAACCCCCGCGGGGCGTGTACTCAGGATCGCTGATCTCGTCGATGACGATTCGGCGAGACGCGACCGGGTGTCCGCCGCGCTGAAGAATCCTGCGCAGAAGAACAACCGAGACCATATTGACATCATAATTGCGCTTGGCATGGCGAAGGAAGGGTTTGACTGGGTCTGGTGCGAGCACGCCTTGACCGTCGGCTACCGCTCGAGCCTGACTGAGATCATCCAGATCATCGGGCGGGCCACCCGCGATGCGCCCGGCAAGATCCGCGCCCGTTTTACCAATCTGATCGCCGAGCCGGACGCTTCAGCAGAGGCAGTCAACGAGGCGGTAAATGACACCCTCAAGGCGATTGCGGCCAGTCTCGTTATGGAGCAGGTGCTTGCACCACGTTTTGAGTTTAAGCCGAAGCATTCCGGAAGCACCGCTGCAGAAGGCTTTAGCTACGGCGAAGGTGAATACGACCCGGCCAAATGCAATGTAGGCTTCAATGAGGGTACGGGGCAGTTTCAGATCGAGATAAAAGGCCTAGTGACCCCTAAGAGCGAGAAGGCCCAACAGATCTGCCAGCAGGATTTGAACGAAGTTATAGCCGCGTTTATCCAGGACAAGCCGGCAATCGAACGTGGCCTGTTTGATCAGGAAGTGGTTGCCGAAGAGCTTACGCAGTTGCGGTTGGGCAAGATTATCAGAGACAAGTATCCAGAGCTGGATGACGCGGATCAGGAGGCCGTTCGCCAACACGCGATCGCTGCTCTAAACCTCACTCAAATGGCAAAGAAAGTTGCTGTTGGGGAAGGCGGAGGCCCGGGTGAACCCCGTCCAAATACAGCGTTTGTGGATGGCGTGCGTAAGTACGTCCTTGATGTGACCGAACTGGACATCGATCTCATTGATAGCGTCAATCCGTTTGGAGAAGCCTATGCCATTCTTTCCAAGCACATGAACGCAACGAGCCTTGAACAGGTCAAAGCAATGATAGCGGCCAAGCGGGTCAGCATGACCATGGACGACGCCCGCGATCTCGCCAAGCGCGCTCTGAAATTCAAGCACGATCGCGGCCGATTGCCCTCGATCACGGCGGGCGACGCCTGGGAGAAGCGCATGGCCGAAGGCGTCGCCTTCCTTGCCCGCATGAAGGCGGAGGCCGCGCGTGGCTGACTTCACCGACGAGGACGACGCGCTGCTCGAGGAACTGGGCGTCGAGGTCGAGACCAGAAAGCAGGGAGGCCGGACGCCGCGCGAGGAGCGGATCATCGCCGGCTTCGAGGACATCCAGCGCTTCGTCGACCAGCATGGGCATCCTCCGCAGCACGGCGAAGATCGCGACATCTTCGAGCGGCTGTATGCGATCCGGCTCGATCGCTTGCGCGATCTCGACGAATGCCGCAACTTGCTCGCGCCGCTCGATCGTCAGGGGCTGCTGGAAAGTGTCTCGACGCCGATGGGCTTCGCAGACCAGCTCGATGACGATCAACTGCTTTCGCAGCTCGGTGTCGAGGGAGTTGGCGCGAGCGACATCACCGAGCTTCGGCATGTGCGATCGACGGCCGAGAAGCGCGCGGCCGAGGAGGTCGCCAATCGGCAGAAATGCGAGGATTTCGGCAAGTTCAAGCCTCTGTTTGAGCAGGTGCAGAAAGATATCAGCCTCGGATTCCGACAGACGCGGCGGTTCGAGCGCAAGTCCGAGATCGCTCGTGGGCGGTTCTATATCCTCGGCGGACAGAAGGCCTATGTCGCCGCAATGGAGGAGCCTTTCAGCAACGAGCATGGCAACATCGACGCCCGGCTCCGGGTAATCTTTGACAACGGCACCGAGAGCAATCTGCTGATGCGCTCGTTTCAGAAGGCGTTGCAACAGGATGCCGCGGGCCGTCGGATCATCGAGCCGTCGGCCGGGCCGCTGTTCGCCGACGACAACGAGGATGGTGACGAGGCGAGCGGCATCATCTACGTGCTGCGCAGCAAATCGGACCATCCGGCTGTCGCCGCGCATCGCAACGTCCTGCATAAGATCGGCGTCACCGGCGGCGACGTCAAACAGCGCGTCGCGAGTGCCAAGCTCGACCCGACGTTTCTCATGGCCGAGGTCGAGATCGTCTCGACCTACGAGCTTTACAACATCAACCGGACCAAACTCGAAAACCTCATTCACCGCGTCTTCGGAGCAGCGCAGCTCGACATCGAGATTCCCGATCGCTTCGGCAACCTGGTCGTGCCGCGCGAATGGTTTCTGGTGCCGCTCTTCGTCATCGACGAAGCCGTGGAGCGCATCAAGAACGGGACGATCACCGAATATGGCTATGAGCCGGCGCAAGCTGCGCTGGTGCGCCTGGACGCAAGCAAGTCTCACCGCGGGGCGCAAGCCAGATGAAAACAACGCTGAAGGTTTTCAAATGGGACGATGATCTGGCTGTCGAGCTTCCCCAGGAGCTTGTCGACCGCCTCTCGCTCAAGGAAGGAGACGAGATCGAAATCGTCGAGGCAGATAACGAGAGCGACGGCCAACGGGATAGAGGCGGGCCGCAGCCATAGCTACGTGCCGGGTCTCGCCGAGAATGCCATCATGCCAGTGTTTTGCCCGACGGGTCAAGGAAAATTCGTAAAAACCGCAAGCGAGCGAAAATCCCCTTTGATATCAGAGCCCGGCTACTGTGCATGGGGTTGTTCTCGACTTTTTATTTTGGTCACCCTCTCCGCCGCGCCGCCGCCGCCGCGTCCACCACGTTCTCCACTTCCTCGCGCCAGTTCAAAATCTCCATCGCCAGTACGGGATGATTGAATCCCTTGAGTTGGAGATCGTCGAGTGCGCGTGCCTCCACCCAGGGCTCGACGATGCCGTAGACGCGGCGGCTGACCACGATCTGGTTGGGCTTGGCCTCGCCGCAGAGGCGGGAGGCGAGGTTGGTGACGCTGCCGATCGCCGCATATTCCAGCCGCTGCTCGAAGCCGACCTGGCCGAGCGTGGCATAGCCGAGCGCGATGCCGATGCCGAACCCCAGGCTATGGCCGCGGTTGCGCCAGCGCTCGGTCAAGGGGCCGATCGCGTCGCGCATCTCCACCGCCATCTTCACCGCGCGCTTGGTATGGTCCTCGAACTGGATCGGCGCGTTGAACAGGATCATCACGCCGTCGCCGGCATATTTGTCGAGCGTGCCCTCGTATTTGAAGATCAGCGTGCCGAGCGCGGCGTGATATTCGCGAAGCACGTTCATCGCCTCTTCCGGTTCGGTCGCCTCGGTGAAGGCGGTGAAGCCGCGCAGGTCGCAGAACACCACGGTCACTTCGCGGCGCTGGCTGGTGAGCAGACCCTCGGGGCTGTCGGAGGAGGCGATCAGCTGCGCCACCTGCGGCGCCAGGAAGCGCTCGAGCTTGCGGATGCGCTCGATCTCGCCGAGCTGGGTTTCGACCCGCTCCTCCAGCGACTTGTTCCAGTCCTTGAGCTGCTCGGTCTGCTCGCGCAGCTTGTCGGCCTGGGCGCGAACGGTCTCGTTCGCGGCCGCGAGCTCGCGGCCCTTGTGGTCGACCTCGGTGAACAGCCGCGCGTTGCGCATCGCCAGCACCGCCTGGTTGGCGAAGGTGCGCATCAGGCCGATGATGCTGGCGGCGAACTCGCCGCTGGCGCGGCGCAGCACCACGAGCGAGCCGAGTGTGCCCTGCTGGTCCACCAGCGGCACCACCAGCACCGAATGGAAGCCGGCCTCGACCGCGACGTCGCGCAGCGGCTGCTCGGCGGCGTGGTCGAGATCGGCCAGCGCGATCGGCTCACCGCTTCCGGCGGCATCGCTGAGGATGTTCTCGCCTTCCTCGATCGTGACATGCGCGCCATCGGCCGATTTGTCGATGCCGTTGGATTCGACCAGGTTGAAGCGACGCGTTCCGGCGTCATAGCCGTAGATCAGCACCGCATCGGCATGGGTGATCTCGATCGCGCGCGCGGCGATGGTCGGCAGCACGGCGTTGAGATCCAGCGAGGAGGCGACGGCGCGGCCGACCTCTTCCAGTACCTTCAGCTCGTTGATCGACTGGGCGAGATCGCGGGTGCGCTCGTCGACCTTGGTTTCGAGATTCGAATAGGTCTCCTGGATCTGGTCGGCCATGCGGTTGAACTGGCCGGCGAGGTCTTCCAGCTCGTCGGAGGTGTGCACGTCGATGCGGTGGCTGAAATCGCCTTCGCCGAGCTTGTGCGCGCCGTCGCGCAGCGCGGTGATCGGGATGATCATGCGGCGGGCGAGCAGCGTGCCGGCGAGGATCGCGACCAGCAGGCCCATCCCGATCAGCAGCGCGATCCGCACCAGCTGGTCGCGGATCGGCATCAGGGCCTGCGTGGTCGGCTGCTCGAACATCACGCTCCAGCCGAGCGTCGGCACGGTGCTGGCGGCGCTCATCACCGCATAGCCGTTGAAGTCGGTGCCCGACGTGTCGGGCGCGCGGCCGGGCGCGATCGCGGCCGCCACCTGCGGCAGCTTCGACAAATCCTTGCCGACATCGGGACCCTTCGACGAGGTCGCCAGCACGCGGCCGCGCGGATCGACCACATAGGCGAAGGCGGCCTTGCCGACCTGGGCGTCGGACAGGAAGTCGGAAAGGAAGTTGAGGTCGATCTCGGCCACGGTGACGCCGGCGTTGAAGCCGGAATGCGCCACCGAGATCGACATCATCGGCGTGCGGTCGGAGAACCAGGCCGGTGCATAGCTGACGCCGCGAGCGACGGTGTCGGTGAAGCGCATGTCGCGGGACAGGTCGGCATTGCCGCCGGTCGTGGTCGACTGGCGCGAGACGCGCAGCACCTCGCGGCCCTCGCCGTTGAGCTGGAACAGCTGGTTGACGACGGAGACCTGGTGCAGCAGCGCGGCGTAGTCGGCGCGGCGCTTCTCCAGCGTGTCCTGGCTCGCCCGCGTCACCCAGCTGATCTGGCGCTCGAGCTCGGAGATCGACTGCTCGATCCGCCTTGCAGCGGCCTGCGCCCTGTCCTCGAGCCCGTCGGTGAGCTGGGTCTTGGTGGCGCGATAGGAGATCCAGGTCTCCATCGCGCCGTTGACGGCGAGCACGAACACGACGAGGCCGACGAGGGAGACGACGTATTTGGCGAACAGGCCCTCGCGCAGAAACCGTGTCTTGTCTTTCGCTCCCGCCATCCGGATCCTCTTGCGCCGCCCTCGACGCCGGCGCTACGGGCCGTAGATGCCCGGCCGCCCTTCTACCATAATTTGAGCCAGTAGACCGTCCCGGACCGGCGGACCGGCCAGCGTGGTTACCCGTTATGGACGCCGGGTGAGGCCGAAACGGTGGTGAATTGTCGCAGTCTCATCCGTTCGGATGAAGCGGCGGGCGGGGAAGCCGATGTAAGGGACTGGCGTGGAGTCCAGCACGTTGGTCCGCCAATCATCGATTGTTAAAGAGCTGCCGCAGCACGTCGTTCATGGGCTGGCTGTCCTGCTGCGCCACCGACTGGTCATCCTGGGCCGGGGGCGCGGGAGAGGCCTGCGGTGCGGGGGTGGACGACGTGGCCGGCAGGCTGCGGCTGCGGCCGGTGCCAGTCGCGGTGTCCGCGCTGGCGCCCGTGCCGCTGGAAAGCCCCTGCTGGATCAGGTTTCCGATCGCTTCGCCCAAGGGGCCGCCGAGCAGATTGTTCTGGCCGGGCTGCTGGGCCTGCGGATTGGCATTGCTGGGAGTGGCAGGGCTGCCACCCGGCGCGGCGGTGCCTCCAAGGCCAAGATTGCCGAGGCTGCCCAGGATGTTTCCGAGCCCGGCGCCGTCGGGGCCGAACAGGCCCTTGCCCATCTCGCGCAGCTTGGCATAGGCGGCGTCCGGATTTTCCAGCATGCCGGCCATGTCGGGGTAGATCCGCGGCTGCGACCAGGCGCCGGTGATCATCACGGGGATGCCGAAGCCGACCGGCTCGGAGGTGCGGCCCTGGCCTTCCGTCGTCATCACCAGCTTGGGCTCGACGCGAAAGCCCATCATCTTGGTGTCGAGCGCGATGGTGCCGGCGCCGGTTACGCGCACCAGCGGGCCGATCAGATTGAGATCGGTCGTCACCGCCTGGCCCTTGTCGATGCGGAAGGACGCCGAGAGCTGCGACAGATCGGTGCTCTGTTCCTGGCTGCTGTTTTGGCTGTCCTGCCAGCCGGACAGCGTGCCCGACGTCAGCGAGCGGATCATCTGCGCGACATTGATGCCGCGGATGGCGCCGTCCTGGAAATTGACGAAAGCCGTGCCCTGCATGTTCGCCATCAGCGCGCGCTGGCTGGTGCCGGCGCTGCGCAGCGCGAGCTTTGCCTGCAGCTTGCCGTCGATCCGGTCGAATTCGGCGAGGCCCTGGAGCAGCGGCAGCGCGCGCACGCCGACGAGATCGGAATGCATCGCAAAGCTCGGTGCTCCAGTGGTCGCGTCCAGGATCACTTCGCCCGAGACCTGGCCGCCATAGGCGCCGAGATTGGCGGTGCCGGCCTTCAGCACGCCGCCGGCGAGCTTTGCGTCGAGCGCGAGCGGCGCGAAGCGCGCATCGCCGATCACAGCCTCGTTCGCGGAGATCCTGATCTGCGCGTCGACATAGTTGAGTCCGGACACGTCGATCGGCGCGTTGCTCCAGGGTTGTCCCGACGCGCCGTCAGGCGTTTTCGCCAGCGGAATCGCCAGACGCTGGAAATCGAGATCGACCTTGACCAGAGGCTTGCTCGCGATGTCGACCGATGCCCAGCCGTTGAAGGCGCCGTCGCCGAGCCTGCCGTTGACGCCGTTGATCATCACGACGTCGCCGTTCAGCCGCATCTCGGCATGACCGGTGAGCTGGGACTTCAGCACGTCGGGCATGTCGATGGCGAATTCCACCGGAACGGTCGGCCGGTCGATCGGCGGCGCCGGCATCGTCGCCTTGATGTCGAACTTGGTCGGGTGCTCGCCGACGCGCGCGGTGCCGGTGATGTTGACCTTGCGGTCGCGGCCGACGATCGCGTCGGCATTGATGGCACTGATGCGGCCCTCGACGCGATCGCGCACTCGTGCGAACGCGACCTCGCCGTCATTGACCTTGACGCGATCGATGCTCGCGCCGTCGGTGTCGAGCGCGAGCGGCTTCGACGAGGCGCCGGCATTCGGCAGGCGCTCGCGCAGCAGCGGCTGGTAGAGCACGGGATGGGTGACGACGAGCTCGCTGATCTTCGGACGGCCCGACCACACGCTCGAGAGCGACATGTCGGCCTGCACGCGATCGACCGTGAGGCGCGTGATGCCGCTGCGGTCCTTGGGATCCTGCAGCGTGAGGTCGTTCAGCGTGACGTTCAGCGTCGGCCACAGGCTGAGTTTGGTGGTGCCGTCGATCGACAGGCGATAGCCGGTCGCGCTCTCGACCCGCGACGTAATCGTCGAGGTCAGGAAGCCCGAGGGGATTCCGATCACCAGCAGGAGCGCGATCACGATGATGATGGCGGCCACAGCCGTGCCGGCGAATTTCACTGCTCTCATGTCGACTTTCCAACGACGGACGAGCGGCATCGAATCCGGCAAAGTGCCGTCCTTTGCATCCGTCCCTTGCGCCTGAGTTTATCCCCGGACGGGAAGCGGCTCCAAGCACGTAAAAATAGTCCGGAGGAGCTGCAAAGTTATGTGACTTATGACACACTTCCACGACGCGGTTTTACGCGATCCTGACGTCGATGGTTCCAAGCGATTTGCCAAGGAGATTGGCCGGGTTCACTGGCCAAGGAAAGTTCACAAGGAAGTTGAAATGAGCAAGCAGGCCGAATTTGCGGTCATCCTGAAAATGAACGCGATGTTCGCGGATCTCGGCACAGACGAGCTCCAGCGGTTGTCCAATCTCTGCCACACCCAGCATCTGGGCAACGGCGAGGTGCTGTTCCAGAAGGGCGATCCGGGCGATGCGCTGTTCGGCGTGCGCCGCGGCCAGGTCCGCATCGAGACCGGCGCCTCCGACGGCAGCCGGCTGACGCTGAATTTCATGGGCCCGGGCGATCTGTTCGGCGAGGTCGCGGTGCTGGACGGCCAGAGCCGCACCGCGGACGCGACCGCGGGCGAAGCCAGCGAATTGTTCGTGCTGCGGCGCGAAGATTTCCTCGCCTTCCTCGAGCGCGAGCCGAAGGTCGCGATCAAGATCATCGCGCTGCTCTGCCAGCGCATCCGCTGGCAGAGCGAGCGCATGGAAGAATCCATGCTGCAGCCGCTGCCGGTGCGGCTGGCGCGACGGCTCTGCGCGCTCGCAGCCGATTTCGGCTCCGAGGTGCACATCTCGCAGGAGCAACTTGGCGTCTTCGTCGGCGCCGCCCGCGAGAGCGTCAACCGCCAGCTTCAGACCTGGCGCAAGGAAGCGATCCTCGATCTCCAGCGCGGCCGCATCCTGCTGCGGAACATGACCAAGCTGACCGCGATCGCGCGGAACGAGTAAGCCGAGCCAATTCACTTCGTTTGGACGGGGAGCATAAGCGAGCGCGCGCTAAGGCCTGCGCCGGCGTGCCTATCGGCCGGCTCGTCCGATTCTCACTCCGCCGCAGGGTGCACGATGCTCTTCGGCGCTGGCAGCGCTGCCGCGGGCGCCGCGCCGACGGGCGGGACCGCGTGATGACCGCCGGTCTCGGCGTCTTCGCTGTGCACGACCAGGCGCTTGCCGAAGCGCCAGATCAGGGCGCCGAGATCGTCCATGACCATGAACATCGCGGGCACGAACACCAGCGACAGGATGGTCGAGAAGATCAGGCCGCCGATCACCGCGAGGGCCATCGGCGAGCGGAACTCGCCGCCGGCGCCGACCGCGAGTGCGCTCGGCATCATGCCGGCGGCCATCGCGATCGTGGTCATCACGATCGGGCGGGCGCGCTTCATGCCGGCGTCGATCATGGCCTCGTCGCGCGGCTTGCCGGCGTGGATCGCTTCGATGGCGAACTCCACCAGCATGATCGCGTTCTTGGTGACGATGCCCATCAGCATCAGGATGCCGATCCAGACCGGCGTGGTGAGCTGCTTGCCGGTGATGAGCAGGGCCGCGATCGCGCCGCCGATCGAGAGCGGCAGCGAGAACAGGATGGTGATCGGCTGCAGGAATGTGCCGAACAACAGCACGAGCACCGCATAGACCATCATCAAGCCGGCCGTGATCGCGGTAGCGAAACCACCCGACAACTCGGCCAGGCTTTCGGCATCACCCGAGGGATTCACCTTCACGCCCGGGGGCAGGCTCTTCTTCACCGGCAGATCGTCGATCATCTTCGTGGCATCACCGAGCGCGGCGGAGCCGACGAGGTCGGCGGCGACGGTGGCCTGTCGTTCGCGGTCGTAGCGGTTGATGCTGGTCGGACCCTGGTCGAGCTTGACGTCGGCGATCACCGAGAGCGGCACGCCACCCTTCTCGCCGTGCTCGCCGAGCGGTACGCGCAGCTGCTCGAGCGTCTTGAGATTGCCGCGCGCGGCATCCTCGAGCTGCACGCGGATCGGCACCAGGCGGTCGCCGACATCGAACTTGGCGAGTGCAGGGCCGACGTCGCCGATGGTCGCGACGCGGATCGTCTGTGACAGACTTTCGGTCGAGACGCCGAGTCGCGCGGCGAGATCGGCGCGCGGCTCGACGCGCAGCTCCGGGCGTTCCAGCGAGGTTTCCGAGATCACATTGGAGATGATCGGGATCCGCTTCATCTGCGTCGCAAGTTCGCTCGCGACGTTGTTGACGATGTTGGCATCGGCGCCGGTGACCACGAGCGCGATCGCACGCAGCCCGTTTTCGTCGAGGAACCAGAAGCGGATGTCGGGAACGTTCTCCATCTCCTTGCTGATCGAGAATTCGAGCTCGCGCTGGGTGATGTTGCGGTCGGCCTTGGGTACGTAGTTGATAATCAAGGCGGCGCGCCGGACTTCCTGGGTCCCCGGTGGAACGCGCCCGCCGTCGACGAAGATGCTCTTGACCTCGGGCCGCTTGCGCAGGCGCGCGACGATGTCCTCGGTGACCTTTTCGGTGTAGGCGAGCTGGGTGCCCGGCGGCAGCTCGAGGGCAAGCAGCGAGCGCGCGCTGTCCTGCGCCGGCAGGAAGCCCTGCGGCAGCAGCGTGATGCTCCAGATCGAGGCGGCGAAGACCCCGAAGCCGATCAGAACCGTGATGAAGTAGTGTTTCACCGACCAGGCCACGATCCTGTGATAGGACCGCAGCACGCGACCGGGCGGCGGCTCCTCATGCGTATGGTGCTTGAGGAAGTAGGCGGCCAGCACCGGCGTGACGAAGCGCGCCGCGAGCAGCGAGAAGAACACCTGCACCGACACGGTGATGCCGAACTGTTTGAAGAACTGTCCGGCGATGCCGGACATGAAGCTCGCGGGCGCGAAGATCGCGATGATGGTCAGCGAGATCGCGATGACAGCGAGGCCGATCTCGTCGGCGGCCTCGAGTGCGGCACGGTAGGGCGATTTGCCCATATTCATATGCCGGACGATGTTCTCGATCTCGACGATGGCGTCGTCGACGAGGATACCTGTCGACAGCGTGATGGCGAGGAAGCTGACGAGGTTGAGCGAGAAGCCGAGAATGTCCATCGCCCAGAAGGCCGGGAAGATCGACAGTGGCAGCGAGATCGCGGCGATGATGGTTGCGCGCAAATCGCGCAGGAACAGCAACACGATGACTACGGCGAGGATGGCGCCTTCGAACAGGGTCGAGATCGCCGCCTCGTAATTGCCCTTGGTGTATTCGACCGAGGTGTCGATCACCTTGAGGTCGACGTCGGGATAGGCGGCTTTCAGCGCGTCGATGCGCTTCTGCACCGCGGCGGCGACCACCACGTCGCTGGCGCCCTTGGACCGCTTGATGCCGAGCGCGACGATCGGTTCGCCGTTGAAACGTGCGAAGGTGCGGCGGTCGGCGATGGTGTCGGTGACGGTGCCGAGATCGTCGATCCTGACCTCGCCGCCGCCGAACAGAGGGATCATGGTGCCGGCGAGATCGCTCAGCGTCTTGGCGCCGGCCAGCGTGCGGATCGCCTGGTCGTTCTTGCCGATCTCGGCGCGGCCGCCGGCGACGTCGACATTGGTGCCGCGCAGGCTCTGGCTGACGTTGACGGCGGTCAGCCCCATCGCCTGCAGGCGGTCGGGATCGAGCGAGACCAGGATCTCGCGCTCGACGCCGCCGATGCGCTCGACCTGGGCGACGCCGCGCACGCCCTGCAGCGCGCGCTTGACCACGTCGTCGACGAAATAGGAGAGCTGTTCCGGCGTCTTGCCGGGCGAGATCGCGGCATAGGTGACGATCGGCAGGCCGATGACGTCGACGCGCTGGATCAGGGGCTCGGTGACGTTCTGCGGCAGGTTGGAGCGCACGCGCGTCACCGCGTCCTTGACGTCGTTGAGCGCGCGGTCGGTGTTGGTCTCCAGCGCGAACTGGATGGTGGTGACCGACAGGCCGTCGGTGATCTGCGAGGTGATGTGCCTGACGCCCTCGACGCCGGAGACCGCGTCTTCAACCGTCTTGGTGACCTGAGATTCGAGCTCGGCGGGCGCTGCGCCGAACTGCGACACCGCGACCGAGATCACGGGAATGTCGGCCGAAGGCAGCCGCGTCACCGCGAGCTTGGTGAAGGACACCCAGCCGAGGATCAGGAGGATGATGGAAAAGACGACCGACGGCAGCGGATTACGGATCGACCATGCCGAGATATTGAGAGCCATCAGCGTACCCGCGTGCGATCGAGTTCATCGGCGAACATGGTCTTGATCTGGTCGCCGTCATGGAGCGAAGAGCCGGCGTCGGCCACGACGATTTCGCCGACGTCGAGCCCTTCCAGAATTTCGGTCGCGCTGTCGGACGACAGTCCGACCCGCACCTTGCGCGTCTCGATCGTGTTGCCTTTGACGACCTGCACGATGAGATGGTCGATCGCGGTCTTGGGGACCGCGACGCCGCAGCTCCGCTTGGCGTCGATCGAGGCACGGGCGAACACTCCGACCTTCAGCGACGGATTGTTGGTGACGCTGATGCGGACGCGGCCGAGCTGGGTGGCGCGGTCGATCTCCGGCGCAACCAGCCGGACCCGTCCGATCAGGTCGGGTGCGTCGTCGCGGCTGATGCGCACGGTCGCGCCGGGGCTGAGCTTGGGCATGTGCACCGCGGGGACCTGGGCGTCGAGCTCGATCTCGTTGTTGACGGCGATGCGGAACATCGGGCCGGCCTGCGGTGAGGCGGGCGCGCCGACAATGGTGCGAACTTCGGTGACGAGCCCCGGCGCAGGTGCCTTCAGCGAGACCGGGCCTTGCGGACCGGGTCGCTGCGGCTGGCCCGGGATCTGCGGCGGCGCCGTCAGGCGCGCCAGCTCCTGATTGTCGGTGACCATGGCGCCCTCTGTGACGAAGAGGTCGGTGACTCTGGAACCTTCCTGGTCGGCGACGACGACGGCCTCGCGGCGGGGCACGAAAAAGCCGGTGACCCGCACCAGGTCGGAGAAGCAGGCATTGGTCGATTTCGTCACGATGACGAGCGCCTCGCCCGGTGTTTCCTTCGCCTCGGGGCGATGCCGATGCTCGAACAGATAATAGCCGACGCCGAGCGCAACGACGAACACTACGGTTCCGGCAGGCTTGAGATATTCGGAGACGTTCATCGCCGGATTGTCCTGGCCTGGCTCACGGCCATCCGCACGAGGCCTGCTGAGAGTGTTTCCCTGAAATGAAGCGGCGTCCCGCAAGGCTGCGGGACGCGCTCCGGTAGCAAGACTTTACACCACATCACGACTTGTCACTTCGATGGGATTTACGTCGTGCTTACTTCGATGCGGTGGTCTTGTTTTCCATGTTGACGACCTGCACGCGGCGATTGACCTCCGCCATCGGCTGGCTCGGGTCCTTCAGCTTGCTCTTGCCGTAGCCGACGGTGACCAGATCGGTTGCCGAGATGCTGTACTTGTCGACGAGATAGCGCTTGATCGAATCCGCGCGGCGCTCGGACAGGTCCTGATTGTAGCCCTCGCCGCCGGCGGCGTCGGTGTGGCCGGCAACCACGAAGGTCGAGCCCTTCAGGTCGGGGCTGGTCAGCGCACGGCCGAGTGCCTGCACCGAAGCCAGCGACTTGGCGCTGATATTGGCCGAGTTGTAGTCGAATGTGATTTCGAGATCGATGTTCGGCTTGTCCTTGGCGGCCGAGGCGATCTCCTCGCGCTCGGTCGACGACAGCGAGCGCGTCGAGCGGCCGCGCACGGCCTGGATCAGCTTGGTCTCAGCCGCGCTCGGCGCGGGATCGGCCTGCGGGGCAATCGAGAGGCCGCGGGTCAGCGGCTTCTTCGGCGGCGGCGCCAGCGCGCGAACGATCTCGTCCTCGGTGACGTTCTTGCTGTTGCCGTCGTCGCCGGCGAATGCGGGGGAGGCCGGCAGCGACAGCGCGGCGCCGATGGCCATGATGGACAGGATTGCGGTAAGTCCTCTTGCAGCCGATCTCATTGCCAGTCCCTCCTGCGCAGCCGACCTGCGCGGTTCTAAAATTCCTGCAATAGGCCCCTCGAAAAGGCCGCCTGCGGCATCCGATTGTTAGTCTTCGCAGGGCCGCCGAGGGTTCGAGGCGTCGTCTGCCTCATTTCAAGAAAAACTAGCGTACTCCGTAGCTTGCGAATTCCTGAACGATGTTCGGGTCCATCGCCTTGGCGTTGGCGATGTCGAGCGCGCCTTCCTGGGCCGAGCCGTTGCGCTGCTTGGCGATTCCCCGCCCGAAGAGCGAGGAGGTCAGGCGCGGGTTGATCCTCAAAGCCGCGTCGAAATCGGCAATGGCGTTCTTGACCGCGCCCGATTTCAGATTGACCAGCCCGCGGCTGTCCAGCGCATCGACGAAATTCGGGCGGAGCCGGAGGGCCTCGTTGCAATCCTTCAGGGCGCCCTGGAGGTCGCCGATCACGGTGCGGGTCCAGCAGCGGTTGTTGAGCGCCTCGACGTCCTTCGAATTGATCCGGAGCGTATCGTCGAAATCCTTGATGGCGAGGTTGTAGGCGCCCTTGCTGGCATAGACCTGGCCGCGCCGGTATAGCGCGTTCACGTCGTCCGGGTTGGCCGCGATCTTGGCCGTCAGGCCCTTGATGGTCGGGTCTTCCGCCAGCGCGGCCGCGCTCGGCCCGCTATCCATGCTTGGAGCGGGGGTGGTCTCGACCGGTTTTACCGGCTGTGGTGGCGGTGGCGGAGGCAGGGCGGCCTCGACCTGCGGTTTCGGCGCCGGGGCCGGTGCGGGAGGAGGGGCAGGCGCCGGTGCGGCGGCCGTATCGGCCGGCTTCGGCGGCGAAGGCGGTGATGGCGGCGCGGCCGGAGCCGGAGGCGGGTTGTTGGCGACGGCCGGCGGTGGGGGAGGCGGCTGTGTCGTCGCCGGTGGGCGCGATCCGCCGGCTCCCGGAATGAACGAGAAGTCTTCCGCGAGCGACGAGGATATCCACGGCACCTGCTCGCCGCGGGAAGCGCGGGTGACGCCCATCTTGGTGCGGTTCAGCGTCTCCTCCGCCATCAGGTCGGGGACGCGGATTTCCTTCAGGAGCTCCTGAACGAACAGGCTGTGGTCGCCGCCGGCGTCGGATACCACCGAGGCCAGCGCCGCCGAGTACATCACCAGCGTGCCATTTGGCGCGATGACGGGGGTCAGGCCGGCCGAGAAGCTGCGGAACCGGCGCTCGAACGGGTTGCGCCTGGAGGCGTCGATCAGCGCGATCTTGACGCCGGCGCCGCGGGTGTTGAGCTCGCCGAGCACGGTTTCGAGGCTGATGCCGTCGCGGCGCACGTCGGATTCGGTCCAGATCTGCGCATCGACCGGCAGCATGTAGCTCTGACGCGCCGACTGGATGCCGAAGCCGCTGAAGAACACCAGCGCAACCGAGCCCGGCTTGATCTTGCCGTAGAGCTTGTCGAAGGCGCGGCGCATGCCGTCGCCGGTCAGGTTTTCGCCGATCTCGACGGAAAAGCCGTCGCGCTTGAGCTCGTCGGCGACGTCGCGCGCATCGTTGAGCGGTTCCTTCAGCGGGGCATCCGCGTCAGGATATTTTGCATTGCCGATCACCAGCGCAAAACGGTCGCTGGCGGCCAGCGACGGCGCAGTCGGAACGAGCGAAACGAGCAAGGGCAGAAGAAAAAGGAAGCGAATTTTCATAATGAGCGCGGTCCAGCCAAAAAGGCGCCGTTACCAGCTTGCGCCGCGGCGACCTTAACTTACGCAATGTGCATTATCAAACCGGGGAAGGGGGGCGTCAACCGCTTGGAGATTCGGCGTTATCGCGACAATTGACCGCGACGCTCGGGAGCGCTGCGAGGAAAATAATAAAGGGATTGTCACGGTTGCACTCGACACGATTGGGGTTGGGTCTTGCGGCGGACCTGCGAGGGCCGCCAAATCTTGAGGCAGTTACGTCTTAGGGCAGTTATGGCGATGCCAGTGTGATTGGTCTCACATTGCAGCTCTGCCTTTGTCGCAACGCGCGGTGTTTGACCTTTGCGGCGGACAATGGCTTGGTGCGCGCGATCATCCCGCAAGATCCAACTTCAGAAAAAGCAAGACCATGGGAAACGCCTACGAAATCTACGCCCTGCGCTATGCGACAATGACGCCGCGCACCCCCAGCATGAATTTCCTTCAGCCCGATCCGCATGACAGCGCAGCGCAGGACCTCGACTACTTCGTCTGGCTGATCCGCGGCGGCGGCCGCGACATCCTGGTCGATACCGGCTTCAATGCCGAGGAGGCGAGCGCGCGGGCGCGCAAGCTGACGCTCAATCCGGTCGACGCGCTGGAGCGCTACGGCGTCGCGGCGCCGGCCATTCGCGACATTATCGTGACACATCTGCATTACGATCATGCCGGCAATCTCGACCGCTTCCCGAACGCGCGCTTCCATCTCCAGGAGCGCGAGATGGCTTACGCGACCGGACGCTGCATGTGCAACGGACTGTTGCGACATCCGTTCTCGGTCGAGCACGTCACGCAGATGGTGCGCCATGTCTATGGCGAGCGTGTCACCTTCTATTCCGGCGACGGCGAGGTCGCGCCCGGCGTCACCGTGCACCGTGTCGGCGGCCATTCGGACGGATTGCAGGTGGTCAAGGTCGAGACCGCGCGCGGGCCGGTGGTGCTGGCGTCCGACGCCGCGCATTACTACGCCAATCTGCAGCGGCGCAGCCCGTTTCCGATCGTCCTTGATATCGGCGACATGGCGCAGGGGTGGGAGACGATCGAACGTCTCGCAGGGCATCCCGACCGGTTCATTCCCGGCCATGATCCGATCGTCACGGAGATCTATCCGCGCGCCAGCGACAAGGTCGACGCCTGGGCGCTGCACCTGCCGCCGTCGCGCTCGTTTGCGAAATGATGGCGAAGCCGTCATTCCGGGCTCGCCGCTTTGCGGCGCCCCGGAATGGCAGCGGAAACTAATACGCCTGCTTGGCGTCCGCCTCTTCGCTGGTCTGGATCAGGTCGAGGCTGTCCTCGATCTTGCCGAGCAGAGCGGATAGCTGCCTGCGCTCTTGCGCGGACAGGCAGGCGAGGATCTCGTCTTCCCGCCGCAGCAATTGCGGGAACAGCTCTTCGTAGAGCGCGCGGCCCTTTGCCGTCAGTTGCAGGCGGAATTCGCGGCGGTCGGCCTCGTTCTCGACCCGCTCGATCAGTTTTTCGTGCAGCAGCGTCGTCACCGCGCGGCTGATGGTCGATTTGTGCGTGCGCGTGCATTGCGAGATGTATTGCGCGCTGCAGGCATCGTTGCGGAAGCCGAGCGTAGCGATCACGCGCCAGGCCGGAATGTCGAGACCGTGGCGCTCCTGATACTCGACCGAGAGCGCGGCGCTCACCTCGGCGGCGAGCCGGTTGAGGCGGAACGGTACGAACTTGAACAGATCGAGCCGGGTTTTTTCACGCGGTGAGGCCTCGCGGGCTTGCCGTGTCTTCAGCGCGATGTCGCTGGATGTCCTCGCCAAGCAGAGCGCTCCGATTCCAGTTGACGGCCGGCCGGCTCCGGTCCAAAATAGTTGCACGTGAGACTATCTAGCAGATCAGTCTTCTTCTGACCAGAGCCGAGGTTAGTGTATGGCGCCGGCCAATACGCATCAGGCCAAAACCCAATTCGGCTATCGCCGCCATCCCGACCAGGACCGTGCCGGCCAAGATCAGGCGGAGCATCCGGTCGTGATCGTCGGCGCCGGCCCGGTCGGGTTGTCGCTGGCGATCGATCTCGCCCAGCGCGGCCAGCACGTCGTTCTTCTGGATGACGCCGACCGCATCGGCGAAGGCTCGCGCGCGATCTGCTTCTCGAAGCGTTCGCTGGAATATTGGGACCGCCTCGGCGTCGGCGACCGCATGGTCGACAAGGGCGTGGTGTGGAGCGTCGGCCGCATTTTTCACGGCGAGTCTCAGCTCTACCAGTTCAACCTGCTGCCGGAGGATGGCCACAAGCGGCCGGCCTTCATCAACCTTCAGCAATATTACGCCGAAGCCTATCTGGTCGATCGCATCAGTGATCTGCCTCCGATCGACCTGCGCTGGCGCAACAAGGTGACGGCGCTCGAGCAGCGCAACGACTCCGTCGCGCTGACGATCGAGACGCCGGAGGGCGCCTATCGCCTGCACGCGCAATATCTCATCGCATGCGATGGCGCGCGCTCCTCGCTGCGGCAGATGGTCGGCGCCGAGTTCGCGGGCCAGGTGTTCGAAGACCAGTTCCTGATTGCCGACGTCAAGATGACCGCGGAATTCCCGACCGAGCGCTGGTTCTGGTTCGATCCGCCGTTCCATGCGGGACGTTCGGCGTTGCTGCACCGCCAGCCCGACGACGTCTGGCGGATTGATCTCCAGCTCAATCGCTATGCCGATCCGGTCGTTGAGAAGAAACCCGAGAATGTACGGCCGCGGATCGCGCGCATGCTCGGCCACGACAAGTTCGAATTCGAGTGGATCTCGCTCTACAAGTTCCAGTGCCGACGAATGGACCGCTTCATCCACGGCCGCGTGATTTTCGCCGGTGATTCCGCGCATCAGGTCTCGCCGTTCGGTGCGCGGGGCGCCAATTCGGGTCTCGAGGACGCCGAGAACCTGTCCTGGAAGCTCGATCGCGTGCTGCGCGGCAAGTCGCCCGCGAGCCTGCTCGAGAGCTACCATGTCGAGCGCAGCATGGCGGCCGACGAGAACATCCGCGAATCCACCCGCTCGACCGATTTCATGGCGCCGAACTCGCACCAGGAGGCGCGGCTGCGCAAGGCGGTGCTGTCGCTTGCCAAGGAGACGGAGTTCGGCAAACGCATGGTCAATGGCGGCCGGCTCTCGGTGCCGTGCAGCTATGACTCGCCGCTGTCATCGCCCGATGCGGATGCGTGGTGCGGCGGGCCGTCTCCAGGACGTTCGATGCTCGATGCGCCGATCGCGGGCGAGCATGCCTATTTGACGGACGCATTCAGCAAGGGCGGAACGGAGTTCACCTTGCTGTCGTTCGGCAATGGTACGGCGATCGAGGCGCCCGATGGTGTCAAGGATATCCGCATCGGCGGCGCAGCCGGGTTGGCTGATCCCTCGGGCTTCGTCGCGAAGCGCTATGACGCCGAGCCCGGGGCAGCCTATCTGCTTAGGCCTGATGGCTACGTCGCGGCGCGCTTCCGTCATCCGACGCGCGAGCTGGTTGCGGCGGCATTGTCGCGTGCGCAAGGTTTGAATTGAGGACTGGCATGCCGCTCTCCACCAACTCCAATTTCGCGCGTCCTGACGATGCCTTTCGCGCCATCGTCGAAGCGCATCGCGGCCTCACCGATGAGCAGAGCGCTGATTTCGACGCTGCCTTGGTGCTGATCCTCGCCAACCACATCGGCGACATCGACGTGCTCCGCGAGGCGATCGGGCTTGCAAAGCGCCGCATGATCGACGGCCAGCAGCAGCAACAGCAACAACAATAACCCAAGACCTAAGGATGAATTGATGGCGAAGAACTTCGCATCCACCGGCGATCTCTCCGAGAAGAAAATCACCTTCTCCGAGATCGGCCCCGATCTCTACGCCTTCACCGCCGAGGGCGATCCGAACACCGCCATCATCGTCGGTGACGACGGCTGCCTTGTGTTCGACGCGCAGTCGACGCCGGCGATGGCCAACAAGGTGATCGAGCGCGTCAAGACCGTCACCGACAAGCCGATCAAATATGTCGTGCTGTCGCACTATCACGCCGTGCGCGTGTTAGGGGCGTCCGCCTACAAGGCGCAAGGCATCGTGGCCTCGCAGGAGACCCATCGGCTGATCGCGGAGCGCGGCCAGCAGGATTGGGATTCCGAGTATGGTCGTTTCCCCCGCCTGTTCCAGGACGCCGCCAGCATCCCCGGGCTGACCTGGCCGACGCTGACCTTCGAAGGCGAGATGTCGATCTATCTTGGAAAACGCGAAGTGCGGCTGATGCAGCTTGGCGCCGGCCACACCTCCGGCGACATCGTCGCCTGGGTGCCGGATGCGGAAGTCATGTTCTCCGGCGATCTCATCGAGTATCACTCGGCCTGCTATTGCGGCGATGCGCATTTGCGCGAATGGCCGATGACGCTGAACGAGATCCGCAACTTCAATCCGAAGGCGATCGCGCCGGGCCGCGGCGATGCGCTCAAGGGCACCGCCACCGTGCGCGAAGCCATTGCGATGACGCGCGACTTCGTCACCTCGCTCTATGGCGCCGCCGAGATCTCCGTCGCCAGAGGTCGGACGCTGAAGGAGACGATGGCGGCGACGCGCGAAGTCATGGATCCGAAATTCCACAGCTTCGCCATCTACGAGCACTGCCTGCCGTTCAACGTGTCGCGCGCCTATGACGAAGCGTCGGGGATCGACGATCCCGTGATCTGGACCGACAAGCGCGACCAGGAAATGTGGGCCGCCCTGCAAGGAGGAGGATAGTCATGAACATCAATACCTCGCCTGATCAGATCATCCGAAGCTCGGCGCAGGTCACGCCGGGCTACATGTCCGGCTTCGGCAACAGCTTCGAGACCGAAGCGCTGCCGGGCGCCCTGCCGATCGGGCGCAACTCGCCGCAGCGCTGCGCCTACGGCCTATATGCCGAGCAGCTCTCGGGCTCTCCCTTCACGGCGCCGCGCGGCACCAACGAGCGCTCCTGGCTCTATCGCATCCGTCCCTCGGTCAAGCACTCCGGCCGGTTCGAGAAGGCCGACGCCGGGCTGTGGCGCTCGGCGCCATGCCATGAATACGATCTGCCGATCGCGCAGTTGCGCTGGGACCCGGCGCCGATCCCGAAGGAGGACACGACCTTCCTCCAGGGCGTGCAGACCATGACGACGGCCGGTGACGTCAACACGCAGGCCGGCATGGCCGCGCATGTCTATCTCATCACCAAGTCGATGGTGGATCAGCATTTCTACAATGCCGACGGCGAGCTGATGTTCGTGCTCCAGCATGGCAATCTCCGCCTCGTCACCGAGTTCGGCCGCATCGACGCCGAGCCTGGCGAGATCGTGGTGATCCCGCGCGGTGTGAAATTCCGCGTCGAAATTCCGAACGGGCCGGCGCGTGGCTATCTGTGCGAAAACTACGGCGGCGCCTTCACGCTGCCGGAGCGCGGGCCGATCGGGGCCAATTGTCTCGCCAATGCGCGCGATTTCCTGACGCCGGTTGCTTGCTACGAGGACAAGGACACGCCGACCGAGCTCTACGTGAAGTGGGGCGGCGCGCTGTTCAAGACGAGTTTGCCGCATTCGCCGATCGACGTGGTCGCCTGGCACGGCAATTACGCGCCTTACAAATACGATCTGCGCACCTTCTCTCCGGTCGGTGCGATCGGCTTCGATCATCCCGATCCCTCGATCTTCACGGTGCTGACCTCGCCGTCGGAGACCGCGGGCACCGCGAACATCGACTTCGTGATTTTTCCGGAGCGCTGGATGGTCGCCGACAACACCTTCCGCCCGCCCTGGTATCACATGAACATCATGAGCGAGTTCATGGGTCTGATCTACGGTGTCTACGACGCCAAGCCGCAGGGCTTTGTCCCCGGTGGGGCCAGCCTGCATAATTGTATGCTACCGCACGGCCCCGACCGTGATGCCTTCGAGCATGCCAGCAACGGCGAGTTGAAGCCGGTCAAGCTGACCGGCACGATGGCCTTCATGCTCGAGACCCGCTACCCGCAGCGCGTCACCGCGCATGCCGCGAATGCGTCGACGTTGCAGGACGACTACGCGGATTGCTGGAAGGGGCTGGAGAAGCGGTTCGACCCGAACAGGCCGTAGCTTGTCTAACCCTCTCCCCTCGTGGGAGAGGGTGGCTCGCCGCGTTGCGGCGAGACGGGTGAGGGGTTCTCTCCGCGAGGCGAACCTCTCGCATTCGAACACGCGGAGAGAACCCCTCACCCGGCGCTTCGCGCCACCTTCTCCCACAAGGGGAGAAGGAAGAAAGGACCGGACCAAAAGTGACGACACACCCCAACGATCCCAGCCTCCGTTCCTTCATCGACGTCGATGCCGCCTCCGACTTCCCGATCCAGAACCTGCCCTACGGCGTGTTCTCGACCGCGGCAAATCCGACGCCGCGCGTCGGCGTGGCGATCGGCGATTACGTGCTCGATCTCTGGGCGCTGGAGCAGGACTCACGGCTCGATGTCGATCCGCTCGGGGTGTTCTCCGGACCCTCGCTCAATCCGTTCATGGCACTGGGGCCAAAGGTCTGGGCCAGGACGCGGGCGCGGATCAGCGAGCTGTTGCGTCACGATCATCCGGAACTGCGCGACAATGAAGAGCTGCGCAATGCGGCGTTAGTGCCGATGCGCGAGGCGAAGCTGCACATGCCGTTCGACGTCTCCGGCTACACAGACTTCTACTCGTCGAAAGAGCACGCCACCAATGTCGGCGTGATGTTCCGCGGCAAGGACAATGCACTGCAGCCGAACTGGCTGCATATGCCGATCGCCTATAACGGCCGCGCCTCCACCGTCGTGGTGTCAGGCACCAAGGTGAAGCGGCCGCGTGGACAACTGAAGCCGCCGAATGTCGAGCTGCCGAGCTTCGCCCCCTGCAAGCGGCTCGATTTCGAGCTGGAGATAGGCGTCGTGGTCGGCCAGCCGTCGGCGATGGGTGGCATGCTGACGGAGCAACAGGCCGAGGAGATGATCTTCGGCTTCGTGCTGCTCAACGACTGGAGCGCGCGCGACATCCAGCAATGGGAATATGTGCCGCTCGGCCCGTTCCTGGCAAAAGCGTTTGCGACCTCGATCAGCCCGTGGGTGGTGACGCGCGAGGCGCTGGAGCCGTTCCGCCTGAAGGGGCCGGAGCAGGAGCCGGTGCCGCTCGACCATCTCAAGCAGACGAGACCTCAGAATTACAACGTCGAGCTCGACGTCTCCTTGCGCCCTGGCGGCGCGAATGCCCCAACGAGTATCAGCCGCACCAATTTCAGATACATGTACTGGTCCTCGGTGCAGCAACTGGTGCACCACGCCTCCTCGGGCTGCGCCATGAATGTCGGCGATCTCCTCGGCAGCGGCACCATCTCCGGCCCGGAGAAGGATCAACGCGGCAGCTTGCTCGAGATCAGCTGGAACGGCACCGAGCCGGTCGAACTTCCCGGCGGCGCAAAGCGTACGTTTTTGGAGGACGGCGACAGCCTCGTGATGCGCGGCTGGTGCCAGGGCGACGGCTATCGCGTCGGTTTTGGCGAGGTCGAGGGGACGATTTTGCCGGCGGAGTAAGTGGTTGTCATTCCGGGGCGATGCGTAGCATCGAACCCGGAATCTCGAGGTTCCGGGTCTGGTCTTTCGGGCCATCCCGGAACGACGAGGCAGTCATCGTTTCTCCGGCGGCACTTCGCGGACTCGTGCGCAATGCGCGGCGACGTCCTCCACACTGTACTTCAAATGCACGCGCTTGTCGGACGGCGCCTGCTTGGTCGTGCATACGCCCGGCCGCCATTCCTGCGTCGGCCGGATCGGGCGCGGCGCAAAGCCGCCGCCGCAGTTCGGGCAGACGTTCGACAGTTTCGTCTCCACGCAGTCCGCGCAGAACGTGCACTCGTAGGAGCAGATCCGCGCATCCGTTGCATCGGGCGGCAGGTCGCGGTCGCAATATTCGCAGTTCGGTCGAAGCTGGAGGGCCATGGCTGAATCTCCGCAAGATGTCCTGATCATCGCAGACGACGTGTGGCTGGCGAAGGCCGTAGTTCCCTCGATTTCAGCCAGCCTTCAAATCCTTCAGCGGCAGCCGTGAGCTCTCCTTCAGCCGATCGAGCACGATCGACGAGCGCACATGCGCCACGCTCTGGTGCGGCATCAAGACGTCATTGACGAGGTTGGAGAGCCCCTTGAGGTCGCGCAGCACGGCCTTCAGCACATAGTCGGCGTCGCCCGTCAGCGAATAGGCTTCCTGGATTTCGTCGATGCGGTTGACCAGCGCGCGAAACCGCTTGGAGTTGTCGGGCGAGTGGGTCGCGAGCCCCACCTGGATGAAGGCGATCACACCGAAGCCGAGCGCTTCGCTGGAGAGATCGGCGTGATAGCCGGAGATCACCTTTTCCTCCTCCAGCCGCATCCGCCGCCGCGAGCATTGCGACGCCGAGAGGCCTGCGATGTCGGCAAGCTCCTGGTTGGTGAGGCGGCCGTCATCCTGGAGCGCGGTCAAAATCTTGAGATCGAAAGCGTCTACCGAAATCATGCGCCATTTGCCCATTTGATGCACAGATCGTGCATATAATAATCAATATGCGCCCCATTTGCACGCTCCTTGCGCGCCCAATGAAGGATAGTTCATCCAGTCGCAATCTGGAGAACACCATGGGCCCGTTCCCGCACGATGCACCGCCGGCCACCATCACCGCCGACAATCCGATGGGCACCGATGGGTTCGAGTTCGTCGAATACGCCCATCCCGATCCGGCAGAGTTGCATGCGCTATTCAAGCTGATGGGTTATGCGCCCGTCGCGCGCCACAAGAGCAAGCGGATCACGGTCTATCGGCAGGGCGACATCAACTATCTCGTCAACGAGGAGCCCGGCACCCACGGCTACGATTTCGTCGCCGCGCATGGCCCTTGCGCGCCGTCGATGGCGTTTCGCGTGGTCGATGCGAAGGCGGCCTACGACCGCGCGATCTCGCTTGGCGCGGAGCCTGCCGATGTTTCATCGGCGCAGAAGACGCTCGATGTGCCCGCGATCAAGGGCATCGGCGGCAGCCTGCTGTATTTCGTCGATCGCTACGGCGCCAAGGGCTCCGCTTATGATTCCGAGTTCGAGTGGCTCGGTGCGCGCGACCCGCGTCCCGTCGGCGCGGGCCTGTTCTATCTCGATCACCTCACCCACAACGTCCATCGCGGCCGCATGGACGTGTGGACGGGCTTCTACCAAAAGCTGTTCAACTTCCGCCAGATTCGCTTCTTCGACATCGAGGGCCGCGCCTCCGGCCTGTTCTCGCGCGCGCTGACCAGCCCCGACGGCAAGATCCGGATCCCGATCAACGAGGACGCCGGCGATTCCGGCCAGATCGAGGAATATCTGAACATCTATCGCGGCGAAGGCATCCAGCACATCGCCTGCGGCTGCCGTGACATCTACGGCACGATCGAGGGCATGCGCAAAGCCGGCCTGCCGTTCATGCCGTCACCGCCCGAGACCTATTTCGAGCGCATCGATGCACGCCTGCCCGGGCACGGCGAGGACATTGCGCGGCTCAAGACCAATGGAATCCTGATCGACGGCGAAGGCGTGGTCGACGGCGGCCAGACCAAGGTGCTGCTGCAGATCTTCTCGGCGAACGCGATCGGCCCGATCTTCTTCGAGTTCATCCAGCGCAAGGGCGACGACGGCTTTGGCGAAGGCAACTTCAAGGCCTTGTTCGAATCGATCGAGGAAGATCAGATCCGGCGCGGGGTGCTGAAGGTGGAGGATGCGGCGTAAGAACGCTGCTGTTGGGCAAACTGCTGTATTACGACAGGTGTCGTCCCCGCGTAGGCGGGGACCCATAACCACAGGGAGGGGTTATGGCGCGACGTGGTAACTCCGAGCCGTCGCCAAACCATTCCTTGTGGTTATGGGTCCCGGGCTCGCGCTTCGCGCGCCCCGGGACGACAGCGGAGATTACTTCCTCAACTTCCACGCAGCCGTGACCGCACCAATCTCCGCTCCCTCCGGCTCACGCACTGTCGACGGCGTGCGTGAGAAGCGCGGCGCCGGTCCGGGCTGCTTCACGCCGTGGCGTTCGATAAACACATTTCGTGCGACCATGTGCGGATGCTCGGTCGCTTCCGACATGGTCAGGACCGGCGCGAAGCAGATGTCGGTGCCTTCCATGATCTTGCACCAGTCCTCGCGCGTCTTGCTCTTGAAGACCGCCTTCAACTTCTCCTTCAGCGCGGGCCAGGCCTTGGGATCCATCTGCGCGTCGAAATCGGCGTCGGTGAGGGCCGCGTGCTCGCGCAGCAGCGCGTAGAACTGCGGCTCGATCGAGCCGATCGAGACGAAATGGCCGCAGGCGCATTCATAGACGCCGTAGAAGTGAGCGCCGCCGTCCAGGAAGTTGCGGTCGCGGCCTTCAGTCCAGCGGCCGAGCGTTTTCATGTCGAAGAAGAACGACATCAGCGATGCCGCGCCGTCGCACATCGCGGCATCGACAACCTGGCCCTTGCCGGACTTCTGTGCTTCGAGTAGCGCTGCGAGCACGCCGACGACCAGATAGAGCGCGCCGCCGCCGAAATCGCCGACCAAATTGAGCGGCGGCACCGGCGCCTCCTTAGGTCCGATCGCAGCGAGCGCACCGGTGATGGAGATGTAGTTGATGTCGTGTCCGGCGGCGTTTGCGAGCGGGCCTTCCTGGCCCCAGCCGGTCATGCGGCCGTAGACGAGTTTTGGATTGCGCGCGAGCACGACGTCGGGGCCGAGCCCGAGCCGCTCCATCACGCCGGGACGAAAGCCCTCGACCAACGCGTCGGCATTCGCCAGCAGGTCGAGCACCTGCGCGATCGCAGCCTTGTCCTTGAGATCGAGCTCGATCACCTTGCGGCCGCGGCCCGCCACCGACTTCATGCTCTTCCTGGCGCCGACGCGGTCGAGCGTGACGACGTCGGCACCCATGTCCGCCAGCATCATGCAGGCGAACGGGCCGGGACCGATGCCGGCGAATTCGACGACGCGGAAGCCGGAGAGCGGGCCGGAGGTGCGGACGGAAGCGGTCTGGGCTGGTTTATCGAGCACGTTGTTGTTTCCTCGGGTCGCGGGCGAATGCCGATGATCCGGCAGTCGCTTCGGACGTTCCTCTGTGGGGCGAGTTAATTGGCTGATTAACTTTTCCCGCCTTCACGTCAGCGAGGCAAGCGCTTTTCATGCATGGGCGCATAATAAAAGCGGCGCGCATTGCTGCGCGCCGCGGAAGATTTGTGTTGAGACGCTAAGGCGAAACGTCAGCCCGCGGCGGTCACGGCGCGCTGCGCCATCACCTTGACGAGGTTGGCGCGGTACTCCGCCGTGCCGTGAATGTCGGCCAGCAGGTTGCTCGCCGAAATGCTGACGCCATCGATCGCCGACGGCGACCAGTTCGCTTTCAGCGCCGCTTCGATCGCGGGCACCCGCATCACGCCGCTTTGCGAGGCGCCGGTGGCGGCAACGCGAACCTCGCCCGACTTCGTCTGCGCGACGAACACGCCGGTCAACGCGAAGCGCGAGGCCGGGTGTCGCATTTTCTCGTAGCCCGCCTTCGCCGGAACCGGGAACGACACGGCGGTGATGATCTCGCCGTCTTCGAGCGCCGTCGTAAACAGGCCCTGGAAGAAGTCCTCCGCCGAGATCGACCGCTTGTTGGTCTTCACGGTGGCGCCGAGCGCGAGCAGGGCGGCGGGATAATCCGCGGCGGGATCGTTGTTGGCGATTGAGCCGCCGATCGTGCCGCGATAGCGCACGGCGGGGTCGCCGAGCACCGAGGTAAGATAGGCGATCGCGGGGATCGCCTTCTTCACATCGGCATTCTGCATGATGTCGAAATAGGTCGTGCCGGCCTTGATGGTCAGCACGTCGCCCGAGAGTTCGACACCCTGCAGCTCCTTGATCTTGCCGAGGTCGATCACGTCGGAGGGGCTGGCGAGGCGCTGCTTCATCACAGGCAACAGCGTCTGGCCGCCGGCGAGGAACTTCGCTTCGCTGCCCTTGGCGAACAGGCTTACCGCTTCGTCGACGGAGGAAGCGCGATGATAAGTGGTCTGATACATCTTTGATGCTCCTCTCAAGCCGCGTGGATCGTGCGCCACACCCGATCCGGGGTTGCGGGCATTTCCAGATTGTTCGTGCCGATCGCATCCGTGATCGCATTGATCACGGCCGCAGAGGCGCCGATCGCGCCGGCCTCACCGCAACCCTTGATGCCCAAGGGATTGCCGGGGCACAGCGTCGTGGTGTGGGAGAGGTTGAACGACGGCACATCGTCGGCACGCGGCATGGCGTAGTCCATGAACGAGGCCGTGACGGGCTGGCCGTTGGCATCGTAGATCGCGTGCTCGAGCAACGCCTGTCCGATGCCTTGAACCAGGCCGCCATGGACCTGACCCTCGACGATCATCGGGTTGATCAGCCGGCCGAAATCGTCGGCCGCGACGAAGTTGACGAAGGAGGTCTTGCCCGTACCAGGATCGACCTCGAGCTCGCAGATATAGGTGCCGGCCGGGAAGGTGAAGTTGGTCGGGTCGTAGAAGGCGCTTTCCTTCAGGCCCGGCTCCATCCCGTCAGGCAGATTGTGCGCAGTGTAGGCCGCGAGCGCGACCATCGGCAGTGCGATCGCCTTGTCGGTGCCGGTCACCTTGAACTCGCCATTCTCGATGACGATGTCGGCTTCGGAAGCTTCCAGCGCATGCGCTGCAATCTTCTTGGCCTTGGATTCCATCTTCTCCATCGCCTTCAGGATCGCGGTGAGACCGACAGCCGCCGAGCGCGAGCCGTAGGTGCCCATGCCGAACTGCACCTTGTCGGTGTCGCCATGGACGATCGAGACCTGGCTGATGGGAATGCCGAGGCGCTCCGAGACCAGCTGGCAGAAGGTGGTCTCGTGGCCCTGGCCGTGGCTGTGCGAGCCCGTGAGGATCTCGATGGTGCCGACCGGGTTGACGCGCACCTCGGCCGATTCCCACAGGCCGACGCCGGCGCCCAGGCTGCCGACGGCCTTCGACGGCGCGATGCCGCAGGCCTCGATGTAGCAGGACAGACCGATGCCGCGCAGCTTGCCGTCGGCTTTCGCCTTGGCTTTGCGGGCAGCGAAGCCGGCATAGTCGATCGCCTTCATCGCGGCGTCGAGCGAGGCATTAAAGTCGCCGACGTCATAGGCCATGATCACGGGCGTCTGGTGCGGGAACTGGGTGATGAAGTTGGTCCGGCGCAGTGCCGCCGGATCGACCTTCAGCTGCCGCGCCGCCGTCTCCATCAGACGTTCGATCAGATAGCTCGCTTCGGGACGGCCCGCGCCGCGATAGGCGTCCACCGGCGTGGTGTTGGTGTAGACGCCGACCACCTCGGCATGAATCGCCGGGATGTTGTACTGGCCCGACAGCAGCGTCGCGTAGAGATAGGTCGGAACCGACGACGAGAACAGCGACATGTAGGCGCCGAAATTGGCGTAGGTCTTCACCTTCAGGCCGGTGATCTTGTTGTTGGCATCGAATGCCATCTCGGCATGGGTGACATGGTCGCGGCCATGCGCGTCGGTGAGGAAGGCCTCGGTGCGGTCGCCGGTCCATTTCACGGGACGGCCGACCTTCTTCGACGCCCACAGCGCCACCATCTCCTCGGGATAGATGAAGATTTTCGAGCCGAAACCGCCGCCGACGTCGGGTGCGATCACGCGCAGCTTGTGCTCGGGGGCGATGTTGTAGAATGCCGACAGCACGAGGCGGGCGACGTGCGGGTTCTGCGAGGTCGTGTAGAGCGTGAAGTGCTCTTCCGCCTCGTCGTAATCGGCGATCGCCGCGCGCGGCTCCATCGCGTTCGGCGCGAGGCGATTGTTGGTGACGTCGAGCTTCACGACATTGGCGGCCTTGGCGAAGGCGGCATCCGTCGCGCCTTCGTCGCCGATCACCCAGTCATAGACCTGGTTACCGGGCGCTTCAGGGTGAAGCTGCGGTGCGCCGGCCTTGATTGCGGCGTGAACGTCGGCGACCGCCGGCAGCTCTTCATAGCCTACGACGACCGCTTCCGCCGCATCGCGCGCCAGATTCTTGCTCTCGGCGATCACGACCGCGACGGCCTGACCGACGAAACGCACCGTCTCCGGAGCCATCGCCGGCCATGCGCCCATCTTCATCGGGCTGCCGTCCTTGGAGGTGATGGCCCAGCCGCAGATGAGGTTGCCGACCTTGTCGTCGACGATCTGCTGGCCCGTGAGCACCGCGACCACGCCCGGCATCTTCAGCGCGGCGGACGAGTCGATCTTCTTCACCTTGGCATGCGCGTGCGGGCTTCTGATGAAGTGGGCATGGGTCATGCCCTGCAATTTGATGTCGTCGACGTAGCGGCCCTTGCCGGTAATGAAACGCTTGTCTTCCTTGCGCACGACTCGCGCGCCGATGCCTTCAACACCCATTGTCTGGTCCTCCCGACCGGAATTGTCTTGACTGCGCTTTCCCTCGAAAGCCGCAGCGATTGTTCTTTTTTCGAGGCGAGCCGCTTTACTCGGCCGCCTGCGAGACCTTCATGCGTCCGGCCGCGTCCAGCACGGCTTTGACGATGTTGTGGTAGCCGGTGCAGCGGCAGATATTGCCTTCCAGCTCCTGGCGGACGGTGGTCTCGTCGAGGTCGCCACCATGGCGGTGCACGATGTCGATGGCCGACATGATCATGCCCGGCGTGCAATAGCCGCACTGCAGGCCGTGATTGTCGCGGAAGGCGGCCTGCATCGGGTGCAGCTCGTCGCCCTTGGCGATGCCTTCGATGGTGGTGATGTTGGCGCCGTCGGCCTGGCCCGCCAGCATGGTGCAGGATTTCACCGCCTTGCCGTCCATGTGGACGACGCAGGCGCCGCACTGGCTGGTGTCGCAGCCGACATGGGTTCCGGTGAGGTTGAGGGTATCGCGCAGAAGTTGGACCAGCAGCGTGCGGTCCTCGACATCGACAGCAACGGCCTTGCCGTTCACTGTCAGCTTGACTGTAGACACGGTGGAGTCCTCCCGGGATTGATTTTGATTGTTTCTAATTAGAGACAGCGACCCGGAACTTTGCAACTAGGATTTTGGTCGCCGCCGTCATTGAAAAGTCATTGATCCCGCCGAGGGCGCAATGACTTGCTCGGGGATTGCCGCCGGAACGGCCACCGGGGGTGGAATGCCAGCCATCTGGACCAGCCGGTAGGCCTTTGGCCGATGGAACCCTGGATTGCATGAACCTGCCGAGTTTACCGCCCTTTATCCATTGTGCCCTAGTTTTGCGCATCCGGACTTGGAGGCGGGCGCCCCCGAGCCACGGCTGAATAGAATAAATGGGGGTTGGGAATGTCCGGGCGTATCGCGTCGCCGTCGAAACGTACAATATTTCCGACTCTCCGGTTCCGCGCCAAGATCATTCTGGGCTTCGCCGTAGTGCTGGTGATCTCGGCCGGCAGCATGGCCTTCGCTTATTTAGGTTTCGAGCGGGTTTCGGCCGGGGTCGGGTCCTACCGCAGCAGCGTTTCGGAGGCCGACCTCGCCCGCAACATCGACCGCGAGCTGCTGGCCTATCGCTCGGCCGTGAAATATTTCGTCGTCACCGGCAAGGAGGACGACGCCAAGGCGGCGCTCGACGCCCAGGCCAACCTGAAGAACGCCATCGACGAGGCCGTCAAGAGCGCCAAGCAGCCGGCGCGGCAGGACGGCATCAACAAGCTCGCCAAGGAGTTCTCCAACTTCTCCACGACCTTCGCCAAGGTCCTCCAGGCCAAGCGCGACAGCACGCTGCTGGTGCAGAACCAGCTCACGCGCAATGCCAACCTCCTGAAATACAAGCTCGACGACATCGGCAACAACGCCTCCGATTCCGAGGCGCAGTCGATCGAGTTCGGCACCAAGCAGGTCAACGCCCAGTTCCAGACCGCGAGCGCCGCGGCAACCAATTTCGTGCTGACGTCCGACCAGGCGATCGCGACCAGCGCGCTGGCGCGGCTGAAGTTCGTCGAGAACTCGCTGGGTGCGGTCTATTCCATGGACGACAAGATCGTTGCCGGGTTGAAGGACGCCAAGGCGCTGCTCGTCGCCTATCGCGAATCGCTGGAGAAGCTGATCGCAAATGCCAAGATGGTCGACGAGCTCGTCAACGAGATGAGCGGCTCGGCCGGTGCGATCCTTCAGGGTGCCACCGCCATGAAGGCGGACCTCGTTGCCGAGCAGCAGCGGCTGGATTCCGAATCGGAAGCGACCATCGGGAAGACCGAGCAATTGGTGCTGATGCTGGCCTTTGGCGGTACGCTGCTCGGCGTGGTCCTCGCCTTCCTGCTCGGCACCGGCATCTCGCGTCCGATGATCGCGATGTGCAAGGCGATGCGCGAGCTGGCCTCGGGTAATTTCGAAGTCGTGCTGCCGGGTTTGGGGCGCAAGGACGAGATCGGCGAAATGGCCGGTGCGGTCGAGGAATTCAAGGTTCAGGCCGTCGCCAAGGCGGAGCGCGATGCTGCCGCCAGCGAAGCCCAGAACAAGGAGGCGAGCGCCGCGCGTCGCTCCGAGCTGATTCGCTTCGCCGACGATTTCGAAAGCGCCGTCGGTGCCATCGTTTCCAACGTCTCCGCCTCGGCCGTTCAGCTCGAATCGGCTGCGTCCACGCTGACCCGCACCGCCGAGACCACGCAGAGCCTGTCGAGCCAGGTCGCCGACGTCTCCGAGCAGGCGTCCAGCAACATGCAGTCGGTTGCGACCGCGACGGAAGAGCTTTCGGCCTCGGTCGAGGAGATCGGCCGCCAGGTTCGCGACTCCAGCCGAATCGCCGAAGCCGCCGTGGTGCAGGCCAAGGAGACCGACAATCGCATCGGCAAGCTCTCGCATGCCGCCCAGCAGATCGGCGAAGTCGTCAAGCTCATCACCGCGATTGCCGAGCAGACCAATCTTCTCGCGCTCAATGCCACCATCGAAGCGGCGCGCGCAGGTGAGGCCGGCCGCGGTTTTGCGGTCGTCGCGAGCGAAGTGAAGTCGCTGGCGAGTCAGACGGCGAAAGCCACCGACGAAATTTCCTCGCACATTACCGGCATGCAGGGCGCCACCGCCGAATCGGTCGCCGCGATCAAGGAGATCGGCGCCACCATCGGCCAGATATCGTCGATCTCGACCTCGATCGCCAGCGCCGTCGAGCAGCAGGGCGCGGCGACGCAGGAGATCGCGCGCAGCGTCCAGACCGTTGCGCAGGGTACCCAGACCGCCGCCACCGACATCGGCCAGGTCAACCGCGGCGCCGCCGAGACCGGCTCGGCCTCGGAAGAGGTCCTGAACTCGGCCAAGACCCTGTCCAGCGAGAGCACCCGGCTGCGCGCCGAACTCGATCGCTTCATGGGGAATATCCGGGCGGCGTAGGGCTGCATTTGACTGCGTCTGCTCCAGCCGGATTTTCACCATTGCTTCGGGGCGGCCCTCCCGCGTCACCTAACCGCAAGTTGCGGCGCCATAAATTTACCGCCGCTTATTCTTTGCCCCTTACCGTGCGTACGAGTCGGGGAGCGCGCTGCTCCCAGGCTGCGCCTGGTTTTCCGCGAATGGAATGGGGTGGGGAATGTCCGCCAAGTCGAAGCCGAACAAATCGAGCCTGCTCACCTTGCGTTTTCGTGCAAAAATCATCCTCGGTTTCGTGGCGGTGCTGGCCATCCTCGCCGCCAGCATGGCTTTCGCCTATTTCGGCTTCGAGCGAATCGCCGGCGCCGTGGCGTCCTACCGAACCAGCGTGGCCGAAGCGGACCTCGCGCGGACGGTCGATCGCGATCTGATCGCTTACCAGGGTCTGTCGCGGGCCTACACGCTGACCGGCTCGGCGGATGACGAGACCGCGGCCAAGGCGGCCGAAGAGAATCTGAAGGGCGCCATCGCCAAGTCGATGACCGCGACCACCGGTGCGGCGCGCCGCGAACAGGTCGGCAAGCTCGAGGCCGAGTTCCAGCGCTTCACGAAGGTGTTCAGCGAGATCATCACGCTGACGCGCGAGAACAACAAGATCGCGACCGACGAGCTCAATAGCGTCGGCAACAAGATCCGCTTCAAGTTCGACGATCTCGCCGATACCGCGGCACTGGCCGGGCTGAACTCGGTTCAGGCCACGGCCAAGGACGTCACCTCGCAATATCTGGCGGTCTCCACCTCGGTGAGCGCCTTCGTCACCAAGCCGGAGCCGAAGACCGCCGACGGTGTGATCGCCCGCATCAAGTTTCTGGAGACCCTGCTGGTCTCGATCTATGCCAACGACCAGAAGATCAGCGACCGCGTCACCGAGATCGGCAATCTCCTGAAGCAGTACCGCACCTCCTTCTCAAAGCTGACTGAGAACGTGAAGGTCATCGTCAAGTTGAATGGCGAGATGACCAAGACGGCCGCGTCCATCCTGAAACTCTCGGCCGATCTCCGGTCGGACCTGACCGCCGATCAGCAGCGCATCGAAGCCAGTGCCAACGCCACCATCGTCGACACCGAGCAGCTGATGCTGATGCTGGCGCTGGGCGGCCTCGCCGTCGGCGCGGTGCTGGCCCTGATGCTCGGCAACGGTATCTCGCGTCCGATGATCGCGATGTGCAAGGCGATGCGCGAGCTGGCCTCGGGTAATTTCGACGTCGTGCTGCCGGGTTTGGGGCGCAAGGACGAGATCGGCGAAATGGCCGGCGCGGTCGAGGAATTCAAGGTTCAGGCCGTCGCCAAGGCGGAGCGCGACGCTGCCGCCAGCGAAGCCCAGAGCAAGGAGCAGGAGGCGGCGCGCCGCTCCGAGCTGATTCGCTTCGCCGATGATTTCGAAAGCGCCGTCGGCGCCATCGTCTCGAACGTCTCGGCGTCGGCCGTTCAACTCGAATCGGCTGCGTCCACGCTGACCCGCACCGCCGAGACCACGCAGAGCCTGTCGAGCCAGGTCGCCGACGTCTCCGAACAGGCTTCTTCGAACATGCAGTCGGTTGCGACCGCGACGGAAGAGCTTTCGGCCTCGGTCGAGGAGATCGGCCGCCAGGTTCGCGATTCCAGCCGGATCGCCGAAGCCGCCGTGGTGCAGGCCAAGGAGACCGATGGCCGCATCGGCAAGCTGTCGCATGCAGCCCAGCAGATCGGCGAAGTCGTCAAGCTGATCACCGCGATCGCCGAGCAGACCAACCTTCTCGCGCTCAATGCCACCATCGAGGCAGCGCGCGCAGGCGAAGCCGGCCGCGGTTTCGCCGTGGTCGCGAGCGAAGTGAAGTCGCTGGCGAGCCAGACCGCGAAGGCCACCGACGAGATCTCCTCGCACATCACCGGCATGCAGGGCGCAACCGCCGAATCGGTTGCCGCGATCAAGGAGATCGGCGCGACCATCGGACAGATCTCGTCGATCTCGACCTCGATCGCCAGCGCCGTCGAGCAGCAGGGCGCGGCGACGCAGGAGATCGCGCGCAGCGTCCAGACCGTTGCGCAGGGCACTCAGACCGCGGCCACCGACATCGGCCAGGTCAACCGCGGCGCCGCCGAGACCGGTTCCGCCTCGGAAGAGGTCTTGAACTCCGCCAAGACCCTCTCCAGTGAGAGCACGCGGCTACGCGCCGAACTCGATCGCTTCATGGGGACGATTCGGGCGGCCTAAGTCGTTCGCCTGAGGCCTCCAGTCGCCTCACACCCCTGTCGTCCCGGACAATCGCGCTCTCAAGCGCGCGCCGATCCGGGACCGATACTGCCGCAAACGCCCGCTTTAGCTCCACCTTCGCGCGCTGCCGCCTTGCGCGAATGTGTCGTCTTTCTGACATGAGCCATGCGTCAACTCCTTGCGGCTCCACCGGAAACGAGCGGACCTGCGACTAGTCCTGCGGGAACCTGCCCTTGCCGCAGACGTTGTCGCAGGTGGCAGGCGGAATGCCGCACCCACGTGATCGGAACAACCCCGTCCACTTCATGTGAAGCGGGGCCGCTTTCATTGGTCAAACCCAAAACGTGATGGAATTGCAGCAAAGCCCGGCGCTGAACTATGGATCTGACGTCTCGATGGCGGCCGCGACCGACCGTATCATCGAGACCAGCATTCCCGCTCGGCTCGATGCGCTGCCGTGGAGCGGTTTTCACACCCGCGTCGTGCTGGCGCTCGGCATCACCTGGATTCTCGACGGGCTCGAGGTGACGCTGGCCGGCGCGCTCTCGGGTGCGCTGAAGCAGAGCCCTTCTCTCCACTTCTCCAATCTGGATCTCGGCGTCGCCAATTCCGCCTATCTCGCCGGCGCGGTGCTCGGTGCACTCGGCTTCGGCTGGCTCACGGATCGCATCGGCCGCAAGAAGCTGTTCTTCATCACGCTCGCGCTCTATCTGTCGGCGACCGCCGCGACGGCGTTCTCCTGGAGTGTCGCGAGCTACGCGCTGTTCCGTTTCCTCACCGGTGCCGGCATCGGCGGCGAATATACGGCGATCAACTCGACCATCCAGGAGCTGGTGCCGGCGCGCTATCGCGGCTGGACCGATCTGGTCATCAACGGCAGCTTCTGGATCGGCGCGGCGATGGGCGCGGTGGCGGCCATCGTGCTGCTCGATCCCAATGTGATCGGCCCCGATCTCGGTTGGCGGCTGGCCTATCTCATCGGCGCGAGCATCGGCCTCGTCGTGCTGCTGATGCGGATGTGGATTCCGGAAAGCCCCCGGTGGCTGATGATTCATGGCCAGCCCGATCAGGCCCACGCGATCGTCGACGAGATCGAGCGCTCGGTGATCGGGCACGACCAGGATGCCGACGAAAGCCGCTTCGCCAAAATACGCCTGAAGATGCGCGACCACACGCCGATCAGGGAGGTCGTGCACACGCTGTTCTCCGCCTATCGCAAGCGTGCGCTGGTCGGCCTCGTGCTGATGAGCGCGCAGGCGTTCTTCTACAACGCGATCTTCTTCACGTTCGCGCTGGTACTGACCGATTTCTACGGCATCAGCGCCGATCATGTCGGCTGGTATCTGCTCCCCTTTGCGGCCGGAAACTTCCTCGGCCCGCTGCTGCTCGGCCGCCTGTTCGATACGCTCGGACGCCGCGTCATGATCATGTTCACCTATGGCGTGTCGGGCCTGCTGCTGGCGCTGTCGGGCTATCTGTTCTCGATCGGCGCGCTGAGCGCGCAGGGGCAGACCATCGCCTGGATGGTGATCTTCTTCTTTGCGTCCCCCGCCGCGAGCGCGGCCTATCTCACCGTCAGTGAGACCTTCCCTCTGGAAGTTCGCGCGCTGGCGATCGCGGTGTTCTATGCGGTCGGCACCGGCATCGGCGGCGTCGCGGGGCCCGCGCTGTTTGGCGTACTGATCGACACGGGATCACGCACCAGCGTGTTCGCCGGCTATTTGCTGGGGGCATTTTTGATGATCGCGGCCGCGATCGTGGCGTGGCGCTATGCCGTCGCTGCGGAACGAAAATCGCTCGAACAAATCGCGCGGCCGCTCGCCTTTATGGAGTAAGCTCATGAAATCGGAACTGGCGGAAATGCCGATGGTCGACGAACAAGCCGCGCGTAACGACAATGAGAGGCCGGAATCGGTGCCGGTGCCGCATGCGTTGGTCCCGCATCTCGACGAGACCGCGATCCTGCTCGACATCGACGGCACGCTGCTCGACCTGATGCCGACGCCGCGCGAGGTGTGGGTGCCGTCGGGCCTGTCAGAGACGCTGAGCCGGCTGACCGAACGCACGTCCGGCGCGCTGGCGATGGTCAGCGGCCGCTCGCTCAACGACATCGACCTGATCTTCGCGCCCGAGGTGTTTCGCGCGGTCGCAGGTCACGGCGCGGAGATGCGCCTGTCGGTGGGCAATGAGGCCGACGAGGTGAACGCACCGCCGATGGACAAGGAGTTGAAGCGGCGGCTCGCTGCGGTCGCAAAGCTCAGCCCCGGGATCCTGCTCGAGGACAAGGGCTATTCGCTGGCGCTGCACTATCGCCTCGCGCCGCATGCGGAGAAGGCGATCTATGAAGCTGTCTCGCTGATACGCGCCGATCTGCCCAACGCGCCGATCGAGGTGCTGCCCGGCAAGTTCGTCTGCGAGATCAAGCATTCCGGTTTTACCAAGGCGACCGGCGTGCGCGAATTGATGAAGCACGAGCCGTTCAGGGGACGTCGTCCGATCTTCATCGGTGACGACGTCACCGATGAAACCGTGTTCGCGATCATGCCTGATATGAACGGGCTCTCGTTCTCGGTCGGCCGCCGCGCGATGGGCGTTGACGGCCATTTCGACGCGCCGAGCGATGTGCGCGCGTTCCTGGCACGGCTGCTCGACGACACAAGGTTGGAATAAGGCGTCGTCACCGCGGGGCCACATTGTCGTTGGCGAAAGTTCCTGCGAGCGCGCAATTCATGCTGTGCATCCCGGCGAGAAAAGCCGCCTTTGTCGAGCGATATCGCCGGGTTCCCGCGATTTAAAACTGGTTCCAACGCGCATGCCTGATTTTGGTTTCAATCGGTAGAAATGATGACAGGAACCATATTGATGAACGGCAGTTAAATGGGGTGGAATGAACAGGAGGGGACGACCTGTGAACTTGATCGTCGTTTCAAATCGGGTTGCGCGCGGTAAACCCAACGAGCCGATGACGGGAGGCCTCGCGGCGGCCTTGCTTCCGGTCGTGGAAAATTCAGGTGCGATCTGGGTGGGTTCCTCCGGCCGCGTCCGTGACGGTCATCAGAAGGAGCCGTTCGCCGAGATCGAAGCGCTCGGCTCGGGCGCGATTGCGACGCTGGATCTGCCTGCGGCGCATTACGGCGGCTATTATGAAGGCTTTGCCAATTCGGCATTGTGGCCGGCGCTGCATTCGCGCAGCGATCTGATCCGCGTCTCGCGCGACGACTATGTCAGCTATCGCGAGGTCAACGCGTTCATGGCGCGCGCCTTGATGCGATTCCGGAAGGACCAGACCGCGTTCTGGGTGCAGGATTATCATTTCCTGGCGCTCGGTGCGGAGTTGCGCGATCTCGGCGTCGATGATCCGATCGGCTTCTTTCTGCACACGCCCTGGCCCGTGGCTGCGGTGATGCAGGGCGTGCCCAATCATCGCGAGCTGATCACGGCGATGCTCGCTTACGATCTGCTCGGCTTCCAGACCGACGAGGATTGCCAGAACTTCCTGGCCTATGCCGGCGGCGAGCTTGGTCTCACCGTCGAGGACAGCGTCGTCATTTCGCAGAATGGCCGCACGCGCTGCGAAGTCTTTCCGATTGGCATCGATGCCGAGAAATTTGCGCAATATGCCGCGAAGTCGGTCTCGCATCCGGACGTGTCGCGGCTGCGCCGCAGCCTCAACGGCGAGCGGCTCGCGATCGGCGTCGACCGGCTCGATTATTCCAAGGGCCTCGTCAACCGCATCAGCGCGTTCGACCGGCTCTGGACCGAGCACCCGCAATTCGCGCGCAGCATCTCGCTGCTCCAGATCGCCAACCCGTCGCGCGGTGCGATCGAGGCGTACGGCAATCTGCAGAACGACGTCGCCCGTCTCGTCAGCGACGTCAACGGCCGCCATGGCGAAGTCGACTGGACGCCGATCCGCTATCTCAACAAGGGTTTTAGCCAGGCCGTGCTCGCGGGCCTCTATCGCACCGCCCAGGTCGGCGTGGTGACGCCGCTGCATGACGGCATGAACCTGGTGGCCAAGGAATATGTCGCAGCCCAGAACCCGGCCGACCCCGGCGTGCTGGTGCTGTCGAAGTTCGCGGGCGCCGCCAACGAACTCGACACCGCGCTGCTGGTCAACCCGCACGACATCGACGGCATGGCGCGCGCGATCGCGGTCGCGGCCGCGATGCCGCTGACCGAGCGAAAGATGCGCTGGGAAGCGATGATGAAGAAGCTGCGCGGCCACACCATCCAGCAATGGTCGGCGGATTTCGTCGCGGAGCTGGAGAAGTGCCGGACCGAGAAGGCCGCAGTAGCTCCGCTGGCCGCCCAGCCGCCGCAAGCGCTACGCTGGCTGAAGTCGGCGATTTCCGGTGTAAGGCTGATTTAGTTCTGGTCTCCCTCGTCCCGCTCTTACGGGGAGAGGGGGAACGAGATCCTCAATAGCAATACGACACGCCGTCCAGGATCGCGCATTGCCGCTTGTTCGGCGCGTTCGGATCGTCCAGCGGCACCATGCCTTTGCCCTGGCCGACGAACACGCCGGGCCCGACATGCACCGAGCTCTTGTTGCCGATGATCACGCTCTGATGCGGCGTCGAGCTCGAGCGCGTCCCGTCCGGCCAGAGGATGGCATCGCCCGAAAGCAACCCGCGCCTCCCGTCGTCGCAGCTCACATCGACACCCTGCCGGGTGCAGATTTGCGCGAGCGCCGGCCCGGCAAAGGCGGAGCCAAGAGCCGAAATCAAGCTCAGGGCAGCGATCGTCTTGCGAATGGTCATGGCGTCCCCGGTCATGGTTGGCGGTCCTCAGTGAATCGTCGCGCCAAACCCGTCACAGGTTCAGCCGACGGCCGGCTCGGACGCCTCGATCGCCGTCATATATTCTCTTTAAAATACAATAGCTTGCGGAAAATTCACCCGATTTCCCCGCGATCCCTTGCAAAATCCCCGGCGCCCCTTCAAGAGAGGGCGCTCCGGAGAGATGGCCGAGTGGCTTAAGGCGCACGCTTGGAAAGCGTGTGTGCGGGAAACCGTACCGTGGGTTCGAATCCCACTCTCTCCGCCAGCCAGCCAAAGTCACTTCGTACTTCGATGTGGAAACAGGCCGAAAATCCGGCTGTTTTCCTGCGTTTTTCCCGCCAGAGAAGTCCCGTCGTCGGTCCAATTAGGCGTTCGATAGTCCCGGAGAACCGAATTTTCTCCGAATCTTCGTACCCCGCGACTCGGTCTAGTACGGCATTTTCCGGCAGACCAAGCGCTTATTGGGGAAGCGGTTTGGATCTCTCTCGCTCAACCAACAAATTGGCCATAGCGGAATTTGCGGGTTCGATACCTGCCGCCCCAGCCAGGCAGTCCGGCGTTTGCCTGGCCGTCACAGCCTCAGCGGAAATGGGCCGGGAATGCGGCCATTTCGCACATTCAACTTTGTCTCTGGACTCTCGATTAGTCGGTCTTGAGGTCGAAATCGCCAAAAGTCTCCGGACCTGCCCGCGAATATTCCCGTTTTGCAGAGACTAATGGCGGAGACCGGTTCGGTCACGACTGCCGCCCGAACTTGGCGCTCCATTCCGAACCGATCTCTGGTCTCAACTGCACCGAAAGGAAGCCTTGGCCCGGACTGTCCAGCGATGAGCGCAGTCCGACTTTCCCATTGATAAGGTTTTGAGAGAAAGCTTATCAGTAGAGGCGGAGTTGATACTCCAGCCTAGCGCTCGCAATTTCTGACAAGCGATGGCCTTCTGACACAAGCAGGACAGGCGTCGAAGATGCGGCCGAAATAGGAAAACTCGGCTAGACTTTCACGGGTTTCATCTTGCTGTCGCGTAATTTAATGGCCGCCTTCGATTTTAGATCAGCTTCATCCAGGCTCGCGATGAAAGCCGCCAGATGCTTCTCGCATTCAGTCGGTTCAGCCAAGGCTCCGCCTTTTCCCATCGGGCGATCATGACCAGTATAAGATGAAACCTCGGACATCCCATAATAGACCTGGCTGACAAGGTCATCGTCTATGACGGCCGCGTTCAGGCGCAATGTTTGCACCTGCGGCTGAAAACGAGAAATGACCTGAGCGAATAATCGCTCCTCGATAAATTTCTCCCAGGTCTCCCTCAGCCGGTCATAGAAGAAGCGCAGCTGCACCTCGTAGTCGGGGCTTGCATCTGCGTGCATCTTCTTCAGCCGGGCTATTTGCTCAGTTAGCCATTGGCGGCGGCCGGGCAAATGCTTGGCCAACCAGGGCTCCCCATCGGGATCGAGTGAGCCGAAGCCATTAGGGCCGCGCCGGATTCCCAGAACGCGGATCGGCGTACCGCTTTTCATCGCGTGGTATCGGGCTTCGGACAGGAAAACTAGATCGTGGGTGAAAACGATCACCTGGCGGTCTTTGGCTTCGGCTACCAGCCGTTCCGCCACTTTCTCCCGGCGTACGTGATCGAGTGACGACACCGGGTCGTCGATCACGATGGCATCTTTGCCGGGGTACATTTTCAGCTCTGCCATGAATGCAGCGAGCGCCACGGCACGGTGTTCACCTTCACTCAGCACGGCGGAAGTATCCGCAGCAAGGGTTGCACCGTTCAGCTTGATGCTGTGTTTGATCACCGCCTTCGACGTTCGGTCGGAGAGGTTAATTGGGATTGACGTAATTCCCAATTTCTTCTGTTCATCGATTAGCGCCGCGGAAAGCGCCTCCGTAACATGGGTTTTAAGCAGCTTGCTGCCCTGATCCGAAATGTCCTTGGTCGCGCATGCCTTCAATGCCGTCTGCAACTTCGCGATCTGTTGATGAATGCCGATGCGGCGTTTCAGCTCGACCTGGTTCTCATGAAGAGTTTTCCGTCCCGACAGCTCGGCGTGCTCTTTGCGAAGCGCATCGGCGGCACCGGTATCGGCGCTTGCGAGTGCTTTGGCATCCTTGGCCGCCGCCGTCAGCGATACGATTTCTGCGCGGAACTGCGCGTCAGGATTCACCGGCAACGCTGCTGATGCGTCCTCATCGTTCAGAAGCGCATGGCGACGCTTGAGGAGCGCGTCCCTATAGGTCGCGCTATCATCGACGAGCTGTTTGACTCTGGCAGTCAGGTTGTCGCGCGCCTCCGCAGTCAGTTCAGTGATCGGAAGGGTAACAGGGCGTATGGCAAGGAGGGCGGCATCCCTTGCGACTTCGGCGGCTGCTGCCTTCGCATTCATCGCGCCCGTCACGAAATTTGCGAACCGCGCAAACCGGTCTTGGGCGTCTGCGTCAAGAGTTTGCTGGCAGAGGACACATTGGGCGTCTGGTTTTACGACGGGAAAGGTTTCGCCTGGAAAGGCGTTTTGCTCGGAATAGGATTTGGCTGCATCGAACATAACGCGCCACGGACCCTCGCCCACGCCCTTCAGGGGGTCTTTCGCAAAGGCGGCAGAGGCACTGGCAGTAGACTGTGCCCGAAGGTCTTGCGCGCTCTTCTTCAGGGCGAGGATTTCAACGGCTTTCGGATCTGCAAGGGCGGTCGAGGCCTTCGCGATGCCGTTTGCATAAGCCTCCAGCGCCACGGCAATGCGTTCCAGACGTTGGGCCTCAGCCATGGGGTCTTTCAGCATTCCGGCGAGATCGATCAGCCGCTTGAGGTCGGCATCGGCCCAGACCGTGGCGGTCGCCAGATCGGCTTCTTTCTTCTTGCCGAGCTCTGCGACGAATTTCTCCGATGCGGTGCCGGCGGGGATCGGCGGCAGGACCCCAAGCAGCTGCTTGTCCAGCGCGTCGCTTTCTTCCTTCAGGCGAACGCGAAGCTTGTCGCATAGCTGGGCCAGTTTCTCGAAGCAGTCCAGATTATGCGGAATGATTTCAAGCCTGTTTTCGCCATCGACATGAATGCTAGCGCATTTGCTATCGAAAATGGCGAGCCTGCTGAGGACGTCTGCGGATGGTTTGCTGTCGTCCAGCCATTGCACCGGAGGTTGGGCTGTGGTGCCTTCATGCAAGGTAAAGCGTGCGCTCGCTGGAGACTTCGCTATGCCTGCCGAATAAACATCGGGAAGGATGCTCTCGTTATCACGGGCGCGTCCGGCTTTCTTGAGTATGCGGATGAACCCAGACTTTCCACTGCCGTTATCGCCATAAATCAACGTCAGGCCATCGGGCGACAGCGAAAGCGCGGCGTCCTTGGAAAGGCGATTTACATTCGTGATCGCGTCCAGCGCTGCGAGCCGCAGATTTGTTGCCGAACTCGATCGAACAGGAAGATGCTTCTTGTCGAGGGGGTCGAGGACCAATGCGGATGTCACGACATTATGTGCAGCCTTGAGTAACTCAAGGCACTCGTCCTCATCGGCTTTCGCAAAGGGCTTGGTCAAGAGCCGGCGCAGGGCATCCTGACGCCAGCCCGGCTGGCCCTTAGCCCACGCGAGGATTTCTTCAGACGGTTGCAGTGTCGCCATGGCCCAAAGAATCCTTCAACAACGAGTTGGTTTAAAATGACAGTGAAATTGACGTGAAAACTCACAATACTTGGCAAGAACTGTTGGAATTTCAGCCTGAAGCAACAGCGACCAGCGGCGCGTTCCGTTCGGCAGCAAAGTTCTGGCCGGGCAGCCTGATTGCAGAAACCTTGGCTCCAAGCGCCTTGTTGGCAATGTCAATCAGATGCTCATGATGCGTGAAGAAGAGAACCTGCGTTTTTCTGGCGAGTTCGCCAAGAACCCGGAAACCTGCAGCAGCGCGGTCATCGTCGAAATTGATGAAGAGATCGTCGGCGATAAAGGGTAGCGGTGGCGCGTGATCGAGATAGTCCTCAATGGCCGCCACGCGTAGCGCCAGATAGAGCTGGTCCGCGCTGCCGGTGCTCATTCCCGTTACTGACACGCTTTTCCCGTCATGACGCATACCTGCGAGACGCGCATTGTCATTCTGGTCGAATTCCAGTTGAAGGTCCGTAAAGGAATTGCCGGTCAGGATTGAGAAAAATTCACCGGCGCGCCGCAGAAGAGGGGCCTGTTTCTCACGGCGGTAGCGGTCGATAGCCCATTGAAGCAGGAGAGCTGAGGACCGAAGCCTGACATATTGCTCGGCGATTTCCTTCATTTCAGCCAGAGCGGATTGTCGGTCCGCAGCAGCACGGGCCGCGCCGTCGTTACCGCCGACGGCCTCGAATGCATGGCGTGCTGCAATCTCGGATTGCCGCGCCTCCATCAGTCGCTCGCGTAAGGATTGGAGCTCCTGCCCGATAGTTTCTTCGCGCGCAGCAAGCTGGTCCGGATTGGCAATCGCACATTCGTCTGTAAGCTCCGCGACAGAGAGTCCGTCACCATCACTGGCAATTGCCTCCGTGGCGGCATCAAGCTCCCGGCGCAAGCTCCGCATTTGATCGGAGCGGCCGATAGCTATGCGCAGGGCTTCAACAGTGCTCACTGCGGCGGCCTCCTGCAATTCATCGATAGTGCGGCGGGCACCGACCCGAGACTTATGGCACTCGTCGACTTTCTGTTGCTGCGCGCCTAATGCGGTCTCCTTGTCGGTGATAAGCTGGCGAACACGCGTAGCATCCTCTACACGACGTTCCAGTTCGAGAACGGCGTCGTCGGGGTCCATGTCCGACAATTGCGCGGCGATGGCTTGAACCAGATCGCTCACATCCTGCTCATACGCCGTTATGTCGCGTTCGATTTTGTCGATGCGTTCCTGCCGCAACTCGGTGATCTTTGCCGCGACCTCGCGCATGTCGTCGAAGACATTGAGCTGGGTGACAAGGCTTTCCGCGGCGGATGCGGGGTTGAGTGCCAGCGCGATGAGTGCGGTTGCAGATTGGTCCTGCCATTCGGAGAACCGGGTCTCCGCAGCCTGAAGGGATTTTCGCTTACGTTCCGTGTCGGCGTTGGCTTTCTTGATGGAGGCTTCAAGAGACCGCCTGTCTTCGGACTCTTTCTCGTGCCGTTTGTGTATGTCGGCAGCAAGCTCGATCAAGATGCGCAGCGGCTTGGAAGCATGTGTGCCCATTTCCATACCAAGGATGCCGAGTTCGTTGGACAGATGCGCTTTGTAGCTTTTCTCTTCGGAGCGATGCGCTGAAGCCTGGCTCGCGGCTGCAACTCCCTTGTCAGCGGATTGAACGATCTGGATCCGTATATCGATCCAGGCAAGCATTTCATCTGGCGAGAGGGGAGACAGGCCCGCGTTGTTCCAAAGGCCCTGCCAAACGCCTTCGTGTTTTTCCTGCTCTGCGACAAGAGCATCATTCTCGGCGCGCAGTACGACCAGAAGTTCCTGCTGTTCCGCAACCTGACGGGAAATCTCAGCCAGACGGGCCGTAGCCTCTGCCTTTTCGTAACGTCTGTCGGCGGCCTCATCGACTTGTTTGATAGCCCCTTCGTAGGCGTTCGATAGCGTGTCCCCGTGTTGATATCCATGAATTTCGGCGTCCGTAATCGGGGCCTGCTCCACATATTTTCGGCGGATGATCGACCAGCCAAGGTCGCGGCGTTCGCGCAATTTCTCGAACTCCTCCGGCGGTACTGCATGCTCGCTCGTGGCAATGCGTGTATAGGCCTTATTATGCCGGGCAAGCTCTTGTTCCGCGGAACGGACGCGTTCGTCGCAGGATTGCTTGCGGCGTTCAAAATCGCGGAGAGTATCGCGGTGAGACTGGACAGCATCCTTATGGGGCACCGTCATAATTAGAAGTCCGTCCACCGTTTCTGCCAACGGACGCAGGGTTTTCAGGAGCCGTTCGCACGCGGCATCCGCATCTTTTGCTTCGCGGTCGGCAGCGGCAATTCTGCCGCTAATGTCTCCCGCTTCGCGGCACGCCTTTATAGCAGCGCCCAGGGTAGAAATATCGACCGACACATCGGCTTCGTCCAACTCGCGCGTGAGGTCAGACGCTTTATCCTCAGCTTCTGCGATAGCCGTTTTGGCACCCTCAACCGCGGAATTCAGTTCACCCCGCAAATTCAACAACGAGCGTGCGCTTGTCAGCTTGGGCCGGGTTGGAATACGGCGCATGATTGCGGCGCTGTCGTCTACGTCCCATTCGAGCTCAGACGCAAGCCGCGCCAAATGGGCCTCCGCGATTGTCAATTCAGTGCGGCGTTTGGGCAGGTCGGTCCTGCCGAGGCGTATTTGAATGCGACGTTCGTGCAGCCGGGCGATGTCGTCCGCCCGCATCAATAGCGGTTCTTCGTAAGAAAGCGCCGACCTTTCCTTCTGCAGCTTCTCGATTTCTTCCGTCAGTGTTTCGATGCGCGTGTTAGCGGTTCCGTCATCTTTGATCGCTTCGTCCAGCGCAGCGGCCGCCCCTTCGGGCAGAAGAAGCGCGGTTCCCAAAGCTTCGATGTCGGCGGCAAGCTGGGCGCGTTTGCGAACATCACGAAACACACGGCGAACGCGGTTGAGTTTACGTAGCTCCGCCGATTTGCCCTCGATGGCTGTCTCGACGCCGCTGTAAGCCGAATTCGCGTCTTCGAGCGCGGTTTTCAGCTCCTGCCACTTGGCCGCCGTTACGGTATGTTCTCGTAGAGCAGCATCCGCGGCCTTCAGCTTGTCGTCCGTCTGATAGTATTTTCTGTGCGCGGCACGGCGGCTTGCCCATAGCGTATCGGCCTCTTCATCAATCGCCTTTCGGCGATCCCGCAAACCGACAATGCCGGCACCAGCCGAGAACAGCATCTGTCCGACATCGTCCTGGGCTTGAAGAATTTCCTGTCCGCCGCTTTTCAGGCGTTCATGATCAAGACAGAACATTCGCGTGAAAAAGGCTTTATCGGCCCCCGCGAGCATACCTGCGAGTGCGGCATCACCCGCAGGGAGAGGTGTGCCGCTCTTGTCGAGAAGCGTGTCGCGATTTCCTTTGCGGCGCCGCACTTCCAATGTTTCTGCACCACTTTCCAGCAACGCGCCCACGCGCATGGAATTATAGTCGTGGAGAAAATTACGGGGCGAATTGTGCGGTATGCCGAAAAACAGATCTTCGATAGCCGAGAGAGCCGTGGATTTTCCGGCCTCGTTCGGGCCGTAGATAACGTGAAGATCCGGCTGGGCAGCAGGCAGTTGAAAGTCGGTATCGGTAAAATGGCCATATCGGAGCAAGTCGAGGCGGCGGATGCGCATGGTTACATCCCTTCCGCTGCAAGGCGGGTTGTAAGGTCGTTGCCGATGCGGTCCATGAGACTCTTGTAATTGCCGTCCGAAACGTCTTTGAGCGCACCATCTTCAAGCTCAACGCGAAGCTCATGAGGCAGCTTCCTGACCAGTTCGCCGATCGCGGTTTCCATTTGCTCGACCAACTGGGAATCGGCTGACGCTTGTTCGATGATCCTTTGCAGATCGCCCAGCGCATCGGCGCGCAAAGCTCCTGCGGAATTGCCGACGGGTTCGGTCTTGATCACGATGCGCTCGATCCAGGCGGCTTCCTCGCCAAGCGATAGAGCCGAGGACCGTGCTTCGGCGGTAATCCGCTCGACCGATGACAATAACGGACCGTGAAGCTCTGTCTTTCCGGTCAACTCAATGCGGCATGCTAGCAAGCGTCCTTCGGCATCGTTCTCCACGGCGTGTACGATAACCGCGCGGATGCGATCGACGAGATCCGAGGCATGATGGCTGCCTTCTGCGGAAACGCGAATAAGCGCCCAGCGCACAACATCCGCATGGATCGACGCGATGTCTTCGATCTGGCCATCCCGCACGGACACGAGCGACGCGCCTTTCGGCCCGGTTTCACGAATATGCCGTCCCTGAAGATTGCCGCAAAAGACGACGTATGGCTCGCGATGAAGGATGGCGGCTTGGTGGACATGCGCGAGTGCCCAGTAGTCGTATCCCTTGTTGACGAGTTCATCCATGCTGCACGGCGCGTAGTTCAAATGACCGCTCATGCCACCGAGGCCAGTATGCAATAGCCCAATGTTGAACAGACCGGGCAACGGCTGCGGGTAGGCCGGCACAAGGTTGTCGCTTACGTCCCTTTGTTTGAAGCTCTGGCCGTGAAGCGCAACGCCAAGATCGTCGATCGTGAATGTCTGAGCTTTGCGTGACGAAAACACCTTCACGTTTTCAGGTAGGGTGAGGCGGCGTGTGATCTGGCTTTCGGCATCATGGTTGCCGTAAATCAGGTAAACTGGGATCTGCGCAGCCGCGAGACGGCCCATCTGCCTGACAAAATACAGTCCAGTCTGATAATCGCGCCAGTCGCCATCGTAGAGATCGCCCGCGATGATGACGAAGGAAACCTCTTCCTTGAGGGCCGCATCCACCAAATTTGCTAGTGCCTGGCGTGTCGCCGTGCGAATAAGTTCCGCTGCCGGTCCTTCCTGCCCGGCCAGACCCTTGAGTGGGCTGTCAAGGTGAATATCCCCGGTGTGCAGGAAACGAAAACTAGGCAATACTCTCTCCCCAAAGATAGCGTCGTATTTTGATTTGCCGCCTGACAGCAGTCCGGCTGGTGACGTGTCCGCCAATGTGTAGCGAACATACGACACAACCTAGCATAAATATGAACGGAAAGGGAACGTGTCGGGGTGTTAAAGTTGAATCCCCCAGGAAATTTTCGCGTTCATTTGCGAGAAACGCTCAACGAGGTTCGACAACGGCTTTTTGGACTGGCGACCGTGGGTCGTCGACGAAGCAGCGAGTCTGGGACTTCGACAATGAGAGGCGGGATCGCTCCGACCAAAGTTCGCTTTGACCGGGTTTGATTGTTTATGGCGGGGATCGATCATCGGCGGCAGGTCGAAGTCGTCACAACTGGTAAGCTTTGGCACCAGTCCGACTGATAGTCGCCAATTGCGTGGACTGATAAGGAAACTAACAAAAGCTTATCAGTCTGGACCATGTTCCATAACATTCGATGTGCGAATCCGCGCCCGCCCTTGTTTCGATTTAGAGGGTCTCAGCGGCGTCTAGCGCTTCCGGGCGGATGAGGTGATCAGAGCTTTCTGCGCGTCCCATTCGGCGGGGATAGATTTCAATAGCTGCGCGAGCTCAAGCCCGTCAGGCTGAAGTCCATTCAAGATGGCTTCGGTGATGGTGGGGGAGAGTAGGGTGAGGCGAAGCACCCGGCAGAGATAGGACTCGTTGATCTTCTCCGCTTTGGCCAGCTCTCGCACCGAACGAAACAGGTTCGATTCCAGCATATGACGCCAGCGATGGGCCCGCACCACGGCCTTGATTAAGGTGTTGTCCGCTTGCGGCTTCGGTGGCGACCAAGCCTGCGCATTCGCAGGCGTGACGACGCGTTTGCGTCCGCCCTGCCGGCGGAATGAGATCGGGATGCTCAGGACCATCGTTCGGCCGTCGCGGCTCAGCTTTGGTCGGCCAACAGGTCCAAGGGTGAGGGTCGTCGTTCGGTTCATTCGGCGGCCTGCTGAAAGGGCGGCGGTTTCAATTCCGAGGAGAGCGAGGTCAGGCCCTGGACCTTCAAGGTGATATCAATCCGGTCCGCATACATGTCGATGCGCTCGACGAGCAGCTCGACAATGCGCGCCTGTTCTGCCGGAAACAGCTCGTCCCAGAGCTCGTCAAAGCCAAGCAGCGCGCTCCGCACATCGCCTTCGGTGACACCAGGATTTTGTTTGCGCAGAGCGCGCCAGGTCTGAACGATGACTTCCGGGGTCTGCAGCAGTTGGCGGACCTGATCGATGATGATGCGCTCGATCTCGGCGGCTGGCACCAGCTTGACAGGGCAATCTGACCGACCCTGCTTCATCGCGGTCTGGCTGATGTAATAGCGATAAAGACGACCGGACTTCCGGGTGTGGGTTGGCGACATCGCCGCGCCATCGGGTCCGAACAACAGCCCCCTCAGCAGGGCAGGGGTTTGTGCCCGGCTATTGTTGGCGCGCTTGCGTGGACTCTGCTTGAGAATGGCGTGGACCTGATTCCAGAGTTTCTGATCGATGATCGCTTCGTGCTCGCCGGGATATGAGGTGCCCTTATGAACAGCCTCTCCGAGATACACCCTGTTGTGGAGGATCTTATAGAGCACCCCCTTATCCAGGAGGTGTCCGTATCGCGTTCGTTCGTTTGCCGCGACAAGCTCTCGCGCCAGGAGGGTCGCAGACTTCAGCTGCACGAATCGCTGAAAGATGGACCGAACCCGCTCCGCATCGGTCTCGTGAATGAGCAATTTGCGATCGCGGACTTCGTAGCCCAGCGGGGTCCAACCACCCATCCATTTGCCGCGCTTGCGAGAGGCTGCGACCTTGTCACGAATGCGCTCTCCGATCAGCTCGCGCTCGAACTGGGCAAAGGTCACCAGGATGTTCAGCGCCATGCGGCCCATGGCATCCTTGGTGTTAAACGATTGGGTGACTGAGACAAACGTCACCCCATTGCGTTCGAACATCTCGACAAGATTGAGAAAGTCGAGCATTGAGCGCGAAAGTCGATCGATCTTGTAGACGACAATGACGTCTATCTTGCCGGTCTGGACAGCCGCGATAAGTCGTTTCAACGCCGGTCTTTCCAGCGTGCCTCCCGAGAAGCCGCCATCATCGTAGCGATCCGGGACTGGTGTCCAACCCTCAGCTCGCTGGCTCGTGATGTATGCCTCGCAGGATTCTCGCTGCGCATCGAGCGAATTGAAGTCCATGTCGAGACCTTCCTCGCTCGACTTGCGGGTATAGACCGCACAGCGGACCTTCCGGACGGAAGCGGGGCTTGGGCCTGCCCTCTCGAAGGCGTTAGCGAACGGACTGGCTCGCCTCTTTGCCGGTTGGCGGGAAGTCATTTGCCCACCGAGTTCTTCAAGCCGAAGAAGACCCAGCCATTCCATTTGGTGCCCGTGATCTGGCGGGCGACGGAGGACAGGGATTTGTAGGGACGGCCGAGATATTCGAAGTCGTCATGGCGGACCGTGACGCAGTGCTCTACGCTTTCCCATTCGCGGATCAGCTTGGTCCCGGCGACAGGCCGCAATAGAGGGCGGGCCTTGCGATCCGCCGGCTTCTGGTCTGCATATTGCCTGGCCATGGCCTTGAGTCGCTCGGTGGTTTCCCGGTTTAGGCCGCCATGGGCCAGTTCTTGAATGCGGTAGGCGAGCCGGCTCTCCAAGAAACGGCGGTTATAGGCCGGCGGCTCGGAATCAAAGAGTTCGCGCCAGCGGGCCTTCAATACGGGGGCAGTGGCGCCCTTAAGTGCGGCCAATTGCGCCAGCATAGACGGTTTCATGGCCCCTCTCCATTCTCCGGAACGGGCCGACCAACGCTCTGCAACGATGAGAAGTAAAGCGAGTTTTCGCCGTTCACTTCCGAAACTTGACTGGACTTTCGATTCAGCAAGCGATCAAGACCGAATGCCAAAATCTCAGCAATTTCGGACAAGCAATTATCAGTTGCGAGGTTGACGGCCGACGCTGAATGACTCCACGGAATCATTGCGAGTGACCACTTGCCGCGGCGTCACAGGCGGCCAACCAGGCATCAATTTCATAAACGAAGTAATAAACCAGGCGAGACCCACAACGATGGTGAGGCGGCCCGACCTTGGCCATACGCCACTTGGCGAGCGTGGATCGGCTTACGCGAAGATACTTTGCTGCTTCAATGGCGCGCAGCCGTTGGCTTTGTTCTAGATGCACTTTCATGCTCCTTGGCGACTATGATTCGTCTTGTGCCAAGGAAGCTGTCAGACGCCGCTTATAGCGTCAGGTGATACAAAGGCGTCCATTTGCTAGACTGACCCCAGCGGCTGGGATGCTCAAGTCCAATGGTCTCAAGAAATTCAGGCTCGAAGAAGAAGTACCGCCAAGACCCTTTCGGGTACGCCATATTGCGCTCGACGCGGCAGTAGCTTGCCTTCATTGCATCTGGCCCGCCAAACGCAGGGGTGTTTTCGAGGATCATCGATGCGCATTCGTAGGCCCTTAGCCAATTATGTCCGTACCAGATTGACATCTTTCTTGGATGCTCGAGCACATTAGGGGGCGCGTCCGCGTCCATTCCGAGCGCTTCCTTAAAGTGTTTTTGCTGAAAGCGCGCGCCTCGAACTGTATCCCAGCGCATCATATCGATCATATCCTGACGGCAGCGGTCCACGACGCCAGATGAGCGGCCTCGGTTCTTGGGTCGACTAGGCCTCAATTGTTGGCAGTAGCCTTGAGCAGCATGACTGACCAGCCAATCGGGAACCGGTACCTTATGGCGGTCGCAGAAGAAAAGCGCGGCTGCTGGCGCGAGTTCGATGCCGGCATCAGTCGCCATTTGCAGTCTATGGAGCTGGCGCTGTTTAGGACCGTCAGTTGCCGAGCGCGTTCGATGCACCGCCATGGCTCAAGACCCTCCTAATGATTCGTCGCCAGGATGATATTCGAAGGCCTTTCAGCAAAATACTCGTTTTACACGGCAGTAGTCGATCTTCACAATTTCCATTCAGCGCAAAGCAGCCTCTGATTGCAACCGTATTGCAGATGGGATTCGCATGCCGGTCACTCCACTTGAAACGCTTCTCGCTCACAAGGTCATAAATTTGGCCGTCGAACTCTCGGGAGCAGAAAAGCGGGTGGCCGGCGCGCTAATTGATCATTTCAACCGTCGCACAGGGCAGTGCGACCCGAGCCTCAATACGCTTGCTGATCTTATTGGCATGAGCCGTCGTACGGTTATGCGTGCGGTCGCCCGTCTGGAACGGTTGGGTCTTTTTCGTAAGGTGCGGCACGGTGGGAAGTTTCACCGTAATAGTTACGAACCAATCTGGTCCTCGTTTAGAGAAGCCGAAGATCGATGGAATGATCGGCGCAGGTCTCGGAAGCAAAAGTTTGCGTCGCTCGGAGTGTCACCTTCGACGGGGCCGACGCGACACCCTGAGGGTGACGGGCATGGCCACCAAACCTATTCTAGCAATCCATTATATAAAACCTTAGCAGTCAAACGCCATGAAGGTTCGATTGCGCGAGTAGCGCCAGTTGCAAGCTCGGCGACGAAGTTGCCCAGGAAGGAGTTTGAAGCATCCAACGCTAGAGCGCCAACGACGTCTTCCGCAGACGTGGCGCGTATCGCTGCCGAACGGCGATGGAGCGACAATCTCCGATGCGAGCTGTCGACGAAAGTCGCGGTGTACGGAGCGATCGTCGATTTCATTGACGAGCCGCTACGCATTGCTGCCACGGAAGCTGAACTCAACTGTCGCGGTGCTGGGCTGCGACTAATCTTGCAGCGTTACCGCGATAGTGCCGCCGAGATAGGTGGCCGTGATGAGTAGGCAGACCCGGGGGGCGGGTGAAAAGTCAGGGGCGTGTGCAAGCACGGACCGGCGCCTCTCTCATTCAGGGATTTTTTTCCGGCGCAGGCGAATTTTCGGGCCTATAGGCGGATGCATTTTCGGCGCCTCACCCTGTCAAGCATCTAGCCGTGCTGCGACCGCCTGCAACGCTTTGAACACGCAGTACAATTTCAACGCGGATGGTTCTGTCGCCCATCGTGTTGGACCTAACCGCGGTAAGCAGCAGGTAAAATCGACCATTATTTTCCTTTGCGCGGCTCGGGATGATCATGCGCGGCTGAGCGCAAAAAGATGAATCAATTCAATAGCGTTGGTTTCGAAAAATTGTCGCGTAATTCCCTAGGGGGAGGGGGTCCAATGACAGGGCAATGTGCAAAGGCCGAGAGATGACACAAGTGACGTACCCAGAAGAAGCGAACGCACGACTTCAGATCGAATACTGGCCGCTTGATCGGCTGATCCCCTACGCGCGTAATGCGCGCACCCATAGCCCCGCCCAGGTCGCTGAGATCGCTGGAAGCATTCGCTCCTTCGGCTTTTCGAATCCGATCCTCGTCAGCGAAGACGCAGATATCATCGCGGGACACGGCCGGCTGGCCGCTGCTCGCAAGCTCGGTCTGACGGAAGCGCCCGTCGTGGTCCTGCGAGGATTGACGGAGGTGCAGCGCCGCCAGTTGGTGCTTGCCGACAATAGGATTGCGCTAAATTCAGGCTGGGACAGCAAGATGCTAAGCCTCGAACTGGCCGACTTGTCTGCGTTGGGTGCCGATCTCGCATCTATTGGCTTCAGCAAGAAAGAGTTGGCGGCCGCGCTGTCACGGGTCGAAAGCGGCTTAACGGACGAGAACGATACCCCCTCAATGGTCGAGGTCGCGGTCTCCCGATCTGGTGACATCTGGCGGCTCGGTCCGCATCGCGTTGCGTGCGGCGATAGTCGAGACGCTGCTCTCGTCCATTCACTGCTGGCTGGTGCCTTGCCTCAATTGATGGTCACCGATCCACCCTATGGCGTCGAGTACGACCCGGAATGGCGTCATCGGCGCGGCGTCAACAATTCGAAGCGTACCGGCAAAATCCGCAACGATGAGATCGCCGACTGGGAGCCTACCTGGAGTTTATATCCAGGCGAGATTGCTTATGTTTGGCATGGAGCTTTACGGTCGTCCATCGTAGCCGAAAGCCTTCTGAAGAGCGGCTTTTCGATTCGCGCGCAAATCATCTGGGCCAAGGACCGCTTGGTCATGAGTCAGGGAGACTATCACTGGCAGCATGAGCCCTGCTGGTATGCGGTCCGGAAGAAGGGCAACTGGACCGGCGATCGCAAGCAAACAACCGTCTGGAATATCAGCAGTGGCGGGCAGGATGCCGAAACCAAGCATTCGACCCAAAAGCCGGTCGAATGCATGCGCCGGCCAATGCTGAACAACTCAAGTCCCGGACAGGCGGTGTACGAACCCTTCCTTGGAAGCGGAACGACCCTGATCGCGGCGCAATCGTGTGGACGCATCTGCTTGGCATCCGAGATCGATCCATTATTCGTCGATGTCGCGATCCGCCGATGGCAAGCCTTCACAGGTGAGAAAGCAATTCGTGAACGAGATGGCGCGTTCTTCGAAACGCTGGAGCAGGAGACTCTATCGCCGGACGGCGCTCGCGATCCCATGGCGTGATCGGAACGGATATGCGTGGCCGTCGTCCAAAACCAACGAGGATCAAGGCTTTGACGGGTAACCCGGGGAAACGCCCCCTCAATGTGCACGAGCCGCGGCCTGAACCCGCGCTACCTGAGTGCCCACCGCAACTCAATTCAGTTGCGAGGGGGGAATGGGCGCGACTGACCGGCGAGCTTTCAAAGCTCGGCCTCATAACTCACCTCGATCGCGGCGCCCTGGCTACCTATTGCGGCGCCTATGCGATGTGGGCAGAAGCGATGGAGCAGATTCAAAAGTTCGGTACGATGGTCAAATCACCGACAGGATATCCGATACAGTCTCCCTACCTGGCAATCGCCAATCGACAGGCGGAAATCATGATGCGCATCGCGTCGGAGTTCGGTTTCACGCCTGCAAGCCGCAGTCGGATAGTGACCCCTCCGCCAGATCAACTGCCGCTCTTCGACGGATTAAGTCGGGAAGACGAAGATGCTAACGATGCCTCATGATGAGGGTTGGTGGGCACGGTCCGCCATTTCTCCTGGAGCCTTCCCCGAATTTAGCCCTATCTGGCAGACAGGGCTAAAGTCGGACAAAGCACGCTGCAGGGAAACGCCCTTAAGAAGCGTATTTCCCTTTGGACGGTTAGGAAATGGGGTTTGTGCGCCATTGATTTATGAACGCAGGCCATACCTAGCCCTGTCTGGCCGGTAGGGCCAAAGTTGACTTGCCATGTAGCCTCTTGGTCGGCCGTTGGCCTGCTTCTTCCATAACCTCTCATACGCGATCGCAGCTGGCTCGCCGGAAGTCGAAGCCGTGTTCTCACGGATCTACTTTGGTCGTGAAAGAGAAGAATTTTCTGGACACAGCGCACGGCCGGATCATAAAAACGGATTAACTAAGGATAACTCGCGGAAAATACTGCGAGAATCTGGGGGCTATGGTGCATTTCAGTCTGGGGTTCTTCGTCTCATTGCCGCGGAGCGCGGCAACTCGGACAGGCTATTGCCCGCTCAACGTCGCGCCGCAGGTTCATTCCATCGGCGGCAAGATCTCGGACCATTAAAGGCTTGTTCCATGGGGAAACCGTCCAGCTCTGACGGACTAGATGCGCTCGTCCGCACTAGAATCGAGAATCTTCGTCCAAAGCTGCTCGATCTGAGCCGCCGTAACCCCCTCATTTCAACCAAACTAGGGCCGCGCTCGAATTCTCATTTGAGGGCCGTAGACGAGCTCCCTGACGTCCTGTTCTTCAAGCTGTGTAATGGAGATCAGCTGCAGTTCGTACCTCTTCCGCCCATCGACGAGGATCCTCGTGACGAGCAGACGGCTACTTTCAGGGACGCGCTAATCAATGCGCGGCTAACAGACGACGCCTATGTCGCTGCCATGGAAGCCGTGGATCGAGACGGCGATGACTATCTCGATAAAACTCGCGCCGCGGAGCGCGACCTCAGAGATCGGCTGCGGCAGCAACTCGGAATGGCCCCTCGTGTACAAAAGTCCGAGGTGAATCTTAGTCAGCATGCCAAGAACAACGGGATACTCCCCTCTTACGATCTGCCGCCGATCGATGCCGAGCATGCCGACGGGCGGCATACTGACGATAAGATTCAGATGCTGTTGCTCCCGTCCGATCTGGAACGCAAGCTGAACGCAATCATTTCTAAGAGCCGGACCTGGCTGCAGGAAACCGGTACGAATGTGCTTCAAGTTGCGTTCGGGTTCTTGGAATGGGCGGAAGTCGAACGGAGCGAAAGTTCGTTCGCGCCCCTCATCCTCCTGCAGGTAGAAGTGAAGCGCACGCGGACGCCGCAGGGGGCCAAATACTTCCTTGCTGGCACTGGAGATGAGCCGGAGCTAAATGCCGTACTCGCCGAGAAGCTGAGGCTCGATTTTTCCGTCGAAATGCCAAAGTTCGAGGGCGCCTCAGTCGAGGCCTATCTAGCCGACATGGGAAAAGTTCTCCCTAAAGGAAAAAAGTGGCGGGTTAGGCGCCAGGTGGCCATTGGTGTCTTTCCCTCTGCTCGAATGGCAATGTATCACGATCTCGATCCCAGTCAGTCGGACTTTCCGCAAAACGAGATAGTGCAGTCACTGCTCGCCGGCTCAGAGTCCGCTGGTGCTTCTCCCTTTGCGGAAGAATATGGGATTGATGAGCCGGAAATCGAGGCCAAAGTACCGTGCCTGGTTATGGACGCTGACTCATCGCAGTTCAGTGTTCTGGTCGATATCGCCGATGGCAGAAATCTTGCTGTCGAGGGGCCGCCCGGCACGGGCAAGTCACAGACCATCGTGAATGTAATCGCAGCAGCTCTTGCAGAGAACAAGAAGGTTCTCTTTGTGGCAGAGAAGCTTGCTGCTCTGAATGTGGTCAAAGCCCGGCTCGAGGCGGTCGGGCTGGGTGAGTTCTTGTTGCCGCTTCAGGCTGAGAAGTCGACGCGCGAACAGGTGATCGAGTCGGTAAGAGCTCGACTTGATATGCAGAAGACGTCGGCCGTTCGGGGCTATGATAGCAAGATCGAAGAATACCGGCGCATCCGGCAAGAGCTTGCAGAGTACATTGAACTTCTGACGACCGAGTTTGATCGATCGGGATTGACGGTTCATGCCATTCTCGGAAAGAGCATTGCAACTAGCGATCGCTTGTCCAGTATTCCGAGTGAGACGCTCGAGCTTTGTAAGCTCCGGCCCGAGATGCAAACAGCGACTGGACTGGCTGGATTCGCTCAGCTCGGCCAACAGATCGAAAAGGCTCATGCCGAAACACTCAATGCGGGGCCGAGTTGGAAGGACACGCGGCTCGTTCATCCGGAGCGGTTCATAGTCGAAGAAGCATGCGCGATTGCGAAACGAGCTTCAGGCGAAGCATTGGAGCTCGCGTCGGCCCTTAAGGCGCTCGAGCCCTGGACTCTTGAAAAGGAGACTCGGCCCAGCTTAGAGGCGCTTCGCAAGTCGCTTGCCGCGTGCCTGGACCACTTGCGACAACATTCGACGGAACTAGTTCGAAACGTACTTGCTGAAGGTCGAGCGGAGCTACTCGCTTCATTTCTCAAGCAATGTGCCGATCTAAGCGCATCGGTAGATCGAATAGGCTCTGAGCTTTCGGAGGTGCCAGACGCGACGGTATTGGAAAAGATTCGGCAGCTCGAGATAATCTGTGAACGCGAGCCGCTCGCTGAAATTGGCGAAGAAGCTCTGACTGAGACGTTACAGGCGAACTTAGAGTCGGCCAAGAGGGCGCGTGAGATTGCGGCCAAATTGGCTCCGCTTGTGGCTGCTTACGAAGCCGCCAAGAACTGGGCGCTAGATGATATCGGCAGGGCGCACGCTCTGTGTCGGGATGTTGGCCGTGAAGCACTCTCCATGCGCAGTGGCAAACTCTCGGAGTACAACGCTCACTATCATTTGCGCAGGTTGTGCGAGGAGGGGCGGCAGCTACAGCAGCAGCGGACGAGCTTGTCGGAGCGCATGTCGCTCTCCGTTGACATTCCAACCGAGCAGCTCATTGCTTGCGCGACGAGCCTCCGAACCGCTGGCCCATTCGGATTCCTCTCGTCCAGGTATCGGGAGGCCAAGCGAATATTCATGGCGATTTCGCGCTCGCCAAAATACTCTAAGATAGATGCGCTCCAAAATCTCGATGAACTTGTTGCATTTCGGCGTAAGTCTGACGACTTCGTCAGGCAATCCGAAGCGACAGGCCTATTTGGGCTTTACTATCGTGGTCTCGATACCGACTTCGAGCCGTTCGGTCGTGCAGCGCGGTTCTTCGAGGTGCTATCTACAGAGTTTGGCGGCCACGAGCAAACCTCGTTGCGCGAATTCTTGCGTGACGGCGCGTTGAATCAGTTGGAACTGCTACCGGCAATTCCAAAGACCGGGATTTCGATCAGTTTCGCTTCTTTGGACGAACGGATTGCTGCTGCAGAGTATGAGGCAGCACGCCTTAAGAACGTCATCGCTGAGCTTAGGCCCGTCGCCAAGGTCGTAACAAATCAGCAGATCGGTCTCGTGGAGATCCGGGATGTTAGGCTGCGATTGGAAGCCCTGCTATCGGAGCGCGAGAGACTAGAGGACCATCAGCCAATACGAGAGCTCTTGAGTGAGAAGTTTGATGGACACAGGACGCGACGAGAGCACCTGGAGGCGCTGAGCGATTGGGCCAAATCGGTCGCGAATCACGTTCCGTTGATTCGGGTCATTCTTGATCGAGGGGAGCCGGCGGAGGTTTCCGACGCGATTGGTGTCGCACTCTCTGCAGACGATAAACTCACGGAGACTCTAACGAAACTAGCCGACGTCGCGAAGATTGAGGTCCTTACATTAACGCGTGGCCGCAGTCTGCCAGAACTGGCCTCTGTACTCGAGCAGGCGTCCTTGGACGGAAATGGCCTGTTCGCCTTCGCGGCCTTTGCAACCGCTCTCACGGATGCTGGTCCCGAAGGCTTAATGCCTCTTATTCAAGAAAAACTAAAGCAAGGCTCATTGAACGGGCTTGGTCTTCAGGCTGAAGCGCTTGCGATGCGCCAATTGGCTAAAGCTGTATTTGTACAGCTGGGCCGCAAGCTTGCTCGCTATCGAGGCGCAAAGCTAGAAGAGCTGAGAGTCGCTCTTGCTGAGAAGGATCGGGAGATTATTCATCTGTCGCGCGCGCAGCTTCGCGCCAAAGTAAAAGCGACCGCTCGCCCGCCTATGGGACATGGAGTGGGCAGGAAGTCCACATGGACAGATATGGCCCTGATCGAAAATGAGATCAGCAAGAAGAAAAGATTTATACCAGTCCGTGATTTGACACAGCGCGCAGGTGAGGCGCTGATCGAGCTTAAGCCTTGCTGGATGATGTCGCCGCTCGCGGTTGCCCAGTACGTGCCCAAAGGAAGCGTTCAATTTGACCTTTGCATTATCGACGAGGCATCTCAAATGCCTCCCGAATCTGCGATAGGGGCCCTGTTGCGTTGTTCCCAAGCGCTCGTGGTTGGAGATACCAACCAGCTTCCGCCGAGCAACTTTTTCAGGTCGGTGATAGAAGACGAGGAGGTAGACGAGGACGAAGCGGTTCTAAACGAGTCGGTCCTGGAAATGGCGAATGGCGCCTTCCGTCCAGCTCGGCGCTTGCGTTGGCATTATCGTTCTCGCCATTCGGGCCTCATCAAGTTCTCAAACAGGTTGGTCTATGATGATGCCCTGATCGTGTTCCCGTCTCCCACAGAGACGAACGCGCGCATGGGGGTGGAGTTTAGGGCTGTGAAAGGCCGCTATAAAGCCGGCACAAATCCCGTTGAAGCGAAGGTGATGATTGACGCTATCGTCGAGTTTATGCTGACGGACCCCGATAGGTCACTTGGCATCGTTACTCTAAATCAGAAGCAGCGCGATCTCATCATTGAAGAGTTCGAGTATGCTATCGCGAACAACCGCTCGGTTCAGAAGTATCTTGACACTTGGAGGGACAGAAACGACGGCCTCGAAGAATTCTTCATCAAGAATCTTGAGAACGTACAGGGTGACGAGCGCGACGTTATATTTATTGGAACGGTTTACGGAGCGGAGGAGCCGGGTGCTCGCGTAATGCAGCGCTTCGGCCCAATAAATGGGCTTGCCGGAAAGCGGCGTTTGAATGTTCTATTCACCCGGGCCAAGCAGAAGATCGTTACCTTCTCGTCTATGACTGCTGCCGATATCGAGGCGGAGGAGAACAGCAATCCTGGCGCGCACATGCTCAAGCGTTGGTTGGAGTATTCCGCAAGCGGTGTTCTCGACGCTGGGGATATTACTGAACGCGAGGCAGATTCGGACTTCGAGATCTTCGTCGCTGATCAGATTCGGGCGATGGGCTGCGCACCAGTAGCGCAGGTGGGGGTGGCTGGCTATTTCGTCGATATTGGCGTCCGCCATCCAGATTGGCCGCACGGATTCGTTCTTGGGGTAGAGTGTGACGGTGCAACTTATCATTCGGCCAAGTCAGCGCGCGACCGTGACCGGCTAAGGCAGGAAATTCTGGAGGGACTAGGTTGGAAGCTTCACCGAATTTGGTCGACCGACTGGTTCAATAATCCTCGACAGGAAGCGGAAAAGCTCCGTGCGGCAATAGCTAGTCAGCTTGCTGCCCTGAAGCTTCGGGAGAAAGAGTTTAGTAAGGCGCTCCAGCCGCTCCGCGATGCAAAAGCCGACGAAGAGGAAGTTGGGCAGCCTGTCAGACAACTGGGCGGCCCAATTGTCGTGCCTAGTTTAAGGGAGCTGCCGAGCCCTAGCAGTGAACGTAGGATTGAGATCGGTGACACCGTGAGATTTCGCTATCTGACTGATGACAAACGGGTCATCAACGTAACAATCAGCCAGGGACAGTCCGACACGTCTCAAGGGATTGTTCATCATCTCACGCCGGTCGCCTCTGCACTGCTGGGCGCGGAGGAAGGCGATGAGATTGAGGTGCTTGTTGGAAGCTATATCCGGCCAGCCATAATTGAGAGCGTTTCGAAGGGAAGTGCGCAGAGGGATACTGCGAACTAGGACGTGAATATGGGCGCGCGAGGGGCGCCGCGCAGTTAGCAGGACGGATATGCGGCTCCTTACCTAGAACTGAGCCGCTGACTGACTTCTTTCATAACATTTGATCGACGAATTCGGTTCGCAGCGAGTGTTCAGAGCAAATATCTGAGCTCGGGCAGCCTTAACGACATCCACGGAGCTCACTTTGGATCGACAACATAGCGCGCCTATTCTTCTCACTGCAGAAGGACACTCAGTTGTTCTTGAGCCTGTCCCGCAGCACGGTTCGGCGGCTACGATGCTTGAGGCGCAGATTCAGGAGTTAGTCCATGCTCACTCGGCGGCTCTGCCAATCGCCGAAATTGACCCTATGTTTGTGGGTGCGATCAGCGTTTGCCGGGAAATGCAGCTTGGCAAGGCTGGACGCGTCGACAATTTTCTAATCACTCCTTCGGGCCTGCCGGTGCTGGTCGAGTGCAAGCTGTGGCGCAATCCAGAAGCGCGGCGCGAGGTGATCGGCCAGATCCTCGACTATGCCAAGGTGCTCAGTCGATGGTCTTTTTCTGATCTCCAGCGAGAAGTCGCGCGCCGCACAGGCATGGGGCCGGACGCACTTCTCCAACTCGTCCGCACCGTAACCCCGAATGTTGACGAGATCCAATTCACCGACGCCGTCACGGCGAACCTGCGCCGCGGTCGCTTTCTGCTACTAATTCTTGGTGATGGAGTACGCGAGGATGTCGAGGCCATAGCAGGCTATCTGCAGATCCATGCCGGATTGCACTTTACGTTCGGTTTAGTGGAGTTTCCGGTTTACCGCTTGCCTAGTGGAGAGCACTTGGTCGCTCCCCGTGTCGTCGCTCGCACAACATCCATTTTGCGCAATGTCGTTGCGGCGCCCGAAGGCTTTATTGTGCAGGATCCGAATGAAGTCGCAGCCGAGGAGGACGCAGAGGTCGATCCAGACCGCGCCGCTTTGGCCGCTACGCAGCAGGCGTTCTGGAAGGAGTTTTTGGACGCTCATTTACAACTAGACGATCGGACCCAGAGCGTTCCCAAGCCTGCGCGTCAGGGCTATTTGGCATTCATGTTGCCGGCCCCCCAGGGCAGCAGCTGGCTCACTGTCTACCGGGACTTACACAAAGGAGAGGTCGGAGTTTTCCTCTCGGCTAGTCAGAACAGCCCGGGCGAGATCGCTATGAATGAAATCGTCGCAAACTGGGACGAAATCAAACCCGCTTTGAACGGCACAGCTCGGCTGACGAACGACAAATATAATCGCACGCGAATCATCGATTCTAAGACGGTAGGCAACCTGAACGACGCTGCAATTCGAAAGGCAGCCTTTGACTGGCTGGCGGAGCGCGTAAATACCTTTGTGAACGTCCTGCGTCCGAGAATTCGCGACGTGGTCGCGGATGAAGCCGGACGTGCCGACTAACACTAGTTAGGCACGCCGCTGTTCTTGGGTTCCTAGTTATGCGGAAGGGAGCTGGGGCCTCTGGCTGACTCTTTCCATAACATCGGATTTGCGAATGTGGGGAAGCTTAGGTCGAAGTGTTGTCCGAGGCGAAATCGGCTTCGAAAGGCTGCGCCGCCTGGATCCTTCGCTTGTCAACTCCTGCCCTCATCTAGATACTGTCTATACTCTATCCGAAAAAGCAGCCTCACAGGCAGCTTAGTCAAATCAGTGTTAGAGACGATATGAACAAACAGGAATTTCTTAACGAAGCGACCATTGTCCAATTTTGCTCTTGGCTCGGTAAAATAATCTCTGGTGATGAGGAGCTTGGTTTTAAGCACCAACAGGGGATCGATCTAAGACTCCATAACGCACGAGCTCGCTATTGCTGGCCACCCAAGAGCGTAGAAATTTCCTCTCCAGTTCGCTCGTTCGCGCTTCGGCGAAACTCGACTCTCGCCGAAAACGCGGAGATTTTGGATGCGATCGGTGCCGGTCTTCGTAAATCTCTAGAGAGCCCGTCTCAAGATTCGCAAGAATTGTTTGAGTGGCTGCAGGCCGTTCTTGTCTGGGGCGGCGTGTACACAAGACGGGGGAATGCGGGGTGGTTGCGTGGTCTACATCGGAAGGCAGCGCTTGGTCAGTACTGGTCACGTGTACTAGACGTTCTGCACCAAGCTGAGGACGACGATGTTGGGTCCAAACTAGAAGATCTACGTTCTAACGCCGGAACCACGAAAGTTCATTCGCTCGTGCTCCCGGAGTGGGTAATCTATGATAGTCGGGTCGCGGCCGCTCTGGCCTGGCTTGTTCATCGATGGTCGGACGGCGATTCTCCGTCGCTGCTGCATTTCGCATGCATGCGGCCGAATACCCGCAAGCCTAAGTCGCGATCGCCCGACGAAACGGTGTTCGAATATTTCTCGCCCAGTGGCGACATTCGAAAGCATCGTGCGCATTTAAAGTGGAACGTGCGGGCAAACTGGGTGCTGAGCCACGCGCTTGCTAATGCTCGGATGGGGAGCCGCGGTCAGGATCCGTCGACATTCTTGTCTTTGCGCGAGGTGGAGGCCGCATTGTTCATGATAGGTGACGACCTCAGCCTAGCTCTGCCTCGTGATTGAAGCTGAACATTTACGGACAAAAATGAGATGAGAATTCTCTACAGATCAGCTGAGTTGAAGCGCTCCATATCAGATTTGCTATCGGACCCGGCGCCGGATGACCGGCGCGTAGTGATGGTGGCGTATGTTGGAGGAAGAGCGCAGGCCTTTTTACCAGACCCTGAGAATCTCGAGATCGTCTGCTGGCTCAAGCCGGGCGCGACAGACCCCATAACGTTAGGACGTTTGCGCAAAAGGGGATCGCGATTGTACAAATCTGATCGTCTCCACATGAAGGTTTACTGGTCAAGGCAAAGAGGATGCGTGATCTGCTCCGCGAATGCATCAGGAGCTGCTCTTGGAAATACCTCCCAAAAGGAAGTTGGAGTTCTTCTCGGACCAGGCGAGGTTAACATAGAACGCCTTTGGTCCTATGCGCAGCCGAAGGAAATTACGCAGGGGCATTTGCGAGAGTTGGCCCGAAAAACGAACCAGCCGAAACCGCCGGGAGAGCCTGGCCCGCGTGACGAAACGCCAGACTTCCTTGAATGGAAGCGTCTTGGGATTGATGAATGGAAGCTAGGGTGGTGGACGGGAGAATCCGGAATTGCCGATACGTCGATCAGCCTTGCCAAGGACCGATACGGTCAAGAACCCAAGGACTATCTAAATTTGCGCGAAGGACAATTAGATCAACATGAATGGGCTCTAAGCTTTCGATTTCCAGAGGTGACAAATGTTGGCTGGTTTTTTGCCGATTTCATCAATGTACTAGATGAAAGCGACAAGGATGCTTTTGACCCAGAGAATTCGTTCCAGGCGGTCCGAGTAAACCCATTGAGAGATTGCCCGCGTCCGCCTTTCAAGATCGATCAGAACTTCAAGAACGCACTGAAGCGCGCAATTAAAATGTATGGTCCACAAAAGATAGAAAGGAATCGTTCTCTTAAGCCGTCTAAGGGCCTCATCGATTTGATCGCCGAAGAAATGGTAAAGTGAGTTCGTTACCGCGATCCACCCAGACCGAGCTACCAATCGAGACTATCAGCGAGCCGAAGTGTTGCGCTTCTAGTCAGCAAGAATACTTCCGGTGGTCATTGCGATGAGCAGTGAACGACCTGCGCCTGTGTACTTGCGATATGCCTCGAGCTGCACCTTGTACTCAGCCTGCGTCGAGTGGCTCATGTTAACGTCGCTTTTCCAGTCGATGATTACTAGGGCCCGTCCGCTCGCATCCCGGACTAGAGCATCCGCTATACCCGAGACCAGTATTTCCCGTTCACCTTCGCGCTGGTGACCGAATACTGTCTGTTCCGGAACAAGATGGGGCCGCAACGCTGCAATCTCGGGGAGACGTAGAGCTCGAAAAATTGTGGAGGCGAGCTCAATAGGCGAAATGCCGTCGCTCGGGTCCTGGCAAGGCTCCACATTCAGCTGGCACAACAGTTCACCGGCCCGCCGCTCAAGCTCTGGAGCCATATCTGGCGTCTCCCCCGTCAATACCTCTTCCATTAACTTGTGCAGAATTGTGCCGCGCGTGGCGCCGCCTAGGACCTCGATTGGTTCTCTCGGCCTCTCTGACTGCTCGGCATCAAAAAAAATGCGATCCGGGTCGTGCTCGAGGCCATCAAATTCGTGGCGACTGGGACGGCGCCAGACGATCGTGTTGTACGCCTCCAAAATCTTCTTGGCTTGATCAGCAAACAACTCGGCGCTCTGATCGTTCTGATCAAGCGTTAATGTTACTGCTTTGGCCGGACCAAGAGCCTCAGTCTCGATTGCTGGCAATACAGCCGGCTTGAAGTCCACAATTTCCGCCCAAGACTTATCCGATAATTGTGCGGAATGGCGTGGCAATACCAGCAGATCGCGAGCTCTTGTCGCCGCGACATACCAGAGGCGAACTCGTTCACGGGCAGATTCCGAGTCATTCAAAGATTGAAGCTGACCGTAGCCGTTTGGTTCAATACCGAGGACGGGTGTAGAGAACTGACCCGATCGTCGGTCGTGCATGAGCCCGACTTCTGATCTTGGTGCCCCAGTCATGTTGATAGGAATTACGATCGGCCATTCGAGCCCCTTGGCCGCATGAATGGTTATGAGAGCTACGGACTCTTCTTTGGCGTCTGGGCGTCCTTCAACTTGGAGAACTTGATCCTCCCAGTTTGCGCGCATATCTCTCGCCAGCGCGCGTAGTCCTCGCACATCGTACGCACGCGACATCTCTAGAAAGAGGTCTAGATTGGCAAGGACGCGATCAGCGCTGGCCGGGAAGCGCTGACGAACCTGTGCACGAATTCCAAGTAGGCCTATGGCCTCCGAAATGAGCGCGTAGGGCGTGGTTGTGCGAACCTTCCGCGCAAGCGACTGCAGGACTTTGATAACATCGCGCGCTAAGACATGATTAATATGGTCGAGTGCGGTCCACAGCGACAGATTTGGCAGGCGGTTCGGACTATCGGGGTCAACGGGAAGACCATCGGCGATATCAAGCAGTTCAGTCTCGGACAGCCCTACCAGCGGACCGCGCAATAGCGCGCCAATGGCGAGCGTATCGCGCGGATCGGCGATGGATCGAGTCAGCGCGATAAGATCCTGAACCTCCTGCCTTCGAAAGAAGCCCTTCCCAGCTTGTGTTGAAACTGGAATCCCTCGCCGCTCCAAAGCCTCCTCAAAGCGCCAAAGCTCGGTACCAACAGGGGCCAGCAGCGCAATGTCGCCGAATCGGCACGGCCTCAAGTCTCCGCGGACCTCTATTGTCAGGTTGCCGACCATTCGCGAGCAGAGCTCTGCAACCCTTTCCGCTTCTGCGTCGCGCAACTGCTGGGCGCCATTCTTGCCATCTTCGACCGAAATATCGAGCGCCGCGACAGCCAGCTCATCTTTGCTTGCTGCGCGGATTGCTGCCAAAGCAGTAAAGCCGGGCTGGCCAGCGGTCGTGGAAAGAGGACCGGCGAACGTGCCATTGACGAATGATAGGATTGGCTCAACGGACCGAAAATTGGCAACGATATTCAGCACCGAGGACGTGCTAATCGCCTCCCGAGCTCCCAGATAGGCATTTACGTCCGCGCCACGAAATCGATAGATAGCCTGCTTCGGGTCGCCGACGAGAAAGAGCGAGCCGGGGCGAAGCGTTCTTTTCAGAGCATCCTGACTGCCATCCTTGGGTGGATTGCCACAGAGGCGCCACAGGATGTCGATCTGTAGCGGGTCCGTATCCTGGAATTCATCGACCAGCACATGCTGATAGCGCTTACTAAGCGCCTGCCGGACATCTTCGTTTTTTGCCAAGAGAGCCTGGGCGGTATGGAGCAAATCGTCGAAATCAAGAAGCGCGGCCGAGCGCTTGTACGTGTGCCATTCGGACAAAAGCCCACCCATGGCCTTAACAATTCGGGCGAGCAGTTCGCTGGCCACCATCGCCGTCAATGCAGCGAAAGCCGTATGGCAGACATCATACCTCGCTGCACAGGTCTGGAAGGCCATCGTGCCCTCAGCCTTGCTCTTGCCTGCTGCACGTGCGGCTTGCTCCCACGCCCCTTTTGTTCTTAGCTGCCTCTTCCCACCGGCTTGCGTGAAGCAAGCAATATGTCGAGGAATGGTCGCTGCTTGGGTAAGCGCGCGGCTATGCGGCTCCCTAGCTGCGAGGGTTTGGCCGCCAAGGGCCTTCGCGATTTCGAGGAATGCCGAGCACGCCTGACCGGTTTGTGCTTCTCGGAACTCAAACTGATCTATCTCTTTCTCGAACGCTGTGGCCGCTGCTGACAAGGTCTTGAGGAGTGAAACTGACCAGGTGCTATTTGCGAGCTTAGCGCCTCGGTTCGTTCTAAGAAAATCTGCGATGGTGCGGATCAAGGCAAGGCCGCGGGATTCGTCAGCAAGCACAAGCTCTGCAATGACGTCGTCGTCGCGCTCGCCCGAAAGATGTTCCTTGAGCCAGGCCTGGTAGCGCTCGCCAAAAGCGAGGTCGCCTTCGGTCGGATCGACAATCTCCGCACCTGGATCAATTCCCGCCTCTGCCGGGTAAGGCTTGATCAAAACCTGAGCGAATCCATGGATCGTGGTGCAGACAAGTTCGTCGAGAGCCTGCTTTGCGCAGATGAGGTTTTGGCGCTGAGTTTTCGAAACGCCGGCTGGGAAAGCGCTCGCGATGTCATCCGGGATGCTGCCTTTCGAAAGGGAGGTGACAAAGCGCTCGATGCGGATCCGCAGTTCGCTGGCAGCAAACTCGGTAAAAGTGATAGCCGCCACATTTTTGGGGCTAATGCCTTGGGCGAACAGGAAGGCTACTCGCCCGGCCATGATTGATGTCTTGCCTGAGCCCGCTCCGGCTTCGACCAGCAAGGATTGGTCGATCCGGGTGAGGGCTACCGTACGGGCGGCGAGATCCGGAAGCTTGCGCACTTTCATTACGGCGCTTCCCAGATCTTGGTGGCGTCGCCCAGGTGCTTGTCCGCATTCGGGCGCTTTCGGGCCAAATAGCTTGGATTGGCAGGTAGCGCGAAAGCGTAGTCGTTGTAGCCGTCGTCAGCGTCAACGCCGGGGAGAGCCAACCCATTTTCGAGATTCCGTCGGGCAGACGCTATTGCAGATGCGAGCATCGCGAGCGCCGCTGGAATGTCAGCTAGAGGAAACAATGCCCGGTCGGCGTCTGCCGCGCGTGGATAGAGCAGGGCAGCATCAACTTTCACTTCGGAGCCAAGTAGCGTTCGGACAGCGAAGGCGTAGAGGCAGCGCTGCAACTCCGTACCGCCATGGACCACCACGTCGGCCATGGTTCGGTTCAGGCGGCCAGTCTTGTAGTCAATGACACGAGCCTGGTGATTGTCGCCAGACAAATCCAATCGATCGATCTGACCCTGAATGATGACTCCCGTGCCCGGGATTTCGACGGGCAGCGATGGATCCCAAGGAAGCTGGCTCCGATCGCTTCCATTTGGCACGCCGAAAGGAACTTCGGTCCAGCTCCTTTGATTTGGGAGCAGATCCAGACGATAAGTCAGAGCGGTAGCAGAAACCTTGCGGGTCAGGTCCAATGAATTCCGCCAAATTTTCGGAGGCGGCACCGGCTGCTCGGCTTCCCATCGTGCGGCTATTGCATTCACGGCATCTTCAACAGCCTGCGTTATCACGTCCAGTTTCGCTCTTCCCAAGCCCCCAGTTGACTCAAGCGTATTCACCGCAATCTGAAGGGTTTCGTGAACGAGAACCCCGAAACTCATCGGGTCCAAGCTAAACGGTTCCTCCGTCTCCTCCGGCTGGCGCCATCCGAGGGCATACCGCCAGACAAAGCGCATCGGATCTCTCAACAGCATCCGCAGGGAAGTTGCGGACATGGGCTGTAGAAATACCTTCTTAAGGCGGGGGTGCTTTGGACGTACGAGCCCATCATGTGCATTGATTTGTGGTGAGTGCCACTCTCGCCAAGCAGCCAGCGCGGATCGGGCTATCGGCATGGTCCCGAACTCTGTTGGGCGCGCGGTCAAACGGTCGGGCTCACTCGCGGCGTGTTCGGGTATCCTGGCATAGCTTAGGTAGGTTTCCTGGAAATCGCCAATCAAGGGCGAGCGCCCCAATAGCCGACCCTCGACGTCACGACGGCTGAACGAAATCGATGCTTGGGTAGAACTACCGATAATAGTCGCGAAATCGCGACGGTCCGCGTCGGCGACCGGTAGAGGGTCTAAGTCTTCGATCGGAATGATATGATGTGGAATGAGGCGGTCTTCGGAAATCCGCCTCGGCCATCTACCGGCATTGAGCGCAAGCAAACGCACAAACGGCCGCGGGGCGGCCGCGAGTGAAAGCGCCGATGTCCAGATTGGATACGACGCGGGCTCAATGCCGTCTGCAATCCGAAGGCGCGCAAGTGTCACGGGGAGTGCCGTAGCTGGGCCATCCTCGAGTGCAAGCCGCCACAGCTTCATTGCCAATCTAGGGAGTAACTCTTCGCCTGCTTCATGAGCGCCTGCAGGGCCTTTTTCGAGAATCTGCAATATGTTGAGCACAAGATTGGACCGATCAACGCCATCGGGCCACGTCGCTGGTTCCACTAAGGAAAAGGCCTGTTTCCAGCGCCCTACGGTGGAGAGTGGAGCATCGGCAGGTAGAACGCGCACCCAATCCCGTGGTAGTCCGGCGATGGATTGGGCGCCGTCCAGCCTAAGCAGGAGTCGGCGCACTCGAGCCTGCGAAACTCCATTGACGAGAACATCGGCGAGAGCTGCAGCAGTCTGCCCTTCGGGGGTATTGACGGCTTTAATGCCCTGCACAAAGTGAACAGGAATGTTTGCCTCACCGGACAGCGCTGACACGTAGTCATCGTAGTCAGCTGGGCTCGCGGCAGCGATGGCGATGTCCTCGGGTTTTGCCTTGCCGCTAGCGAGGAGCGATCGCATCCAACGAAAGGCTTCCAAAACCTCGTGTTGCGGCGTGGCGCATGAATAGACATCTGGACTTGCGCCAGAGGAAGCACCTCGTCGGACTTCAATGCTTGCGCCGGTTATCCATTCTGGCACGGGCCGGGGTCCGGCGATCCATGTGACAGGCACGCACTCTGCGAGTGCCAGCAAAAGCCGCCGCCAACAGACCGGCATTTCGCTGTGGCTTTGAATCTCAATTGGACCCAGGACTGCTGGTGCATGGACAAGGCGGCCAAGTGCGAGATCTACCAAGGTCCGCGGCGTCTTCATCGAGGGGGGAGCCGCTGTAATACTTCAGATTCGAGTGCGGCCAACGCTTGCAGACGAGGGTGTTTGATGGTGGAGAGATCGATGTCTGCGCGCCAGGCCTTATCGAGAGTACCTACTGCGGCGCGGACCATGCCTGGCAAGCCCTTTATGGGCTCGAGTTCTCCCAGCGATATTGTCGGCAAGGTCGTTCGGATCACCTCACGTAAGGCGTCGATATCAATGGGCGTCAGGAAGCCGCCTGCAAGCCGGGCGGCGACCTGAGCCATGCTCATTATCTGAAGGCCGATTTCGCCCCTGCGAGCGGCATCCACCCGGGCCATATGCGCCGCGAGATTGGTTTGGACGACAATTGTTCGGCGTATTGGCAATACTACGCTCACGAGGGGCCCCCACCCAGCAAGCAAACAATCAGAATCAATAGTGAAGCGACTATTGCTCATCAAGGAAGGTGTGCCAATGGGAATCGCTTCGGCGGTAAGTCGAAGTGCGTCCAATTCTGACGTATCAGTGGTAGATAAATCTCGAGCGCATCCTCGATTAGGCGCTCAACTTGTTTGTTATGATGTGTGCAGGCCACAAAGCATCCATACGTATTCCAGCCGAATGGGAGCCTCACGAATGCTGCTGGATGGCCTGGTCTGTTCATCGCGAGTGGGACACGACCGATGCAGCAAGAATCAAGCGCGATCTAGCTAAGGTCATCCACACGATCGCTCGTTTCGAGCCGGTTCGTTTGTTGGCGCCGCCCGGCCGCCAGTTCCGCGAAGCCTGTAAACGCTTTTCAGGTTGCCCCGCGGTGTCAGTAATTGAAGCGCCAGTCGACGATTTCTGGATGCGAGACATTATGCCAACCTTCGCCATCCGCACGACGGGGGCGCGGAGGCAGGTCGTTGCCATCGATTGGAATTTCAATGGCTGGGGCGGTAGTCCAGATCGTGTTGGCCGGCCTGGCGACCAACTTGCTAAGACTGCTGCATCTATCTTTGGCGTACCGCGGGTATCAGCACCGTTCATTGCTGAGGGCGGGGCGCTCGCATTTGATGGTCAGGGGACCCTGATCACCACGCGAAGCTGCCTACTCAATTCAAATCGTAACGGTGCACGCGAAAATCTAGATCAACAGGAGGCGATTGCATCTGAGTTTAGAAAGTTCGGTATTCATAAGGTCATTTGGCTTGAAGGCGATCCGTGCGAGCCAATTACAAGCGGACACATCGATGGGTATGTTCTATTTGCACCGAGAAAGCAGGTCTTGGTGGAAAGCATCGATGATCGAGAAAGCGAACCTCCGTTCTGGCGCGAGCATGACATGCACCTGCTGGGCCGGGCGAAGAATGCCAAGGGGCATAACCTGAAGGTTGTGCGCGTACTTGCGCCGCGGCAGCGATACTTGAGTGGGGATCTGGACAGTTTCGCCGGGAACTACCTAAACGTTTATCTTACCAATGGTGCTGTGATCGTTTCTCAGTTCGGTGATGCCGAAAGGGATGAGCTTGCTCGCAACGCGCTTGCCGAATCATTTCCCAATCGAGAGATTGTGCCCTTACGCATCGATGCGATCGCCCGCGGTGGTGGGGGCATTCATTGCTTAACGCAGCCTATGCCAAAATCCTCAGGACATCAATGACCGACAATACAGAGAAGCATCCTTACAACACGCGGGAGGAAATCCCAATAGGAACGCAAGTGTTGATCATTGGTACAGCGCCTCCGCCGAGATTTGCCGAAGGGCAGTTTTTGGAGGGGGATATCGACTTCTTTTATGGTTCAACGGACAATCAGCTTTGGTCGCAGATCTTTCCGAGGATTTATGGGGAGGAAGTTCAACGCTTATCGCCTACTGAATCTTTGACAGCCTGCAAGAAGTTCTTGTGTGCTAGAAAGATTTGGATGGTAGACGTATTGCAGACCTATTCACGACAGAAGAAGGACGGCGCCGAAGATCGTCATCTTGAGCCGCTCTCCTTTACACAGTTCGACCCCATTTTTGGACAGCATTCCGAAATCGGTACTGTGATCTTCACGGGCGCCAAAGCGGAGCTCTGGTCGGGAGCAGCGTTCGAGAGAGAAGGATTAATAAGGCCAGGAGACTTTAAGAAACTAGAGGGCGGGCATCGCATGCCAAGATGCAGAAAGCTCACCATAGATGTCGGAGGTGGCGTCCGCACGATTGATGCATTCACGCTTCCTTCCCCATTGAGGGCAAGCGATCGGCGTTACAAGAACAGTAAAGTTGGATGGTATGAGGAGGTGCTCATCCGCAAGCGCTGCCCCGCAATTTGAATGTCACCTTATCTTGCCTGACGATTGTGGTGTGATGGATTTCGGAGCTGCTGCACCTCTTTTGGAGCCAGGATCTCGCCCAACCTTGTCGACCTTGCGTATTTGCTCTTGAAGGAGTGCTCTTAATTGGGTGGGCTCTACCACTCGCACTTGGTCGCCCCAAGTGAATAAATGCCAGCACATCTCGAGCGCTCCACCTGCACGAAAGCGGACCAAGAGCGAGCCGTCAGGCTGATCCTCAAAAGCTTGTGCTGGATGGAAGAGATACTGCCGAGCATCGGGTGCGGCTTGGGGAGTGAAGCGCCAAACGACATCCAGTGGGTCCTCCTGAAATACTCCAAATGATCGCTCCGCAAACCCCTGTAAGGAAAAATCCTTGCGTCTGCGAAACGATCCTTGGTGCACTTCGAGTTTCTCTATGTTCGCAAGACTAAACAGCCGGTAGTCATTGACCGTGTCCTCCAAGCTGTAGGCCACGAGATAGTGTCGGTTGCCGTATAGAAATCCATAGGGACACACCAGCTGATGGCTCAGTTTGCCGGTTCCTCTGGCCCGATAGTGAAGGCGGATCTTTTTACAGGCGAGAATGGTGTGGCGGAGGTCCTCAAGGAGGGCATTCGAGATCGCCAGCCTAGGCCCCGGCCGCAACGCTATTCCCTCTGCCTCCATTAGCGCTTCAAGATCCGGACCGATCCGGCGCGCCGATTCGGGCCGGATGAGCGATTTTAGCTTCGCTGCAAGTGTCTCAAGCCTTGCCGAAAGATCTGCAATACTGTCCCGCTTCGCTATATGCGCGGCTGTGCTCAGCGCCGCTAGCTCCTCTGTCGAAATGCCGGCAAGATTGGCAATCGGCCCGGAGCGAATCCGCCACCGCTTGGGGACCTCTCCGGGATTGGCCTGTTCCATCTGCGGGAATACGCGTTCAATGGCGTCCCGCATTCTTTCAGCAGTACGCCGGCTAATCCCATAGCTGCGCTGGATTTCCTCAAGCGAAATGCCTTCGGCGCTCGCCCGCATGTCGAGCGCGACCCGAAGCAGCGCCTCCAACTTCTCATAACGCATTCTGGTCCCCGGAGCCCTGTCGGGGAGGCATACTAGGGGGGTGCAAAGGGATTCGCCAAGCTTGGTCAAGCAAGATCCGGCAGCATGACTTCGTCCGGCGGAGGAGCGGCCCTGGCTCGCCGGCGACGGCGTCGCGGAATGATCGAAAGATCGTCGCTCGCGACGATCTGTGCGATCGACTGGATGACCGATTCAGAGGGCATACCAGCGGCTTCGAACGCGTTCTGGATCTTGTCTAGCTCCGAACGTTCGATATCGGTGTTCTCAGGACCCTTCACCTCATCCAGAAACCAGCCCAGGCGACCGGATCGAGCAACCGAGCATGCAGCTTGGACACCTGCACGTTGCCAAAGGTAAATCGCGCACTGCCCATTCTCCACGTTCCACGCGTAATTTCCCAGGCAGTTACCCCACTTCTTTCCGAGATCGCGCAATTGGCGACCAGAATCGATGCGCTTTGCGTGCTGAACGTGGGCCGGAGGTAAAACATCGGGCAGCGGCAATTTGTCGATAATGGACCTGAGCTTGGCCAGCAGCTGGCTGGGTTGGCGAGCCCGAGCAAGTTCAGAGACAAGCTGATCGAACGTCATGTCGCCGCCACGAAGCGCGATGCAGCGCAAGCCTTCCGAGAAGGAGCTCATATCCCCGATATTTTCGTGAAGAGAGAGGAGCGCGGCGCGCAGCAGTGGCGGAACGTCGTTCATTGTCTTTATTGTGGAATCGCGGATCTCGGACGCGTGATGAAGCAGCTGAGCTGCTTGTGGTTCAGAGAGAAGTTTTATGAGTGTGCGGTAGCTTTCTGCCTTCATCATAAAAGCCGGCATCAGGCGCACCGCGCGTTTGAGACCATGTGGTCGCTGACCAACGCTTCCGTCCAGGATCATTCCTGCTGATCCGCGAAAGAGGATCTCGATGAGGCTTGCATGCGGAATGGCTTCTAGGTGAGCAAGCGCGATTCCGATCAGGTGCATACGCGCCTGGCTGAGGTGGATTAGGTCGGTCAAATAGCTTGGCTGAGCGCGAAGCATGGCTATCACATTCGGAATCGCCCACTTAAACGGCTCAAGCAGGAAACTGGGCGGCTTGCCAATAGAGGGGAGGGGTAGTTGTGAGGCGTTATTCATGGTTGGCTCCAAACCGGAAGCCTAGTTTGCCAGTACGTCAGTTTTGGACGCATAGCGTGTGGGGGCTTGCGCAAGGGCGGCGCGAAACTCTGGGCTTCCGATCGCACTTGGCGCTCAAGCGTCCCGATTACTACCGATGAACAGGCTTCGCAGCTCGGCGCCTGGAAGGACCGACACCGATTGCCGCCTGCCAATTGCGATATGCTGGAACATGCGCAAAAAAGTTGATGGCGGCAGCGCACTGTCATCCTGCAATGGAGCAGGGGCGCCTGACCCACTCTGGAAAATCGGGTTTTGAGCGGGCGCAATCACCGGCCTGACGCGGCCGTTGGCCGACTTCTTCCATAACAACGCATGCGCGAACGTGAGTTAGGCCCATCGTTGGGGCATTCGTGCTGTTGCGACAGAATGGCACATGTGTCTGAAAGGCCACTCTTAACCTTTCTTCGAAAATGTCCGCAACATCTCGAACCCTAAATTGAATCTATGCGGATCGATACTTGTTGGGATTCCCTCCATTGACCTCCACCCCTCGAAGCGCGGTGTTCTGGCTTGTTGCTGAGCCTGGCACCGAGCCGAAGCCCTTAATAGCCGGCAACTTTTCAGAAATTCAGTCGAGTTGGGACTTGTTGCCTGATCGATACGACAACCTCCCGTTCTGGCCCAACGGGCTGTGCGCCACCAGCTTCGTCGGCTTTTTCAACGCGACCCATATTCCGCCCGGCGACGTGAACTGCCGGCCGGATGGGTCGGCAAGTTACCTCGTTGACCCCGCGCTCAACACAAAGGCATTTCGCATAGCGCCCCTGCCGCGCGTCGGGATTCAAGCTCGCAAGACGAAAGTCCAATGATGACCGAAATGCCTTCCGGTTTTCGCGGCCGTATCCACCGCGGAACACAACAGATTGGTGGGACCTGCGTCGAACTTGAAGCCTGCGGGGAGCGCATTCTGCTCGATCTCGGGCTGCCGCTCGATGCCGACGAACTGTCCGAAACGCTCTTGCCGGATGTTGCTGGATTGCGCGGCCCTGATCCGGCGTTGCGGGCGATCGTGATTTCGCACGGACACGGTGACCACTGGGGGCTGTTGCCGCTGTGCAAGCCCGGTGTCCCGGTAGCAATGGGCGCCGCTACCGCCCGGATCATGAGCGCGGCGGCGCCTTTCGTGCCGAACTTCTTCGCACCAGATCCCGCTTTCGAATTGAGCGACCGCAGGCCCATCGATATCGGCCCGTTCCGCATCACGCCCTATCTGGTCGATCATTCGGCCTATGACGCCTACGCGGTGCTGATTGAAGCCGCTGGCCGCCGCCTGTTCTACAGCGGCGACATTCGCGCCCATGGCCGCAAGGGCGCGCTGTTCGAGCGAATGGTGAACCATCCGCCGCAGGGCATCGACACCATGCTGATGGAAGGCTCCAGTCTCGGCCGGCTCGACGCGGACGCACGATTTCCCAACGAATCCGAGATCGAGGCGAGGCTGGTCGAGAGCTTTGGGTCGCCCGGCTTTGTCGCTATCTCAGCCTCGGCCCAGAATATCGACCGCATGGTCAGCATCTATCGCGCCTGCAAGCGCGCGGGCCGGACGCTGCTGCTGGACATCTATGCGATGGAGATCCTCAGAGCCACCGGCAATGCCAATCTACCTGCGCCGGGTTGGCCAAATTTGTCGGTTTACGTGCCAGAGTATCAACGCCGGCAGATCAAGAGAACCGAGCGTTTCGACCTGTTGGAGCCGTACAGGAAGGCGCGCATCTATCGCGAACACATCGCGGAAATCGGCGACAAGACCGTGTTGCTGTTTCGTCCAGCGATGATGCGCGACGTCCAAGCTGCAAATCTCTGGCCGAAGGCTCGCGCGATATGGTCACAGTGGGACGGCTATTTGAAGGATGGCCCGGGATCGAAGCTGAAGGCCGATCTCGCCGAACTCGGCGTTCCTTTCGAAGTCATCCACACGTCGGGACATGCGAGCATAGGCGATCTGAAACGGCTAGCAGGCGCGATTGCGCCAAAGGCACTCGTTCCCATTCATACATTTGAGGGCGATAAGTTCACGAATTTCTTTCAGAACGTCGTCCGGAGGGCGGATGGCGAATGGTGGGGGGTCTAAATGGCCGAGTTCAAGCATGGTATCAAAAACGGAAAATTCATGGACGCGCTGGAGCGGCTCGCCGCGCGAAAGAGCTGGTGGCGGGACGTCCTGAGAGACCGCGAGCTAATTATTGCCGTACGCAAAGAATACCTGAACGTCTATTGGCAGGGGCAATCGATATTTATGGCGAGGTTTAGTGGGGGCGAGGTAGTCGCCTCCACACATCCGAAATACCTCCTGAACCCCGATATCTCCGGCCAAATTGCGCTGCGGGGCGAACTTTTCGACATGAAGACGCTGGAACCGAAGCTGTTGATGCGCAACTACGACTCCGGGGTGACTCTTTCGAAAATGAAAAAGGCTGCAGCCCTGTATTCGGGCGAGGAAAAGCAGGGCGTGCATGTTATTGCTACGTCGAACCCGTCCGTCGTTGACGTCGAGATCGCCTTCAACGCAAACGGCGTTGCCGATGTGGGCTCGATACCTCGACTGGATATCGCAGCCTTTGAAACGGCCGAGGAGGGCGTCGATTTGGTGTTCTGGGAAGCTAAACTTTTCGGCAACTCAGAGGTCAGGAAGGCGGTTGTGAACCAAATCAAGAAATATCAGAAAGTCATTTCCGCATCGAAACCCCAGATACTGGACAGTTACCGCTGTGTCGCCGGCAATCTCGTTCGGTTTGCCGAGATGAGCGAAGGCACGCGCAATGTTAGCAGGGATATCCAGCGCGTTGCCGACAACAAGGCAAAACTATCTGTATCCGAGGCAAACGTTGGCTTGATCGTGTACGGATTTGATGCGCCCCAGCGGGATGGTCTCGGTAAAATAATGAAGGATCGGCTTCAGACCGAGTTGGCCGGATTGAACATCGGAAAACATCGAATCAGGTTCAAAGGCAAACCCAAGGGCCTGCGCTTCAATTGAAGCGCGATCGGGCTGGCATTCCGCTTTTTGCAGTTGGTCATGCCGGACCAGGCAGCGTTTTCGTGAGCTCTCTTTTTCTGACTAGATGTAGGTGGTTTTTCAGTGAGCAGGCAAGCAATCAAGGACAAGAATTTCAGGACAATCGGTTACATCGACACGATGTCAGATGGGAAGCAAAAAGCATTAGATGCCACTTTTCGAACGCTTGGCTACTTCGACCCGAAACGAAACATAACGCAGGATGCGAACTTTCGAACTATTGCTCAGGGAAATGTATTGGCGGGTTTGATCTACAAATGAGAGACAGCGACGGAGGAGCTAGCTCTCGGTCGGCATGACAGGCAACGGGTCGTATCGGTCGGGACAGGGAACGGACATCAATTGATCCATTTGGACGAGGCCCTGAAGCCGGCTCGCCTTCGCTGGCCGTCGGCATCTTCTGGCTGATACCATCTGCGGGTAAGACTGTCCTTTTCACGCAACGAAGCGCTCTGAAAGATGCCGAGCCATACGGCGATTGCCTTCCGGTCGCTCACTACGAGCTTTGCGAGCGTCTCCAGGCCTTGCCCTTCTCCACGCTGAAAAAGCGCGGTCTTCCGGTCGAAATAAAATCGGCCGAATACGACCACTATTCCCGCGGCCGAATCGTCTACGAGAAAGAAACCTTCGGAGACCTTCGTATTCTATGCCGATGCCAGATACCAGCATCCGACTGGGAAGCTCGTAGCTGACCCACTACACACTTTCCGAGGGTTTACCTTGAATTTGATAACGTTTGCGATCGGCGACATTCATGGATGCTTCGACAGGCTGCAGTCACTTCTTGCGGCTTGCGATAGAATCGGTGCTGGACGGAGGGCCCGGTTTATCCTTGTCGGCGACTACATTGATAGGGGGCCAGACAGCAAGCTTGTCCTGGACTTCCTGATCAGGCGGCAGATCAATCGGGGCGATCGCTTCGTCTGCCTGCGGGGCCATCACGAGGAAATGTTGACCCGGGCCGCCGACAAGTATCGCTCTGATCGTGATCTCATGGCGTGGTGGGGCAACGGCGGTGAACAGACACTTGAGAGCTACGGAGTGGATGACCCGAGCGACCTGCCTCCCAAACACCTGGACTGGATGCGCAGTCTGCCCCTGCAGACAATCGATCCGCATCGATTATTCGTGCACGCGGGGATCAGGCCAGGTGTAGCGCTATCATCACAAGCAACAGGAGACCTTCTGTGGATACGAGAGCCGTTTCTGTCTTCCGAAGAAGATCACGGTGTTCTCGTGGTGCACGGCCATACTCCTACCGCTTTCGAAAGCCGGACCTGCGGCCAAACCAATTGAATATCGATACCGGCGCCTGCTTTGGCGGTCCGCTCTCAGCCGCAGCCTTTTCCGACAGAGAAGGCGTTCCGCTATTTTTCATCAGGGATTCAGGCGAAATCTCAACGCCGGGCGAATAGAATCCAATATCACTTGCCGATTAGGTCGCATGAAAAGAACATCCCAACGCTTGAATTTGTCCACGTCAACGCTGCCCTCAGGACCGGAGTGGCCCGTAACGGTATTGCCGAATGGCAGCGGTAAGCGGTGGCTTGCGCAGGGTATTCTTGACCTACTCGCCATTGATCCTGCCCAGCTGACACGCGTGATCGACCGAAGGGTTCACGAGGCGACTCAAACAGGAAAGGTCTATCACGATGCCCAAGGTGCGCGCGCGGCGATGGAGGGCTGGGCTTATCCGCGGACTTGGCTCGACTTCGAGACGATTGGGTTCGCGGTTCCGCGCTGGCGCGGAACGCGTCCTCATCAACCGATCCCTTTTCAGTTTTCCGCGCATGTCGAGCAAAGCAACGGCGACATCGAGCATCAGGAATTCTTGAGCCTCGACGGCACTGATCCACGTCGCCCGTGTGCCGAGGCACTGGTCTATATGATCCCGTCGGTCGGCGCGGTGATCGCCTACAATGCCAGCTTCGAAAAGAGGTGTATCGCAGAATTGGCGACAGCGTTCCCTGATCTGGAGGGGAGCCTTCGCGCTATTGCCGATCGGGTGGTCGATCTGCTGCCGGTGACAAGAGCTAACTGGTATCACCGGGATCAACGCGGCAGTTGGTCGATCAAGGCAGTCCTGCCAACAGTTGCTGCCGATCTCGACTATGCCGGCCTTGAGGTGAAAGACGGAGCCGGCGCTCAGAAGGCTTATCGCGAGGCGATCGCGGCAGGCGCTGGTGAATCGCGCCGGCAGGCCATCGATGCCGCGCTGCGCGCTTATTGTGGGCGCGATACGAGGGCCATGATCGTTCTGGCATCGGCACTGCTGGGGAAGCGGCCAGTAGTCTAAAGCCCGTTGACAAGAGAGATTCGCCGATCGGTACGACTCGGTGTTCCGAAAATGATGAGCCGTAGACGCAACAGAAATGGGGTGGGGTGATGGACTGGTTTGAACGTTTAACAGGATTTCCTGAGGGGGATTACGCGACAACTGTTCAGAATCTGCAAGTTGAAGGTGAGCACCTGCACTCGACAATAAACGGAAAGTCTTATCGCACAGGACGCCTTGAGCTCGCCTCGCTTAAGACACTCCGAGACAGGGTCAGTCAGGCAATCCGCTCACCTGGGCGTTTGAGAGTTTCTGCAGTCGTGGGTGACGTGAGAAGGATGCATCAGGCACCGGAGAATTCGACAGCACTATTTCAGGTCGCCTCGCAGTTCAATCTCCTAGAGATGGCTTCGCCAAAGTTTACGCCAAATGATGGCGTGGGGTGCTACGAGCATGATCGGACCCAGGGACCAGCATGTGCTATCGCCGCGGGCGCGGCCACTATCTATCGCAATTATTTCGTTCCGGTGGATGGGCAGATCGGACAAACGGCCGAGCGCCAAATCAATTGCCTCCACGATGTTGGTGTGACATTGACAGGTATCTTGGGATTGCCCTTGGAGAAGCTATGGGCATTGAGAAATGGATACGCGCTCTGCAGCGAACTGGGGCTTGATGCGATTAGCGAGTGTCTGCAATCGCTTTCGTTGGAAAAGATCGACGAGATCCGAGGTGATCTGAAGGTCGGGGTGCATTCCGACGTAGAGGTCACTGACTCTCGAACGAAGATCAGGCCCGTCGTATCGCAAGTGTTTTGCTCGGCGTTGCCAGTGGCCTATACGAGGATTCCGAGCGAAAGATGGGCGCCATTTGCATCCTTGGTGCTTGAGGCTGCTTACGAAGCCACCCTGCTCGCTGCAATCCTTAATCATGCAAATGGCAATTCGAGCGTCGTGCTGCTGACTCACCTTGGCGGAGGGGCTTTTGGAAACAACCCGGAATGGATCACCCGAGCGATCAGACGCGCATTGGTTGCAGTTTCTGACTTCGACTTGGATGTGAAAATCGTGAGCTTCAGTAGAATAACCACCGATACAGCCGAATTGGTGAACGAGTTTCGCTAAAGCGGGATAACCTTCTTGTTGATATCGGCGGTGGCAACGGGGATCGCTGCGAAGGCCGCTGGCCCGGGCTGGGGCGGATAGGTCTTCCTGGCAAGCAGGCTGATCAAGCAGTCTGCCTCCGGGCGTGCGATAAAGTTCATACTGGCCCAGGCCTGGTCCGGTTGCGCGTCTACGCTTCGTCGTCAGCTGACATCACCGCCCACTTGCGTTTCACCTCGCCACCTTCGCCGGTTGGCCTTTTGGCCCGCCCCAGCGCCCTCTAGGAATGAGCCAGGAAGAACAGGCCATCCGATAAAGTCTCCTTCACTTCCCAGCAGTTCTTTGGGAGCGGGATAGCTTGTATGGAGGTATCAAGATGTAGGCCTGCGGGGCCGCTCCCGGACTGGAGAAGTACTCCGTATGGGGGCCTCTCGCGCAACCGAGAGCTCCTCGGATGCACAAGCAGAGCAAGTTCGTTTACAGATTCTCTCCCTCCGCCATCATCACCCAGCCTCGATCTTTCAGGCCGTCGGCACCGTTCCACCATCAATGACATATTCGGTGCCCGTGATGGCGCTAGCACGTGGCGACGCGAGGAACGCGATGAGGTTGGCAACCTCGCGCGGGCTCGCCGGTCGACCGGGCGGGATGCCGCCTAGCCCTTGCATGACCATCGCTTTGCCGCTTTCGTAGTCCGTGCCGGCCTCTGCGGCGAGACGCTCAACGAAATGGACGGCAGCTTCGGTCTCGACCCAGCCTGGCGAAACGCGAACGACGCGGACTCCCTTTGGAGTCACCTCCTTCGATGACGCGCGCAGCGCGTCGCCTCACTTCAGCACCCTCCACTTCCTATCCCCCGCACGTTTCAGCGCCGGATCGCTCACCCGCACATGCTCCGCAAGAAAATCGATGAACGCGCGGACGCGCGCGGGCAGTGGCGCGGTGTGGCCGACATAGACGGCGTGGATGTCTTCGCGGTCGCCGGGGTTGTAGTTTTGCAGCACAGGCACGAGGCGGCCGGCTTCGATGTCGGGGGCGATGTGGAAGAGGGCGAGGCGGGCGAGACCGACGCCGCCGAGGCAGAGGCGGCGCGCCGCTTCGCCGTCGCTCACGCGCGCGGCCGGCGGCGGCACGGCTTCCTCGGAATGGTCGCCGCGCTTGAACGGCCAGCCGCGGATACTGCGCGGAAAGGTCCAGCCGATGCCGCGGTGATCGGCGAGATCCGCCGGTGTCTTCGGCGTGCCCCAGGGCGCCAGATAATCCGGCGCGCCGACCACGACCATGCGGCTGGAGCCGAGCTTTCGCGCGACGAGGCGTGAGGCGCGTAGCGGTCCAACGCGGGTGGCGACGTCGGCGCGCTCCTGCATCAGGTCGATCAACGTGTCGGTCAGGACCAGATCGATCGTGACGTCGGGATGCTGTTCGAGGAAGCGCGGGATCAGCGGCATTACATGCAGCATGCCGAAGGGGATGTTGCTGTTCACGGTGAGGCGGCCGCGTGGCGTGGCGCCGGAGGCGGCCTCGCGCTCGGCTTCTTCCATCTCGGCGAGGATGCGCACCGCGCGCTGATAGAAGGCCTGGCCTTCCTCCGTCAGCGTGAGCTTGCGCGTGGTGCGGTTGATCAGGCGCGTGCCGAGCCGCGCCTCCAGCCGCGAGATCAGCTTGCTCACGCCCGACGGCGTCAGGCGCAGTTTTCGCGCGGCCTGCGTGAAGCCGCCGAGATCGACGACACGGACGAAGACCTCCATCTCGGCGGAACGGTTGGTGTCGAAACGGGCCATGTTGAATTCATGTCACAAATGATTGGATTGCGGACATTCTAATGGTTTTGCTGCGGCGCGGCTATCTGCGTGGCTCGTCTCATCCCTTGGAGCCACGCATGCCTCCCGCCGTCCTCGCCCTCACCGCCGGTGCCTTCGGCATCGGCACCACCGAGTTCATCATCATGGGCCTGCTGCTCCAGGTCGCCGCCGACATGCACGTCTCCGTGCCGGTCGCGGGCCTGCTCATCTCCGGCTATGCGCTCGGCGTGTTCGTCGGCGCCCCCGTGCTGACCCTGGCGACGCGGCGGATGCCGCGGAAAACCGTGCTGCTGGCGCTGATGGCGATCTTCACGCTGGGCAATGCCGCCTGCGCGCTGGCGCCGAACTACGAATTGCTGATGGTCGCGCGCGTGCTGACGTCGCTCGCTCACGGCACCTTCTTCGGCGTCGGCTCGGTGGTGGCCACCAGCCTCGTCGCGGAGGACAAGCGGGCCTCCGCCATTGCCACCATGTTCATCGGCCTGACGGTCGCAACCCTCCTCGGCGTGCCCTTCGGCGCATGGTTCGGCCTGATGCTCGGCTGGCGCGCGGCGTTCTGGGCGGTGACGGTGATCGGCGTGGTCGCCTTTGCCGTGGTGGCCGCGTTCGTGCCCGGCCATGTCGGCAACGGCGACAAGCCGATCTCGCTCGCCGAAGAAGTGGCCGTGCTCGCCCGTCCGCAGGTGCTGCTTGGCCTTGCCATGACCGTGTTCGGTTTCGCGGGCCTGTTCGTCGTCTTCACCTACATCCAGCCGATCCTGACCCGCTTCACCGGCTTTCCGGAAGCTGCGGTGTCGCCGATCCTGCTGGTATTCGGCGCAGGTCTTGCGATCGGCAATGTCGCCGGCGGCAAGCTCGCCGATCGCGGCCTTGCGCGCGCCCTGATCGGCACGCTCGCGGCGCTCGCCATCGTGCTGCTTGGTCTCGCCGCCGTGCTGTCGGTCAAGATCGCCGCCATCGTGCTGATCCTGCTGCTCGGCATTGCGGCCTTCGCGACGGTCGCGCCGCTCCAGCTTCGCGTGCTCGAAGCCGCCGGACCGAGCGGCCGCACGCTCGCCTCCAGCCTCAACATCGCCGCGTTCAATCTCGGCAACGCGCTCGGTGCATGGGCCGGCGGCGTCACCATTGATCGGGGGTTCGGCCTCGCCACGCTGCCTCTGGTTGCGGCCGGCATCACGGCCATCGGCCTCGCGCTCGCGCTGTGGAGCCTCCAACTCGACCGCAGGCAGGCCGCCGTCGCTGCGTGCCCGGCGGAATAAGCCGCCGCGAATTTCGCCGGGGGACCGGCTGCTGACAATTGTCGCATTGGTGGCTGCCGCCAACGCGCCATGCAGAAACGCACCTGTACACGGTCGCGTGACCTTCATAACCTCCGCCGCGCAATTTCAGGAGATGCGACGTGGCGAAGAAGACGGCGACCAAGAAGAAAACTGCTTCGAAGAAAGCAGTGAAGACCTCGCGGAAGACGAGCACGGCCCGCAAGGGAGCTGTTGCGAAAGCGGCCCGGAAGACGGGCAAGCCCGCGGTGAAGAAGGCCGCAGCGCGCAAGCCGGCCGCGGCACGTCGCCCGAACGGTCCGGCCTGGCAATGGTCGGCGGTGGAGACCGCAGCCGCGATCCGCTCCGGCGCAATCTCCGCGGTCGAAACCGTCGAAGCGCATCTCGAACGGATGCGCGCCGTCAATCCGAAGCTCAACGCGGTCGTCGTCGATCTCTCGGAAGAAGCTCTGGCCGCGGCGCATGCGGCCGATAAGCAGCGCGCCAAGGGCGGCGAGCTCGGCTTGCTGCACGGCGTGCCCATCACCATCAAGGAGAACGTCGACTACGAGGGCCGGCCGAATTTCAACGGCGTTCCCGCCAACAAGGATTTCATCGCCCCCTCGGATTCGCCTGTCGTCCGCAACCTGAAGAAGGCCGGAGCGATCGTCATCGGCCTCACCAACACGCCCGAATTCTCTTTCCGCGGCTTCACCGACAATCCCCTGCACGGGCTGACGCTCAATCCCTGGGATCCGAACGTCACCTGCGGCGGCTCATCCGGCGGCGCGGGTTCGGCGGTCGCCGCCGGCATCGGCACCATCGCGCATGGCAACGACATCGGCGGGTCGTTGCGCTGGCCGGCGCATTGCAATGGCGTTGCCACCATCAAGCCGACGCAGGGCCGCATTCCCGCCTTCAATGCCAGCGCGACGGCCGAGCGGCCGATGCTGGCGCATCTGATGTCGGCGCAGGGGCCGCTCGCTCGTCACGTTGCCGACGTCCGCCTCGCGCTGGAGGCGATGAGCAAGCGTGATCCGCGCGATCCATGGTGGGTGCCGGCGCCGCTGGTCGGCGAGAGGCCGAAGGGACCGATCAAGGTCGCGCTGGCCAAGATCCCCGAGGACATGGACGTCGATCCGTCGGTCCGCGCGGCGCTGCGCCAGGCCGCCGACCATCTGGAGCGTTCCGGTTATCGCGTCAGCGAGGTCGACGTGCCCGATATCAACGGCGTCTGGCAGACTTGGTGCGACATCATCACCAACGAGACGGCGGTGATGCAGGAAGCCGGCATGCTGAAGGTCACCTCCGAAGACTTCCACAAGGCGTGGAACGGCATGAAGAGCAAGGCCAATGTGCTCGACCTGCCGGCGTGGATGCGCGCTACCGCGGCGCGCAGCGGCCATATCCGCGCCTGGCAGCTGTTCTTCGAGGACTATCCGGTGGTGCTGGCGCCGACCACGGTGAAGCCGACGCCGGGGCCGCGCGACGACACCGTCAGCGCCGAGCGCGTGCAGGAGATCTTCTGGGGCGAGATCCGCTTCATCTCCGCGATCAACGTGCTGGGCCTGCCCGGCGCGGTGGTGCCGGTGGCCTTGCATGATGGCAAGCCGATCGGCGTGCAGCTCATCGCCGGGCGCTATCGCGAGGATCTCGCGCTCGATGCGGCCGCCGCGATCGAGAAGCGCGCCGGCGTGCTCACCCATCGCCTCTGGGAGACGATGGTCTAAGGCCGATAGGATGACAGACGTCCCTCCTCCGGCAATGGAGGGGGGACAGACGGAACAGGAGGAACGAACCATGCCGGACGATCTTCCCGTCATTCTGCATCATTTCGACGAGTCGCCCTTCTCCGAGAAAGTGCGTCTCGTCTTCGGCCTGAAGAAGATCGCCTGGACGTCGGTACGCATCTCCAGGATCATGCCGCGCCCCGACCTGATGCCGCTCACCGGCGGCTATCGGCGCACGCCGGTCATGCAGATCGGCGCGGACGTCTATTGCGACACCCAGTGCATCTTCCGCGAGCTGGAGCGTCGCTTCCCCGCGCCGAGCCTGTTTCCCGGCGGCAGCGAGGGGCTGGCCTGGGCCAGTGCGATGTGGACCGACAAATCGTTCTTCCAGAACAGCGTGAACCTCGTGTTCGGCTCGCTTGCCGACAAGGTCCCGCAGAGCTTCATCGAGGATCGCGAAAAACTGCGTGGCGCGAAGTTCGACATTGCGGCGATGACCGCGGCGATCCCGCAGATGCGCGACCAGTATCGCGCCCATGTCGGCTGGATCGAGGCCCAGCTCGCCGGCGGCGGCCCGTGGCTTGGTGGTCACGAGGCGAGCCTGTTCGACATCAACGCCTATATGAACGTCTGGTACGTGCGCTCCAATCTGCCGGTCGCCGACGAATTGGAGGCCGAGTTTCCCAAGGTGCGTGCCTGGGAAGCGCGCGTCCGCGCGATCGGCCACGGCACGCGGACCGAAATGTCGACTGCCGAGGCGCTGGAAATCGGACGCAGCGCGACACCGCAGACCATCGAGGCCGACGACCCGCACGATCCCAACGGCCGCAAGGTCGGCGACCTCGTCGACGTCAGGCCCGACGACTACGGCAGGGTCGCCGTGCGCAGCCGGATCGTCGCGCTGTCGGCGCAGGGCATCGCCATTCGCCGCCGCGACGACCTCGCCGGAGATGTGGTCGTTCATTTTCCGCGGGCGGGTTTTCAGGTGATGCCGGCGACATGAGAGCAATTCATTAATCCAAATTGACTCGAATTTGGGCCAATTCACCAATAACCGTTAGGGTTACTTCCTCGATCTCTAAGCGAATTATTGTCCGCTTTACCACCCGCCTCTAACAGAGGGACGGCGGACAACGCACATGCCTCATACAGGCCAATAAGTGCGGCCCGCTCCACGCGGAGGTGGCACGATGCGCAACGAGACGATCGCTATTCACGCCGGCTACGAGCCCGAGGCCACGACGCACGCGGTAGCCGTGCCGATCTACCAGACAGCGGCTTACGCCTTCGACAGCGCCGATCACGGCGCGGCGCTCTTCAATCTCGAGGCCGAAGGTTACCGCTACAGCCGCATCGCCAATCCGACCAGCGCGGTGCTGGAGAAGCGCATCGCCCAGCTTGAAGGCGGCGTCGGCGCGCTCGCGGTCGCGACCGGGCAGGCCGCATTGCACTTCGCCTTCGTCAACGTCGCCGATCACGGCGGCAACATCGTTTCCGTGCCGCAGCTCTACGGCACCACGCACACGCTGCTCTCGCACATCCTGCCGCGCCAGGGCATCACCGGCCGCTTCGCCGAGAGCGACAAGCCCGAGGCGATCGAGAAGCTGATCGACGAGAACACCCGCGCGGTGTTCGCCGAGACGATCGGCAATCCCGCCGGCAATGTCTGCGACATCGAGGCGCTGGCGAAAATCGCGCACAAGCATGGCGTGCCGCTGATCGTCGACAACACGGTCGCGACCCCGGTGCTGCTCAAGCCGTTCGACTACGGCGCCGACATCGCCGTGCATTCGCTGACCAAGTTTCTCGGCGGCCATGGCACCACGCTCGGCGGCGCCATCGTCGATTCCGGCAATTTTCCGTGGGCGAAACACGCGGATCGCTTCCCCGGCTACAACAAGCCGGACGCCTCCTATCACGGCCTCGTCTATGCCGAGCGTTTCGGCAGGACCGCCTATATCGAGCGCGCGCGCAGTATCTATCAGCGCACCATGGGTTCGGTGCTGTCGCCGTTCAACGCCTTCCTGCTACTCCAAGGTATCGAGACCGTGGCGCTGCGCATGGAGCGTCACTGCGAGAACGCCAAGAAGGTCGCCGAATTCCTGCGCGCCGATCCGCGCGTCGCCTGGGTCAACTACACCGGTTTCCCGGACAGCCCGTATTATCCGCTGGTCCAGAAGTATCTCGACGGCAACGCCTCCTCGCTGTTCACCTTCGGAATCAAGGGCGGCATGGAGGCCGGAAAGACCTTCTATGATGCGCTGAATCTGATCACGCGCCTCGTCAATATCGGCGATGCCAAGTCGCTGGCCTGCCATCCGGCCTCCACCACGCATAGGCAGATGTCGGCGGAGCAGCAGCGCGCTGCCGGTGTCCTGCCCGAGACGATTCGCCTCTCGATCGGCATCGAGCATTCCTCTGACATCATCGAGGACATCGACCAGGCGCTGGAAAAGGCCTGCTCGTCGGCGCGCCTCCAGGCCGCGGAGTAGGCAGCTGCTCCGATGACGATCTTGATCGACAGGGATCAAGGTATTTCGAGCCCGGCGCTGGTGCCGGCCGAGGGCGATCTCGCGCGCGATCATGGTGGCGCGGATCTCAACATCGGCCTGATCAACAACATGCCGGATCCGGCATTGAAGGCGACCGAGCGGCAGTTCATGAAGCTGCTTCAGGCCGCCGCGGGCCCGCGCCGCATCCGCTTCCACTGCTTCTCGCTGCCTTCGGTCAAGCGTTCGCCCGAAGCCAAGTGGCATGTCGAGAGCGAATATTCGGAGCTCACCGAACTCAGGCGACACACATTCGACGGGCTGATCGTCACCGGCGCCGAGCCGGTCGCGCCCGGGCTCGACCAAGAGCCGTATTGGCGCGATCTGACCGAGCTGATCGACTGGGCCAAGGTCAACACCCGCTCGACGATCTGGTCGTGCCTTGCCGCCCATGCGGCGGTGCTGCATCTCGACCGGATCGAACGGCGGCGGCTGCCCGCCAAATGCCACGGCATTTTCGACTGCGAGTCCGTCACGAATGACCCGCTGACGCGCGCCGCGCCGGCCCCGCTCAAGGTTTCGCATTCGCGCCTGAACGAGATCGCCGAGAGCGACCTCGACGCGGCCGGTTACCAGGTGCTGACGCGTTCGGCAAAGGCCGGTGTCGATATCTTCGTCCGGCAATATGCCAGCCGCTTCGTGTTCTTCCAGGGGCACCCGGAATATGACGCGCTGTCGCTCCAGCGCGAATATCTGCGCGACGTCGGCCGCTATCTCGCGCGCGAGCGCGACGATTATCCGCACCTGCCCGTGAGTTATTTTGACGCAGCGACGGAAGAGAAATTGGTCCGGTTCGAGAAGCAGGCGAGACACCAGCGCCATCCGGCGCTCGCCAACGACCTGCCCGCGCTGAACTTGCGCGCCGATATCGCGGCCGGCAGCGCCGCGGCGGCGTTATTTCGCAACTGGCTGCAATATCTCGGCGCGGAGGCCGATGCGGCGGCCCTGGCGCGCTAGGTCTTGTGCCAGGTTCCGAGTTAGGACTAACGAAGTGTGAAGCTTGCCTCGAGCAGCGCGCGAATGCTTCAGTGAAGAGGTCGGTGCAAACAGGAATTGCAGTCGTGTGGTCGGCACTTCAGGGACGCGTGAGCAATCGGCTGGCCCGGCATTTCCGGGCCGCGCCGCATCGGCTGCCTGCGCATGCGCCGATGGTGAGTTTCAGCTTCGACGATGCCCCTGATAGCGCCGCGGGCGAGGGAGCCTCGCTGCTCGAAACGCATGGTGGCCGCGGCACGTATTATATCGCCGGCAGCCTGATCGACCGGCCTTCGGACCATTGGCATGGTCTGTCGAACGACGCCATCGTCCGGCTCCACCGTGCCGGACACGAGATCGCCTGCCACACCTTCTCGCACCAGAGCGCGGCCAATCTCGACGAGGCCATGATGGCCTGCGAGATCGAGCGCAATCGCAATCATTTTCGCGACATCGATTCCTCGATCAAGCTGGAGAATTTTGCCTATCCGTATGGCCTCGCCTCGGTCTGGCGAAAGCCGCAGCTCGCCAAGATCTTCCGGTCGGCCCGCGGCATTCTTCCCGGGGTCAATCGCGACGTGATCGATCTCCAGTTCCTGCGGGCCGCGCCTTTGGTCAATTTCGAGATCGATGCCGCTGGCGTCGATGCGTATTTCGACGAGGCGGTCGCGAGCGGCGGATGGCTGATCTTCTACAGCCATGACGTCGTCGATGCGCCGAGCCCCTATGGCTGTACGCCGGCCCTGATGCGCCACGCGCTGGAATCGGCCCAGCGACGTGGCATGCCGATTGTGACGGTTGCCGAAGCGCTGCGGCGAATCGGGGCGTAGCTCACTAGTCTTCTCCCCCTGTGTGGGAAGGTGGCGCGAAGCGCCGGATGAGGGGTATCTCTCCGCAGTCTTCAACGTGCAATTTGAGTCGCGGAGAGATACCCCTCACCCGACGCGGCGATCCACCCTCTCCCGCAAGGAGAGAGGGGAGGAGTCGCGCCAAGCCCCCCAAACAGTCTTGCCATGCCCGCGCGGTCATGCGACTGGCCTTGTGACGAATCTTCTGGCCCGGTCCGCCACCGCATGTCCGCTTCCTCCACCGCTCCGCTGCCTGCGCCGTCCAACGGCCGCGATGCGCTGTCGGTGCTGCATTCGGTGTTCGGCTTGCCGGGGTTCCGCGGTGCGCAGGGCGAGATCATCCGGCATGTCACGGATGGCGGCAATTGCCTGGTCCTGATGCCGACCGGCGGCGGCAAGTCGCTGTGCTACCAACTCCCCTCATTGCTGCGCGAAGGCTGCGGCATCGTGGTGTCGCCGCTGATCGCGCTGATGCGCGACCAGGTCGCGGGCCTGCTCGAGGCCGGCGTCAATGCCGCGGCGCTGAACTCGTCGCTGACGCTGCAGGAAGCTTCCGACATCGAGCGGCGCCTGATCTCGGGCGATCTCGACCTGCTCTATGTCGCGCCGGAACGGCTGGTGACGCCGCGCTGCCTGTCGATGCTGGCGCAGGCCAAGGTGGCGCTGTTCGCGATCGACGAGGCGCATTGCGTCTCGCAATGGGGCCACGACTTCCGCCCCGAATATGTCGGCCTCTCCGTCATCGCCGAGCGCTTTCCTGATGTCCCGCGCATCGCGCTGACCGCGACCGCCGACGATTTGACGCGCAAGGAGATCGTCGAGCGGCTTCAGCTCGGCGGTTCGCCGCAATTCGTCTCCAGCTTCGACCGGCCCAATATCCGTTACGAGATCGTCGACAAGCGCAATGCGGTGTCGCAGCTCAAGGAGTTCATCCGGGAACGGCATGCGGGCGATGCCGGCGTGGTCTACTGCCTGTCGCGCAACCGGGTCGAGGAAGTCGCTGCCGCGCTCGCGGATGCCGGCATCGCCGCGCTGCCCTACCACGCCGGGCTCGACGGCAGCGTGCGTTCGCGCAATCAGGACCGCTTCCTCAACGAGGACGGCATCGTCATCGTCGCCACCATCGCCTTCGGCATGGGCATCGACAAGCCGGACGTGCGCTTCGTCGCCCATCTCGACCTGCCCAAGAGCATCGAGGCCTATTATCAGGAGACCGGGCGCGCCGGCCGCGACGGCAAGCCCTCCGCCGTGTGGATGGCCTACGGCCTCTCCGACATCGTGCAGCAGCGCCGCATGATCGACGAGTCCACTGCGTCCGATGATTTCAAGCGCGTCTCGATCGGCAAGCTCGATGCGCTGGTCGGGCTCGCCGAAACCGCGCAGTGCCGGCGCAAGCGGCTGCTCGGCTATTTCGGCGAGACCTTCGAGGGCACAAACTGCGGCAATTGCGACAATTGCCTGACGCCGCCGCAGATGCGCGACGGCAAGGTGCTGGCGCAAAAGCTGCTCTCCTGCGCCTATCGCACCGGGCAGCGGTTCGGCGCGATGCACCTGATCGACGTGTTGATCGGACGCCTGACCGAGAAGGTCACGCAGTTCGGCCACGACAAGCTCTCGGTGTTCGGCGTCGGCCGCGAGCTCAACGAGAAGCAGTGGCGCACCGTGCTGCGGCAATTGGTGGCGATGGGCCATCTGCAGAGCGACAGCGAAGCGTTCGGTGCGCTGAAGCTGACGGATTCCGCGCGCGGGGTGCTGCGCGGCGAGACCGAGGTGTGGCTGCGCGAGGAAGCCCCTGGCACCCGCGTTCGCTCAAGCCGCACGAAATCTCGCCGCGGCGATCTCGCGCCTGCGGCGAATGCGCCGCAGGGCGATGTCGATCCCGAGCTGCGCGCGCGGCTGCGCTCCTGGCGCTCGGACATCGCGCGCGAACGCGGCGTGCCGGCCTATGTCGTGCTGCACGATGCCACCATCGACGGCATCGTCCGGGCCTGGCCGACGACGCTGGACGAGTTACGCAACGTGCCGGGCATCGGCGACAAGAAGCTCGAGCATTACGGCGACGAGCTGCTGCAGATCGTCAGGACGCGGTAGGCGCTCCAAAAACTCCGCTGTCATCCCGGACAAGCGCAGCAAAGCGGAGCGCAGATCCGGGATCCATACCGCGGAATCTATCGATTGCGATCGGTAGGAGTACTGAACTGCAAGTCTTCGCCAAACACCTCCCTGTGGTTATGGGTCCCGGGCTCGCGACTTTGTCGCGCCCCGGGACGACAGCGGAGAGGAGGTGAGAGCTACGCAGCCTCACCCGTTCCGGAACGCATACGCATATCCGTTCAGCGCCGGTGCGCCGCCGAGATGGGCGTACAAGATCTTCGCGCCCTTCTCGAAATAGCCCTTCTGCGCGAGGTCGATCAGGCCCTGCATCGATTTGCCCTCATAGACGGGGTCGGTGATCATGCCCTCCAGCCGCGCGGTGAGGCGGATCGCGTCCTTGGTTTCTTCCGACGGCACGCCATAGGCGGGATAGGCATAGTCCTCGATCAGCACGACGTCGTCGGCGAAGAGCTCCTGGCCGAGCTCGACCAGCTTGGCCGTGTTCTGTGCGATCTCGAGCACCTGGGATTTGGTCTGCGCCGGCGTGAAGGACGCATCGATGCCGATCACTTTTCGCGCGCGGCCATCGGCGGCGAAGCCGACCAGCATGCCGGCATGGGTGGAGCCGGTAACGGTGCAGACGATGATGTAGTCGAACTTGAAGCCGAGATCGGCTTCCTGCTTGCGCACTTCCTCGGCGAAGCCGACATAGCCAAGCCCGCCAAATTTGTGCACGGAGGCGCCGGCGGGAATTGCGTAGGGCTTGCCGCCAGCCGCCTTCACCTCGTCGATCGCCTGTTCCCAGCTCTTGCGGATGCCGATGTCGAAGCCGTCGTCGACAAGGCGAACGTCGGCGCCCATGATGCGCGAGAGCATGATGTTGCCGACGCGGTCATAGACGGCGTCCTCGTGCGGCACCCAGGCTTCCTGCACCAGGCGGCACTTCATGCCGATCTTGGCGGCGACCGCCGCGATCATGCGGGTGTGGTTGGATTGCACGCCGCCGATCGAGACCAGCGTGTCGGCGTTGGAGGCGATCGCGTCGGGGATGATGTATTCGAGCTTGCGCAGCTTGTTGCCGCCATAGGCGAGGCCGGAATTGCAGTCCTCGCGCTTGGCGTAGATCTCGACATTGCCGCCGAGATGCTTCGACAGCCGCTCCAGCTTCTCGATGGGCGTCGGGCCGAAGGTCAGCGGATAGCGCGCGAATTTGTCCAGTATCATGGGGCACCCCGATTGGCGTTGCTGTCTGGGGACGTGGCTAGCATTGCTCCCGGAAAATGTGCTCTCGAATATTGCGCTGATGTTGCACGTAATCTTGCACAATGAGCTGCTTGCGGTAATATTCCTTCCGAAATAGTTACTTTGATCGGAAGATTCTTCCATGTCCGCCTGCCTCGACCGCATCGACCTCAAGATGTTGAGATTGCTGCAAAATAACGGCCGGCTCAGCAACGCCGAGCTGGCTGAAACCGTCGCCATCAGCCCCGCCACCTGCCATCGCCGCACCCAGCGCCTGTTCGAAGACGGCTTCATCGCCGCCGTCCGGGCGATGGTGGCGCCGAAGAAGGTGGCCAAGGGCACGCTGGTGATGGTCGGCGTCGTGCTCGACCGCTCGACGCCGGAGAGCTTTGCGGCCTTCGAGCAGGCGATCGCCAGGCTGAAATTCGTGCTCGACTGCCACCTCGTTGCTGGCGATTTCGACTATTTCCTCAAGATCCGCGTCGGCGACATGGAGGATTTCAACCGTATCCACGGCGAGCTGCTGATCGCGCTGCCCGGCGTGCGCCAGACCCGCACCTTTTTCGTGATGAAGGAAGTCGTCGACAACGCACCACTGGAATTCTGAGCCGCAGCTATTGATGCGCAATTCGCATCGTGAGAGATTCGTCCGATGCAGCCGCTTCCCTTCCGTCCGCACGATCCCGCCACGCCGGCCTATCGGCGCGGCTGGGTCGACGAGGCCGTGGCCGCGATCGAGGCCGACCAGTGCCGCACCGCCGACACCCATCTGATCCGGCTGTTCGTGCCGGCGCTCTCAGGCATCGACCTTTATCTGAAGGACGAGTCCACACATCCGACCGGCAGCCTGAAGCACCGGCTGGCCCGCTCGCTGTTCCTCTATGCGCTCTGCAACGGTCATATCCGCGAGGGCACGCCCGTCGTGGAGGCGTCGTCAGGATCGACCGCGGTGTCGGAAGCCTATTTCGCGGAGATGATCGGCGTTCCCTTCTACGCCGTCATGCCGCGCACGACTTCGGAGGAGAAGATCGCCGCGATCAAGCACTATGGCGGCAATTGCCATCTGATCGACGACGGTCGCGCGCTCTATGCTGAGGCTGCTAAGCTCGCGGCCCGGCTGGGCGGTCACTACATGGACCAGTTCACCTTCGCCGAGCGCGCCACCGACTGGCGCGGCAACAACAACATCGCCGAATCGATCTTCACGCAATTGAAGGGCGAGCGGCGCCCGCTGCCGGACTGGATCGTGATGGGCGCGGGCACCGGCGGCACCTCGGCGACGATCGGCCGCTATCTGCGCTATCGCCAGTATCCGACCCGGCTGTGCGTTGCCGATGTCGAGAACTCCGCCTTTTTCGACTGCTTCCGCTCGCAGGACCGCTCCCATGTTTGCGAGCGCCCTTCGCTGATCGAAGGTGTCGGCCGCCCCCGCTGCGAGCCGTCCTTCGTGCCGGGCGTGGTCGACCGCATGATGAAGATCCCGGATGCGGCGACGATCGCAGCGATGAACGTGCTGTCGCGCCGGCTGCGCCGCGCGGTCGGCGGTTCGACCGGCACCAATTTCCTGGCGTTGTGCCGACTGGCCTCCGAGATGCTCAAGGCCAACACGACGGGATCGCTGGTGACGCTGATCTGTGATTCCGGCGAGCGCTACCGGCAAACCTATTATGAAGCCTCCTGGCTCGCCGCGCGCGGTCTCGATCCGGCGCCGTTCGAGGCGGCGCTGGCGTCGTTCCTCGACACAGGACAGCCCTTGGCACTCACGGTCGAAGACGTCGTCAATCCGCAGAGAGCACGAAGCGTTGGGGCCTGATAGCCGACGTCTCCGTGCGGATGCGCAAAATGACACGGTCGTCACGGCAACTTCACTTGCCATGCGCGCGGGCGCGGGCGACCTTTTGTCTTCTCAACGAGGAGACCTCCACCGTGCGCCTTCCCATTCTCGATCCGAAAGATCTGAGCGCCGAACAGAAGCCGCTCTATGACGACATGCGAGCCGGCATCACGGACCACTTCAAGGGCTTCGTGAACATGCGCGACGACGGCGCGCTGCTCGGGCCCTGAAATCCCTGGATCCGCGAGCCGCGTTTCGGCAAGCCGGTATGGGAGCTGGTCAAGGCGATCGCGTCGAACCCGCTGCTGCCGGCGCCTGTGCGCGAGGTCGCGATCCTCGTCACCGGTTCGCATTTCCGCTCGGGCTACGAGCTCTATGCCCATGTGCTGGTCGCCGAGCAGCGGGGTCTCTCCGACGAAAAACTCGCGACCATCGTCGCTGGCCAGCGGCCGGTGGATCTCACCAGGCAAGAAGCGATTGCTTACGACGTGGCGTCCGCGCTGGTGAGCGGCGGCGTGCTGCCGGAGCTGACCTGGCGGGCGGCGGTGAAGGAGTTCGGCGAGCACGGCGCGGCCGAGCTGTCCTATCTCGTCGGGGTCTATTGCATGGTCTCGGTCACGCTCAACACCTTCGACGTGCCGGTGCCGGATTAGTTGCGCACGGCGTAGAGCGGCGTGCGCAACGTCACCTGATAGGACGGCTTCGGCATCCAGGCGATCTGCGCGGTGATGCCGAACAGGCGGTTGTCGTTGTCGTCCATGCGGTCGAGGTCGAGCCGCAGGATCGGCTGGGTGAAGGACTCCGCCAGCGTCCGGCCCGCGATCTGCGCTCCGCCGAACGACTGCACGCCGAGGCGCCCGGTGAATTTCCAGTTGCTCGGCCATTGGTAATAACCGCCGGCATAGAGGATCGTGTTCGGCTTGATGCGGGCGAACTGGCTGGCGATGTCAGTATAGGTATATTGCACGCCGGCGAGCCAGCCGCGGGTCTCGTCCTCGTCCAGCGCGTAGTCGAATTCCAGGATGTTGTTGAACGCGTTCGTCATGCCCTGCTCGGTCGGCACCGACTGGGTCAGGGTCGATTGCAGCGTGATGGTCGGGATCTTGCCGCCGTTCTGCTGATAGAGGTCGGCCTGTATCCCGATGTTCCAGCTGGTGATGTCGAACGTCGACCAGCCGCTGCCGATATCGGTCGTCGAGCCGGATATGCCGCCATAAAGCGAGACGCGCTCGCTGACGTCGACGGTCAGCGGCAGATCAATGGCGATCGATTTCGCGGCCGGCAATCCGCCCGGCAGCGTCGCGCCTCTGCGCGCGGCCAGGGCTTCGAGCGCTGCCGACAGCGATGTATTGCCGAAGCCGAGCGCGAGCGTCCCCGCCGGGATCGTCGCATAGGTCGTACGCAGATCGAGATAAAGGTTCGGCATGGCCGGCTTTGCCGGCGCTTCGTCCTCCCCGTCAGCGGCGAAGGCTGTGCCCGCCGACATCGTCAGGCAAAGTCCTCCCATTGCGGCAGCGCGCAAGGCCTGAAAGGTCGATGGGCTGCGATGGGACACGTGACAATCCGACGCGTGGCGATTTGATGAAAGAGCCGTTGTTAGATGGAACGTGATCATTCGTGTGGTCAAGCGCTATCCGCAGGCGATGGACTGCACGGATGTGTGCGGTTACGCTGCCGTGATAGCATTGACACACTCGACGGCCACAGCGCGCGGGCCGGATACTGGAAGGACAACAGCCATGAACACGTCACGCCGCATCCTGCTCACTGGTCTGGCTGGGCTCGCCGTGGCTCCGGCTGCTTTGGCTCCGACTGCCGTGGCCGCCGCCGTGCCGTCGCCCGAGCCTGGCGACGTGACAGTCGCCGAAGAGCGCTTCGCACGCACGATTGCAGCCGCCCATGCGCCCGACATCAATTGCGCGCGGCAGGCCGAAAATTATGCGGATGCGCATTGGCCCGAGTATGTCGTGGCGGCGCGCGCCGTGATCGGCGCACGCGTCTGATTCCCGCTCTCACCTCTCCACCGCCCGCCTGACCTGCTCGCCGATCTGCGACAGCACGAGCTGCGCCTGCGGCAGGATCGCGCCCATGGCGTGGAAGTTGTGGACCATGCCGTCATGGCAGACGTGCTCGACCGCGACGCCCGCGGCGAGCAGCTTGCGGGCATAGGCATTGCCCTCGTCGCGCATCGGATCGAATTCGGCGGTGTGGATGATTGCGGTCGGCAGGCCCGCGAGCCGAGTCGCGCGCAAGGGCGAGATGCGGGGATCGGCGGCATCGATTCCTTCAGGCAGATAGTCGGCGAGATCCGCCTCGATCGTGGCGCGATCGATCAGATGGCCCTCGGCAAAGGCCTCGCGCGACGGCGAGGTCTCCTCGAAATCCAGCACCGGGCAGATCAGGCATTGCGCGACGATGGAGAGGCCGGCGCTCTGCGCCGCCTCCTGACACACGATCGCGGCGAGCGTGGCGCCGGCGGAATCGCCGCCGATCACCAGACGCCCGGCATCGATGCCGAGCGACGGGGCCTGCCGCGCCACCCATTCGGTAGCGGCGATCGCATCGTCGGCGGCGGCCGGGAATTTGTGCTCGGGCGCGAGCCGGTAGTCGACCGAAACGAGGCGGCAGCCGGTCACATGCGCCAGCGCCGCCGCAATGCGGTCGTGCGTGGCGATGCTTCCGGCAACGAGACCGCCGCCATGAAAGAACACGAAGCCCGGTGCACGCTCGCCGGCAGACGCGGGTGAATAGAGCCGATAAGGCAGCTCGCCGCAGGGGCCGGGCAGCATGCCGTCGGACGTCGTCACATCTCCCGCATCAGCGCGCGCAAACTGCATCAGCTTGGCGAGCGACTGCCGCCGCGCCTCCACACTCGGCCGACTCCGTGCATGCGGCGCAGCCGCAGCCATCATGGTCAACAAACGCTTTGCGAGCGGATCGAGCGGCATGGACCTTTCCTCATCCCACGGGCGGAGAGGGTAACCCACCATTGCTCCGCAGGAAATCCTTTAGAAATTGGGAGAATAGTGCCCGGATAATTTCCAAGGGGAGGCCGGTCGTGGCCAACATCGCAAAACCCATCGACTATTCGCCGAGCTGGACCTTCTTCGAGGGCAAGTGGCACGACGGCAACGTCCCTATCATGGGGCCGCGCACGCATGCAGCCTGGCTCGGCTCGGTGGTGTTCGACGGCGCGCGCGCGTTCGAAGGCGTTGCGCCCGATCTCGACCGTCACGTCGCCCGCGCCAATCAATCCGCGATCAATTTCGGCCTGAAGCCGGTGGTCGATGCCGGCACCTGGCTCACGCTCGCAAACGAAGGCATTGCGCGCTTTGCTGCGAATGCGGAGCTCTATGTCCGTCCGATGTACTGGGCGCAGAACGGCGCGGGCGGCGGCGTGCTGTTCGACCCCGAGACCACCAATTGGTGCCTGTGCATCTACGAGGCGCCGATGCCGAAGCCCGTCGGCAACGCGATTACGCTGTCGCCGTTTCGCAGGCCCACCGCCGAATGCGCGCCGGTCGAGGCCAAGGCGGCCTGCCTCTATCCGAACAATTCGCGCGCGCTCTCGGAGGCAGCTTCCCGCGGCTTCCAGAATGCGCTGATGCTCGACATGCTCGGCAACGTCGCCGAGTTCGGCAATTCAAACGTGTTCATGGCCAGGGACGGCGTGGTCTTCACGCCGGTGCCGAACGGCACCTTCCTCAACGGCATCACGCGCCAGCGCGTCATCAATCTGCTGCGCGGCGACGGCGTCACCGTGATCCAGACAACGCTGCGCTATGCCGACTTCCTCGCCGCCGACGAGATCTTCTCGACCGGCAATTTTGCCAAGGTCGCGCCGGTGATCCGCATCGACGAGCGCGAGCTGAAACCGGGGCCGTTCTACACCAAAGCGCGCAAGCTCTATTGGGAGTTTGCGCATGCGGTGAAGCTGGCGGCCTGACGGAGCTAGCCTCGTCTGCGAAACCGGCTGAACTGGAACGCCTGCGTCGAATCCCAAGGCGTGTGATGTGTCTCGCTCCGCGTTTCGACGGGCTCGAACTCCGGCCCGAGTTCTGCCGCGAGGCTCGCGCTGTCATGTCGCTGCACCGGCAGTCCGCTGCATTTCTCCGGGCCGTCGGGCGCGAACGTCGCGATGATGACCTGGCCGCCAGGTGCAACGGCCGACCGCAGACGGTCGACGTAAGCCGCTCTGTCGCACGGATCGATCAGGAAATGAAACGCCGCGCGGTCGTGCCAGACATCGTAGGTCCTGGCCGGCCGCCATGTCGTGGCGTCGGCAACGATCCAGTCGACCAGTGAAGCGGTCGGACCGATGCGTTTCCTCGCTGCATCAAGCGCGTTGGCTGAGAGATCCAGCACGGCGACATTGCGATATCCGGCCTGCAGGAGCGAATCGACCAGCCGGGATGTACCGCCACCGATATCGATGACGGCCGCGCCATGATCCGGATTTGCAGCGCGGATCATCTCGATCGAGATCGTCGGGCTGTCCTGAAACCAGCTGACCTCGGCCTCGCCTTTGGTGGCGTAGACATTGTTCCAGTGTGAGCTGCGGTCGGACATGGCTTCTCCGGCCCGTATCGGCACCAGGGCATGCAAGTGGTGGCACCCCATACACCGGCAGCTTGCGCGCCCGCCGCGAGCGGACGCGTCGGTACGAACGTAAGGCTCTACTCTTCCTTCTTCGACATCTTCTCGAGGCGTTCCTGCATGTCCTTCATCTGCTGGCGCAGATCGTCGATGTTGGTGTCCTTGGCCGGCTCAGCGCTCGCATCGGGCTCGGCCTCCGTGGTCGCCGTCGCCGGACGGCCCGCGGCGGGGACAAACGGCTTGAACATCGAGAAGGTCTGCTGGAACAGCTCCATGTTGCGGCGGACCTGTTCTTCCAGCGGCGCGAACGGGGTTCCGGAGAGTGAGGTGGCGATCTGCTTGCGGAACTTCTCCTGCTCCTGGGTCAGCGACGCGATGGCCTGCTCCAGATATTTCGGCACCACCATCTGCATGCTGTCGCCGTAGAAGCGGATCAGCTGGCGCAGGAAGGTGGTCGGGAGCAGGTTCTGGCCGGCCTTGTTCTCCTGCTCGAAGATGATCTGGGCGAGCACGGAGCGGGTAATGTCGTCGCCGGTCTTGGCGTCGTAAACCAGGAAATCTTCGCCGTCCTTGACCATGGAGGCGAGGTCTTCCAGCGTCACGTAGGTGCTCGTTCCGGTGTTATAGAGCCGGCGGTTCGCGTATTTCTTGATCGTGGTGGGTTGGTCTGATTTCGCCATGGGCTCTCACTTGCAAACGCTGAGAACGGGAACCTGCCGGGCTATGCCGCAGGGCGGGAAGAGTACGCAACGCAACAAAATAAGCATTTTCAACGGGCTCACGCTACCGTTTTGTGCGCCACGGTTAATTGCACAGCAAAAACGTGCTTGCGAAATCGCCAAGAACGCTATTTTGAATGCGGTGCGGCATGAATTCGGTCACCCGCCAATTGACATGCCGCAACGACGTTAACAGGATGCCGTCCGAGACTGGCGAGCCGTTTCCCCAGCCCCGTCTGCCCCATTCAACCTCTCAGGAGATGCCCATGTCAGACGATGTCGTCATCGTCAGCGCCGCCCGCACCCCGGTCGGAAGCTTCAACGGAGCGTTCGCGACCCTCCCCGCCCACGATCTCGGCGCGATCGCCATCAAGGCCGCGCTGGAGCGCGGTGGCATCGAGCCCGGCCGGGTCTCGGAAGTCATCATGGGCCAGATCCTGACCGCTGCTCAGGGCCAGAACCCGGCCCGCCAGGCCTCGATCGGCGCCGGTATTCCGGTGGAGAGCCCGGCTTGGGGCGTCAACCAGCTTTGCGGCTCGGGCCTGCGTACGGTCGCGCTCGGTTATCAGGCACTGCTCAATGGTGATTCCGAGATCGTCGTTGCCGGCGGCCAGGAATCCATGAGCATGGCTCCGCATGCCCAGTATCTGCGTGGCGGCGTCAAGATGGGCCCGGTCGAGTTCGTCGACACCATGATCAAGGACGGGCTGTGGGATGCCTTCAACGGCTACCACATGGGCAACACCGCCGAGAACGTCGCCCGGCAGTGGCAGATCACCCGCGCCCAGCAGGACGAGTTCGCGGTCGCCTCGCAGCAGAAGGCCGAGGCCGCGCAGAAGGCCGGCAAGTTCAACGACGAGATCGTCCCCGTCACCATCAAGACCCGCAAGGGCGACATCGTCGTCAGCGCCGACGAATATCCGCGCCATGGTGCAACGCTCGAGGGGATGGCGAAGCTGAAGCCCGCCTTCGAAAAGGACGGCACGGTCACCGCGGGTTCGGCGTCCGGCATCAATGACGGCGCCGCCGCCGTGGTGCTGATGACCGCCAAGCAGGCCGCCAAGGAAGGCAAGAAGCCGCTCGCGCGCATCGTGTCGTGGGCGCAGGCTGGCGTCGATCCGAAGATCATGGGCTCGGGCCCGATCCCGGCCTCGCGCGCCGCGCTGAAGAAGGCCGGCTGGAGCGTCGGCGATCTCGACCTGATCGAGGCCAACGAGGCCTTCGCGGCGCAGGCCTGCGCCGTCAACAAGGACCTCGGCTGGGACACCGCCAAGGTCAACGTCAACGGCGGCGCGATCGCGATCGGCCATCCGGTCGGTGCGTCCGGTGCGCGCGTGCTGGTGACGCTGCTGCACGAGATGCAGAAGCGCGATGCCAAGAAGGGCCTCGCCACGCTGTGCATCGGCGGCGGCATGGGCATCGCGATGTGTCTGGCGCGTGACTGAAGACAGCTTGCGTGGAATTGACGCGTGCGCTGCACACAGCAGTGCGTGCTTTGCACGCGACTAAAAAGGCGGCGGTTGCAAATCAAATATTCTTCGCAATCGCGCAGGCCTCGACTAAAGAGAAACGCCCGGCTCAACGCCGGGCGTTTTGTTCTTGATGTCCGTCAAACGTCCCCCATAATCCGTAGCTAAAAACGAAACCCAGAAACGTCCGACGAGTCCAAGGGAAGGAATGCGAAATGGCACGTGTTGCGTTGGTGACGGGTGGTACGCGGGGCATCGGAGCTGCGATCAGCAAGGCGCTGAAGGCGGCCGGCTATAAGGTCGCTGCAAGCTATGCCGGCAACGATGCCGCGGCGGAGAAGTTCAAGGCCGAGACCGGCATCGCCGTCTACAAATGGGACGTCAGCAATTTCGAGGCCTGTGCCGAGGGCGTGAAGAAAGTCGAGACCGATCTCGGGCCGATCGAGGTGCTCGTCAACAATGCCGGCATCACCCGCGACACCGCTTTCCACAAGATGACGCTCGAGCAATGGAACGCCGTCATCAACACCAATCTCGGCTCGCTGTTCAACATGACGCGCCCGGTGATCGAGGGCATGCGCGCGCGCAAGTTCGGCCGCATCATCTCGATCTCGTCGATCAACGGCCAGAAGGGGCAGTTCGGTCAGGTCAATTACTCCGCGGCAAAGGCCGGCGACATCGGCTTCACCAAGGCGCTGGCGCTCGAGAACGCCAAGGGTGGCATCACCGTCAACGCGATCTGCCCGGGCTACATCAACACCGAAATGGTGCAGGCGGTGCCGAAGGACGTCCTGGAGAAGAACGTGATCCCGCAGATTCCGGTCAACCGTCTCGGTGAGCCCGAGGAGATCGCCCGCGCGGTCGTGTTCCTCGCGGCCGACGAAGCCGGTTTCATCACGGGATCGACGATGACCATCAATGGCGGCCAATATCAGGCCTGATATTGCGCCGGGCCTTTGGGCCAAAAGCCTGTAGCTTCGGGCGCGACTAGGCGATAGTGAAGGCGCAAATGCCCGGCCTCGTGCCGGGCATAAGCGTCCTCAGAGCCCTTTGACCGATGACCCCGCGCACCGCCACCCTGATTGGATTGACCGCGATCCTGATGTGGTCGCTGCTCTCGGTGATGACGGTCGCGACCGGAAAGATTCCGGCGTTCCAGCTTGCCGCGATGACGTTTGCGATCGGCGGTCTCGTCGGCCTGCTGACCTGGATCGGCCGCGGCGACGCTGCCAACAGCCTGCGCCAGCCGCCCGTCGTCTGGATCGTCGGCGTCGGCGGCCTGTTCGGCTATCACGCCCTGTATTTCCTCGCGCTGCGCTTCGCGCCGCCGGCCGAAGCGGGTCTTCTCAATTACATGTGGCCGTTGTTGATCGTGCTGTTCTCGTCGTTCCTGCCCGGCGAACGGTTGGCCGCGCATCACATCATCGGCGCGGTCCTCGGTCTCGTCGGCACCGTGCTGCTGTTCGCCGGAAATACTTCCAGCTTCGCGCCCGGTCAGGTGCCCGGACTGGTCGCGGCGTTCATCGCCGCGTTCGTCTGGGCCGCCTATTCGGTGCTGTCGCGCCGGCTCAAGGCGGTGCCGACCGACGCGGTTGCGGGCTTTTGTCTTGCCACCGCAGTGCTCGCTGCGCTGATGCATGGTGCGCTTGAAGCCACTGTGTGGCCGGAAACCACGCTGCAATGGGCCGCCGTGATCGCGCTCGGCATCGGTCCCGTCGGTGCTGCCTTCTACGCCTGGGACATCGGCATGAAGCGCGGCGACATCCGCGTGCTCGGCGCCGCCTCCTACGCGACGCCACTGTTGTCGACCGGCTTCCTCATCGCCGCCGGCTTTGCGCAAGCCAGCGCCAACATCGCCGTCGCCGCGATCCTGATCGCTGGCGGCGGCCTGATCGCGGCGAAGGATATGGTGCTGCGGAAGCGGTAATCGTCATTCCGGGCTCGCCGCTGCGCGCGCCCCGGAATGACGTTGGGCTAGGGCTCCCAGCCCTTCGGCGCCAGCTCGAACTTCGCAAATTCGAACGCAGGCGCCACGGTGCAGCCGACCAGCGTCCACTCGCCCGTCGTCTCCGCCATCTGCCAGGCATTCGCCGGCACGATTCCCTGCGGTCGCTCGCCGCCAGTCAGATTGATGCCAAGCCGCACCTCGTGCTGGGAGCAGCCGTCATGCGCGATGCGCAGCATCAGCGGGCTGCCCGCATAATAGTGCCAGGTCTCGACCGCATCGATCCGGTGCCAGTGCGAACGCTCGCCGCGTGCGAGCAGGAAGTAGATGAGGGTCGAGCGCGAGCGGCCGTTGGCATCGCTGGTCTGGTCGCGAAACGTCTCGCGGTAATGTCCGCCTTCGGGATGCGGGCGGAGTTCGAGGCGTGCGATGATCTCGGCTGCGGTCGGCATCGATCCCCGTCAGGATTTGTTTTTGCGCTCGCGCAGTTCGCCGAACACCGCGGCGGGATCCGCACCCTTCATGTGTAGCCTGGCTGCGACCTCGGGCGCATCAGCCCGCAGGAACACGTTTGCTCGCTTCTCGTCACCAAGCAGTGAGGGGATCGTCGGCTTGTTGTCGGCCCGCAGCTTCGCGACTTCCGCCGCGCGCGCCTGCAGCGCCGCGTTGTCCGGATCGACCGTGAGCGCGAACTTGACGTTGGACGCGGTGTATTCGTGACCACAATAGAGCTTGAAGTCGTCGGGCAGCGCCCGCAGCTTCAACAGCGAGTCCCACATCATCGGGTAGTCGCCTTCGAACACGCGGCCGCAGCCGATCGAGAACAGCGTGTCGGCGGCGAACAGCGTCTTCTCGTTGTCGAACACGTAGGAGATGTGGTCGAGCGTGTGGCCGGGCGTCTCGACGACGCGCGCGAGCAGATTGCCGATCTTGATCACGTCGCCATTGGCGACGCGCAGGTCGACGTTGGCGATCTTCGCCGTCTTGTCATGCGGCGCGACGACGCGGCAATTGTATTTCTGCTTGAGCTCGGCGACCCCGCCGACATGATCGCCATGATGGTGAGTGATCAGGATGTCGGTGAGCTGCCAGCCCTCGCGCTCCAGCGCCTTCAGGATGGGACCTGCCTCCGGCGCGTCGATCGACGCCGTCGCCTTGGTTTCCACATCGTGGATCAGATAACCGAAATTGTCGTTTAAACAGTTGAAAGTACGAATTTCGGCGGCCATGTCATCTCCATCGGGCTCAGCCCCGTCAGACAAATATGGCGTTAACGTTGCGCAGGCAATGCAATATTCCGCGCGCGGCGTTGCCCTTGTGCATGTTACATTGCCGTCATGAGCATCGACGTCGTTGACCTCAGAGAGTTCTATTCCCGTCGCCTCGGCATCGTGGCGCGGCAGATGATCAATCGCGGCATCAGGGAGCGCTGGCCGAACGCCGAGGGCCAGCGCGTGCTCGGCGTCGGCTATCCGACGCCCTATCTCGGGTTGTTCCGCGAAGATGCGGAGCGCTGCATCGCCTTCATGCCGGCGGCCCAGGGCGTTCTGAAATGGCCGACGGGACGGCCGGCGCTGGCCTCGCTGGTCGATGAATTCTCGCTGCCGCTTCCCGACGCCGCGGTTGACCGCATCCTGCTGGTCCATGCGCTGGAGATGTCGGACGATCCGGCCGCGCTCTTGCGCGAGGTGTGGCGCGTGCTGTCGCCGTCCGGCCGCGTCATCGCGGTGATCCCGAACCGGCGCGGGGTGTGGACCCGCAGCGACAACACGCCGTTCGGTCACGGCCGGCCCTATTCCCGCTCGCAGATCACGGACCTGCTGCGCCAGACCTGGTTCACGCCGACCTCATGGGGCGAGGCGCTGTTCATGCCGCCCTATGCCGGCGGATGGGTGCTGAAATCGGCGCAGATGTGGGAGCGCGCCGGCGCGGCGCTGTCGCTGCCCTTTGCGGGCGTGCACATCGTCGAGGCTTCCAAGCAGGTCTACCGCGCGATCCCCGCCAAGCGCGAGCGGGCGCGGTTGATTCCAGCGCTGACCAAGCCGGTGCTGGTGCCGTCCTCGACGACGGTCGGGCGCAACTGAAAACAAAACGTCCCGGCGAGGCCGGGACGTTTGCGGTCGATGAAATCAGAAGAAGAGCCCGGGCCTACTCGCCGGGGGCCACTTCGTCGCTCGAGCCGGCTGGAGCGGCTTCGCGTTCGGGACGCGGGCCATGCGGCCGGCGACGCCGGCGCGGGAAGCGCTCGCCACCGCCCTCGAAGCTGCCCGGAGCACCATTCGCGCCGCCGTTCACCTGCGGCTGCGGGCCGGTGATGAAGGAGGGCAGGCGATCGACGCTGCCGGTATCGGCAACGACGGGCTGGGGCTGGTTCAGCGGCTGCGGCGGCTGATATTGCGGCTGCGGACGGTGGTCGCGTTCGCGATGTTCGCGCGGCTGCTGGTTGTCGCGCTGATAGGAAGGCTGGTTGTCGCGCTGCTGGTGATCGCGCTGGCCGTCACGAACGAAGGGTTGCTGCTGCGGCTGCGGGACGAAGCCCGGCTCCTGGCCGAAGTTCGAGAAATTCTCGCCGTCGTCCTCGCCGTCGTCGCCGCTGTTGCTGCTGATCGGCTCGTCGCCGCGCGGCTGCTGGTTCTGGCGGAACTGTTCCTGGGCCGTTGCGATCAGGCGGAAATAATGCTCGGCGTGCTGGTAGTAGTTCTCGGCTGCCACGGGGTCGCCGGAGGAGCGTGCGTCGCGCGCGAGCTGGAGATACTTTTCAGCGATGTGCGAGGCGGTGCCGCGGATCTTGATGTCGGGCCCGTTGGATTCGTAGACCCGGGTCATCGGGTTCTGGCCGCGCCGGTTATTATTGTTGTTGTTGTTATTATTGTTGCGGTTGCGCATCCGCTGCTTGTTCTGACCGTTTCTCATGTCCTGCCTTTAATTCCAGCCCTAAAGGTTGCACGCGTTACTGATTGCTGAGAGTGACCTGATGACAATGGTTCACATCCCTCGCGCGCACCGCGCACGAGAAGTGGCTTGAACCCTGCCGATGTTTGTCGACCGCCGCGTTCAACAAAGACGCGTTCCCCACCCGCCAGCATCCATCGCCAGCGAACCCGTTCATATTGCCTGCCAAAACAAGCCCTGGTTTCTTGCGTTAGTCTTCGCGCGCAATATCAGGCTTTCGTTCACTTTGCGGTCGGAAAGCAGCGTACCTCAATGGGCCATCGCGCTTAACAGGACCTGCGGCTTGGAACCTTAAATCAGTGAAGCTCTCACTTGAGCCCGGCTTTCGCCCGTAGGTCTACGGGGCCGACACTGATGTGCTGGAGGGAAGGTAGTCGTTCCCAAGGGATATTCCAAGAGGTTTTTACAGGCCAATCCGGCTTTTATGGGGGCATTTTTCGGGCCGAAACCGCCCGCGGAATGCCAGCCAAATCCGCCCTGGGCGGCCTGTCCACCGTCAACCCGGCGGCCGTCATCAAGGCCTCGATATCCCGGGCCTGGCCCTGTCCGGCCTCGACGATCAGGGCTCCGCCGGACGCGAGTCGTTCGGCCGCCTGCGGGATCAACGCGCGATAGGAATCATAGCCGTCATTGCCGCCGTCGAGCGCAAGATGCGGATCATGCTCGCGCACCTCGATGCTCAGGGTCGGAATTTCCCCAGAGGGAATGTAGGGCGGGTTCGACACGATGAGATCGAACGGGCCACGCAGCGCCGCGGCATAGGAGCAGGCCACGAATGCCGAGCGGTCGGTGAGGCCGAGAGAGGCGGCATTGCCTTTCGCGGTTTTGAGCGCTGTGAGGCTGAGATCGGTGCCGACGCCGAAGGCGCCGGGAATTTCATGCAGCAGCGCGAGCAAAATCGCGCCGGATCCAGTGCCGATGTCGGCGATGCGCGGCGGGTGAGGTGTCGTCCGTTCTCGAAAAATCTCGAGTGCGAGCTCGACCACGGTCTCGGTATCAGGACGCGGGACCAGGGTTGCCTCCGAGAGCCGGAACGGCAAGCCCCAGAACTCCCTGACACCGAGAATCCGCGCCACTGGCTCACCGGCGATGCGGCGTTGTGCATGCTGCGCGAGACGCGACGCCTCGGCCCCAGTGAGGAGCCGGGTGGCTTGTGCAATCAGGCCGGTGAGGTCGAGGCCGACGGCCGCGCCGAGCAGGATGCGGGCATCGAGCCCGGGCTCGTCGAGCTGCGCGGCTTTCAACTGCGCGGCCAGTGCGCGGCGCGCGCTCTCGATCGATAGTCCGGTGAAGCGGGTGCTCACGCGCCCGTCACGCTGCAACACCCTGCGCGGCAAGCTGGGCGGCCTGGTGCTCGGTGGTCAGCGCGTCGATCAATTCGCCGAGCGCTTCGCCCGCAATCACCTGCGGCAGCTTGTAGAGCGTCAAATTGATGCGGTGATCGGTGACGCGCCCTTGCGGGAAATTATAGGTACGGATGCGCTCGCTGCGGTCGCCGGAGCCGACCTTCTCCTTGCGTTCGGCCGAGCGTGCGGCATCGAGGCGCTGCTGCTCGGCGTCGTAGATGCGCGAGCGCAGGATGTTCATGGCGGACGCGCGGTTCTTGTGCTGCGAGCGGCTGTCCTGCATCATCACCACGATCCCGGTCGGGATGTGGGTGATGCGGATCGCCGATTCGGTCTTGTTGACGTGCTGGCCGCCGGCGCCTTGCGCGCGCATGGTCTCGATGCGCAGATCGTCGTTCTTGATCTCGACGTCGACCTCCTCGACCTCCGGCATCACGGCCACCGTTGCCGCCGAGGTGTGGATGCGTCCTTGCGTCTCGGTGTCGGGCACGCGTTGCACGCGGTGCACGCCGGATTCGAACTTCAGTTTCGAGAACGCGCCGCGGCCCTGCACCTCCGCGATGATTTCCTTGTAGCCGCCGACGGTGCCTTCGCTCGCCGAGATCACCTCGACCTTCCAGCCCTGAAGGCTCGCGAAGCGCTCGTACATCCGGAACAGATCGCCGGCGAACAGCGAGGCCTCGTCGCCGCCGGTGCCGGCGCGGATTTCCAGCACCACGTTGCGGTCGTCCATCGCATCCTTGGGCAGCAGCGCGACGCGGATTTTCTGGACGAGTTCCTCGATCCTCGGCTTGAGTTCGTCGCGTTCGGCCTCGGCCATGCCGCGCATCTCGGCATCCGTCGTGGTGTCGGCGATCAGCGCCTCGGTGTCGGCGAGCTCCTTGACCGCAGACCGGTAGGTCTTCACCGCCTCGATCAGCGGCGTGATTTCGGCGAGCTCGCGCGTGACCTGCACGTAGCGCTCGGAGGAGAGCTGGCTAAGCGATTCGGCCTCGAGCGAGGCGTGGTGCGCGAGTAGAACGTCCAGTTTGGTTTCGGGGAGTGACGACATCGGTTTGGTCTCAAAAAAAGCGGAGGGAAGCAAGGCGGCGAAGACGAGCGGACAGGCCCGCTACAACGCCAGGCCTTCAGCCTCGGCAAATTCCGTCAGCTTCTGCCGGATCGAGACGCTGCCGGAGGGCGCATCCAGCAGCGGGTCGAGCATCGCCTCGGCCTTTTTCGCGTCGAGGTCGATGACCAGCGCCTTGACCGGGCCGAGCGCGGTCGCCGACAGCGACAGCGAGCGATAGCCCATCGCGATCAGGGCGAGCGCGCCGATCGGTTTCGAGGCCATCTCGCCGCAGAGCGACAGCGATTTCTTCGCGGCGTTGGACTTGCGTGCGATCTCGCGCAGCACGCGCAGGATCGGTGCCGACATGGTGTCGAAGCGCTCGGAGACCTTGGCGTTGCCGCGATCGACCGCGAACAGGAACTGGAACAGATCGTTGGAGCCGACCGAGATGAAGTCGACCTTCTTCAGGAGCTCGTCGAGCTGGTAGAGCAAAGCGGGCACCTCGACCATGGTGCCGATGTCGATTCTTTCAGGCAGCGTGTGGCCGTGCTGGCGCAGATAAGTCAGCTCGCGCTCGACCAGCGCCTTCGCCGAGTCGAACTCGGCGACCTCCGAGATCATCGGGAACATGATGCGCAGCGCGCGGCCGCCGCCGGCACGCAGCAGCGCGCGGATCTGGCCGCGCAAAAGGCCGGGACGGTCGAGCCCGAGCCGGATCGCGCGCCAGCCGAGCGCGGGGTTTTCTTCGATCACGGCTTCCATATAGGGCAGCGCCTTGTCGCCGCCGATGTCGAGCGTGCGGAAGGTGACGGGCTTGGGGCCCGCGGCATCCAGCACGGTGCGATACAGCGCGAGCTGGTCGCTGGTGCGCGGCAGGCTCTGGCCGACCATGAATTGCAGCTCGGTGCGGAACAGGCCGATGCCGGCGCTGCCGGTGTCCTCGATATGCGGCAGGTCGATGGCAAGACCTGCGTTGATCATCAGCTCGACCTTCTGGCCGTCCTTGGTGACGCAGGGCCGGTCGCGCAGCGCCAGATATTGCGCCTGGCGGCGGGCACGGAAGCGCACGCGCTCGGCGAAGGCCGCCTCGACCTCCTGCGACGGGCGCACATAGATCGCGCCCGAGGTGCCGTCGACGATGATGGCGTCGCCGGGATCGGCGATGCCGGGCGCGTTCGGCACTTCGCCGACCGCGGGGATTCCGAGTGCGCGCGCGACGATCGAGACGTGGGAATTGGCGGTGCCTTCCTCCAGCACGATGCCGCGCAGGCGCTTGCGGTCGTAGTCGAGCAGCGCCGCCGGCCCCATCGCGCGCGCGATGACGATGGCATTGTCGGGCAATTGTTCACGTGACGGCGCGTGATCCTGCCCGACCAGCTGCCGCATCAGGCGGTAGCCGAGGTCCTCGAGATCATGCAGCCGGTCGCGCAAATAGGGGTCGGTCGAGCGCAGCATGCGCGCGCGGGTGTCGGACTGCACGCGCTCGACGGCGGCTTCCGCCGTGAGGCCGGTGGCGACCGCCTCGTGCAGCTTGTGCGACCAGCCCTGATCGTTGGCGAACATGCGGTAGGCTTCCAGCACCTCACGGTGCTCGCCGCCCTCGGCAACGTCGCCGCGCTCCAGCATGCGGTCGAGATCGGCGCGCAGCTTGGCCAGCGCGGTGTCGAGCCGCTTGATTTCCTTCGGCAGGTCCTCGGCGATGTAGTCCTTGATGACCACGCGCGGCTCGTGGAGCACGACATGGCCGAGCGCGATGCCTTCCGACAGGATCGCGCCGACCTTCTGCGCCGAATGGCGCGCGGCGGGCTCCTGGCCTGGCTGGGCGAGTGCGGACAATTCGCCGGAGGCGATCAGCTCCGCCAGCACCATCGCGGTGGTCTGCAGCGCCTCGAGCTCTTCCTCGACATAATTGCGCTTGGCGCGGTTCTGCACCACCAGCACGCCGAGCGTGTTGCCGGCGCGCAGGATCGGCACGCCGAGGAAGGAGTGGTAGATTTCTTCGCCGGTCTCGGGGCGGAACGAGAAGGCCGGGTGGCTCTGCGCGTCGCTGAGGTTGAGCGGGGTCGCCTCGCTGGCGACGAGGCCGACCAGGCCCTCATGGGCGCTCAGCACGGTGTGGTGGACGGCCTCGCGGTTGAGGCCTTCGGTGGCGTAGAGCTCGAGCGTGTTGTCGATGCGCAGCACATAGACCGAGCACACCTCGGCCACCATGTTGGCGGCGATCAGCACCACGATCTTGTCCAGCCGCTCCTGGGCCGAGACCTGCTCCGCCATGGTTTCGCGGAGCCGTCTCAACAAGACGCGGGGACCTCCCGACGCGCTCCGCATGAACCGTCAATCTCCTCCGTCTGCCTGGCCCGGCGATATTGGCCGGCGGCTGGCCCAAAATTCCAGAAAAACAATCAAATTGTCTGTCCGGCGCAGGCGCAAACGACCGCTTGCACCGAATCAGCAGCCTGAACTGGGACACAGTCTGCGGCAGCCCACCCTGTTCGCCGTATAGCGAATTGAGGCTTGTTTTGCCAAGCAAAACGCCTGCCAAACGCGAAGGTGTGTATACCTTCGCGTTTGCTGCGACCGCTAAGAGAAAATTAGTCCAAGCATGGTCCGGAAAAGTGCGAAGCGGTTTTCCGGAAAGACCATGCTCTAGCAACAATTTAAAGCGCGACGACGGCCGCGCTTTAGGCCTGATCGAGCCCGTAGAGCGTGTGCAGGGTGCGCACCGCGAGTTCGGTATAGGCAGTGTCGATCAAAACCGAGAATTTGATCTCGGAGGTTGTAATGGCCCGGATGTTGATATTCCGTCCCGCGAGGGCCGAAAATGCCTGGGCGGCGACGCCGGCATGGCTGCGCATGCCGCTGCCGATCACCGAAATCTTGGCGACGTCGGTGGCGGAATCCAGCCTGCTATAGCCGATCTTGGCCTTGGCGGCGGTAATCGTGTCCTTGGCGCGGGTGTAGTCCGCGGCCGGCACCGTGAAGGTGAGGTCGGTGGTCTTGCCGTCCTCGGACACGTTCTGGACGATCATGTCGACGTTGATGTTGGCATCCGCCAGCGGGCCGAAGATCGACGCGGCGACGCCCGGCTTGTCCTCGATCTGGCGCACCGAGATCTGGGCCTCGTCCTTCGAAAAGGCGATACCGGTGACGACGTGGCTTTCCATGATCTCCTCCTCGCTGCAGATCAGCGTGCCGGGCGGCTGGTTGGCATGCGGGTCGATATCCTCGGGCTTGTCGAAGCTCGAGCGGACGAAGATCGGCATATTGTGGACCATGCCGAGTTCCACCGAGCGAACCTGGAGCACTTTGGCGCCCTGGGAAGCCAGTTCCAGCATGTCCTCGAATGCGATCTTGTCGAGCCGCTTGGCCTTCGGCACGATTCGCGGGTCGGTGGTGTAGACACCATCGACGTCGGTGTAGATGTCGCAGCGGTCTGCCTTGACGGCGGCGGCGATCGCCACGGCCGAGGTGTCGGAGCCGCCGCGGCCGAGCGTGGTGATTCGGTTGGTCTCGGGATTGACGCCCTGGAAGCCGGCGACGACCGCCACTTCCTTGCGCTCCTGGAAGCGCTTGATGATCTCGCTGCCGTCGATGTCCTCGATCCGGGCCGAGGCATGGGCGTCGCTGGTCTTGATCGGGATCTGCCAGCCCTGCCAGGAGCGGGCCTGGATGCCCATGCTCTGGAGCACGATGGCCAGAAGGCCCGAGGTCACCTGTTCGCCGGAGGCGACGACGGCGTCGTATTCGCGCGCGTCGTGCATCGGCGAGGCCTCGGTGCACCAGGCCACCAGTTCGTTGGTCTTGCCGGACATCGCCGAGACGACCACGGCCACTTCGTGGCCGGCATCGACCTCACGCTTCACATGGCGTGCGACGTTGCGGATACGTTCGATATTGGCGACGGATGTGCCGCCGAATTTCATCACGAGGCGGCTCATGACGACGCGTGCATTCCTTCATAAGGATCAGTATGGTGACCCGCACCGGACGGGTGCCTGCGGACACCGACCGCGCGTATACATAGCGGCGGGGCCGGGGGCAAGCGGGTTCCTGCGGGGCAGGCTTGAGGTCGCCTTTGGGGTAATGGGTTAACCGGGATCATGGCGCGCTATATCGACGAGATTCTTCAGCCCGGCGAGAAGGTGCTGTATTCGACCAATGCGCACTGGATCTTCTATTTCCCGGCGATCGTGGCCTGGATCTTGGCTATCGTCCTGTTCGTCCTGTCCCGGCAAACCATCGTTGAAGGGCTCGTGCTGCTGTGTCTTGTCGGCTCCGGCCTAGCGGCTCTGGCGGCGCTGTACTGGACCGTAAAGGCCTGGTTCCATCGCTGGACCACAGAGACCGACGTCACCAACCTGAGGGTCGTCCACAAGACCGGGTTTATTACCCGGAAGACCTTCGAAATGAGCCTCGACAAGGTCGAGAGTGTCGACGTCGATCAGTCGATTCCCGGACGTATTCTCAACTACGGCGATGTGACGATTCGCGGGGTTGGCAAGGGTTTCGAGAGAATCAAAACGATCGCTTCGCCGCTGGCCTTCCGTAATTCGATCACCGCACGATAGAGCGGCGCGTCATCATGAGCATGCAGCAAGATACTTCTTCAACCGCCCCCGCCCAGCCCGGCTCGACCGTCGACGCCGCCGAGATCGCGAAATTCTCCAAACTCTCGGCGGAGTGGTGGGACCCCAACGGCAAGATGGCTCCGCTGCACCGGATCAACCCGCTGCGGCTCGGCTATATCCGTGACGCCGCCTGCCGTAAGTTCGAGCGCAACGTGCGCAGCCTCAACAGTCTCGGTGGCCTGCGTGTGCTCGACATCGGCTGCGGCGCCGGCCTGCTGTGCGAGCCGCTGTCGCGGCTCGGCGCGCAGGTTATCGGCGTCGATCCGTCGGCGAGCAACATCGCGGCGGCGAAGCTGCATGCCGACAAGGGCCATCTGGCGATCGACTACCGCTGCACCACGGTGGAGGAGATCGACCCGCGCGAGCGCTTTGACATCGTGCTGGCGATGGAAGTGGTCGAACATGTGGTCGATGTCGGCGTTTTCCTCAAGCGCTGCGCGGCGATGCTGAAGCCGAGCGGCCTGATGGTGGTCTCGACGCTGAACCGGAACTGGAAGAGCTTCGCGCTCGCCATCGTCGGTGCCGAATACGTGTTGCGCTGGCTGCCGCGCGGCACCCACGAATGGAACAAGTTCGTCACCCCCGACGAGCTGACGAAATACCTGCTCGATAACCGCCTCGTCATCACCGAGCAGACCGGCGTCGTCTACAGCCCGTTCGCCGACAAATGGTCCCTCTCGTCGGACATGGACGTGAACTACATGGTGGTGGCCGAAGGCATGGTGTGAGTGCGCGAAATCTAACGTCTCGGGCGCTGTCGTCCCTGCGCACGCAGGGACGACACTGATTTTGAGGCGCGAGCATCGCTCCTATGACCTAGTCGTGATTGACCTCCTTCGCGGCTAGCGGCAGGTTGCCAGCGACTTCTCCTCCCATCGCCCCGCCCCCATGTTCACCATCGCCAGCCTCTGGATTCCCTTCACCGTCATCGCTGCGCTCGGCCAGGTCGCGCGCAATGCGATGCAGCGGTCGTTGACGAAGCCGCTGGGGACGTGGGGGGCGACCAATATCCGCTTCCTGTTCGGCTTCCCGTTCTCGCTGCTGTTTCTGGGTGTGGTGCTGATCGCGACCGGCGATCATCTCAGCATGCCGCCGTCGGTGTTCTGGCCATGGCTACTGCTGGGCGCGCTCAGCCAGATCGTCGCGACCGGCCTGATGCTGCTCGCGATGAACGACCGCTCCTTCGTGGTGACGACGGCGTACCTGAAGACAGAGGCGATCCAGACCGCGATCTTCGGCTTCGTCTTCCTCGGCGATCACCTCACCTGGCTGAAGGTGCTGGCGATCGTGGTCGCGACCATCGGCGTCGTCATCACCGCGCTGCGGCCGGGCGGCGAGAAGAGCTTTGCCGAGCTAAAGCCGACCATCACGGGTCTCGTTGCGGCGGCGGCCTTCGCGCTGTCGGCGGTGGGTTTTCGCGGCGCGATCATCAACGTGCCCGGCGTCTCCTTCGTGACCTCGGCGTCGTTCACGCTGGTGCTCGGCCTGTTCGTGCAAACGCTGATCCTGACGATCTATCTGCTCTGGCGCGCGCCAAAGGTGCTGCAGGCGATCCTGGGACTATGGAAGCCGTCGCTGCTCGCCGGCTTCATGGGCGCCTTCGCCTCGCAATTCTGGTTCCTGGCGTTCGCGCTGACGGCCGCCGCCAATGTCCGCACGCTCGCTCTGATCGAGGTGCTGTTCGCGCAAGGCGTGGCGTACTACTCGTTCAAGCAGCCGATCGCAGCGCGCGAGATCATCGGCATCGCGCTGATCGTGATCGGCGTGGCGGTGCTGGTGGGGGCTTAGCTGGCTGTCATTCCGGGGCGCCCGAAGGGCGAACCCGGAATCTCGAGGTTCCGGGTTCGCGCTAATGCGCGCCCCGGAACGACAGTAGCAGTCAATTCCGGTCTTCCGGCAAGGTCGGCAGCGGCGACACTTCGATGCCCTCATCGATCAGCGACTTTGCCTCGTCCGGCGAGGCCTCGCCGTAGATCGGGCGATGCTCCTTGTCGCCGTAATGCATTGCGCGGGCTTCGTTCGCGAAGCGCTCGCCAACATTGTCGGCGTTCTTCACGATGTGGTCGCGCAGCTCCTTCAGCTTGGTGCGAAGCTCGCGCTCCTGCGCCATCAGCAGTGAGGTCGGTCCGGACGGCGTCGCCTCGGGCGCAGGCGTGGCGGCGGGCTCCGGCGGCGCCGTTGCGGGGCCGCGTCCCTTCTTGCCGACGATGCGCGGCGCCATGATCGCCTTGTCCACCTTGGCCGAACCGCAGATCGGGCAGGTCACCAGCTTGCGCTTCACCTGCGAATCGTAAGCCGACGAACTCTGGAACCAGCTTTCGAATTCGTGGTTTTTGTCGCAGTGAAGCGCGTAGCGGATCATGCCGATCCCCGCACCAGGTGCAGATGGTCGGGCCCGGCCTTGGGATCGGCTACGCCGAAGCGGCGGCCGTGCTGGAGCGAGGGGATGGCGCGGCGCGCGGTCTCGACCTTGGCCGGGTCGATCCTGGCCATGATGATGCCGGGCTCGACATCGCCCTCGGCGAGGATCTCGCCCCAGGGATCGATGATCAGCGAGTGGCCATAGGTCTCGCGCTTGTTCTCGTGGGTGCCGGCCTGCGCCGCCGCGAACACGAAGCAGCCGGTCTCGATGGCGCGCGCGCGCAGCAGGATGTGCCAATGCGCTTCGCCGGTCTTGCGGGTGAAGGCGGAGGGCACCGTGAGGAAGGACGCCCCGCTCTCGGCCAGCGCACGATAGAGCGCGGGAAAGCGCACGTCGTAGCAGATCGTCAAGCCCACGCGGCCCCAGGGCAGGTCGGAGATCACGGCGGTCTCGCCCGGCTGGTAATTGGCGGATTCGCGATAGCTCTCGCCGTCCGGAAGCACGATGTCGAACATGTGGATCTTGTCGTAGCTCGCGAGCACATTGCCCTCGGGCCCGATCAGGAAGGAGCGGTTCACCGCCTTTTCTTCCGAGAACCGCAGCGCGAGCGAGCCGACATGGATGTGAATCTTGAGCTCAGCTGCGAGTGCCCGGTACGCTTTCAGCGAGGTGTCGTCGCCTTCGCTTTGCAGATGCTCGAACAGCGCCGTGCGGTTCAGCTGCATCATGTTGCTGACTTCGGGTGTCTGCACGTAGTCGGCGCCATTGGCCGCGGCCTGCCGGATCAGTTGCGTTGCCTGCGCAAGGCTCGGACCGGGCAGCAGGCCGGTGCGCATCTGGATCATGGCCGCGGTGAAGGTCCTGTCGTCGCTCATGATATTGCCTTCACGCTCTCGAGCATCGCATCGAGCTTGCCCTCGCGGTCGAGCGCGTAGAGGTCGTCGCAGCCGCCGACATGGGTGCCGCCGATCCAGATCTGCGGGAAGGTCGAGCCTTCGCCGGCGCGGTCGTACATCTCGTCGCGCCAGGACGGGTTCTTTGCGACGTCGAACTCGGCGAAAGTCGCCTTTTTGCGGGTCAGCAGCGATTTGGCGGCGGAACAATAGCCGCAGCCCGGCCTCGTGTAGATCTCGACAGCAGCGGTCATGTTGGCTGGCGCTCTCATGTCATGAATTCATTGAATTATATGGGACTTCACCTGATCTCCACAACCCGGGCAAAGACCAGCACGTCGACCTGGGCCGCCCTGGCGCGCAGCAGGGCCCGCGCGCAGGCATCCAGCGTCGCGCCGGAGGTCAGGACATCGTCGATCAGGATGATGCGGCGGCCCTGAATCTCGGCCTGGCGGTCGGGAGATACCTGAAATGCGCCCTGCACATTGGTCGCCCGCTGCGCCCGCGACAGGCCGATCTGCTGTTCGGTGGCGCGCACCCGGCGCAGCACCTCGCCCCGCACCTTGACCCCGCTCTGCTGCGCGATGATCCGCGCGAGCGCCCCGGACTGGTTGTAGCGGCGGCGCCAGGCCCGCCGCCAATGCAGGGGCACCGGCACCAGCATGTCGGCGCCCGCGAGCAGCTCGCCCCCTGCGCGCGCCATCCAGCGGCCCATGGCCGGCGCCAGATCGGTGCGATCCTGGTATTTCAGCGCATGCACCAGCGTCCGCGCGACGTCGTCATAGCGCACCGCTGCGCGCGCCCGCTGGTAAGCCGGCGGGCTGGCGATCGCCTCCATCGACAGCATGCCGGGGCCGGGGTCGTAGACGAAGGGAATGCCGAGCCGCGGACAGTAGGGCCGCTCGATGAACGACAGCCGCGCCCAGCAGGAAGCGCAAACGCCCTCGCCGTCGACCGGCTCGCGGCAGGAGACGCACAAGGTCGGCAGCGCAATGTCGAGTGCGAGCCGTGCTGCCCGCGACAGCAGATGGCGGCCAGCCGTCCATGCTGCACGCAGCGGTGCGGCGATGGAGCGGGTGGGGGCGGCGTCGGCTTCCATGGGGAGAGGCTAGCGTTCCGCGATGATCCGCTCAAGCCACGCGCTCGCGCCCCGGACGCAGCGCAGCGCCACTTCGGCGGTGCGTTGCAGAGCCGGGCCTATCTC